>NZ_JBAKFV010000006.1:0-320658 GCF_036889365.1 Caulobacter sp. CCNWLW153
TACTGGACGCCGATGGTCTCGGCCCGGCCCTTGAGCGAGCGCCTGGGCCGCTGGACCTTCGGGTTGATGTTCGCCGGCATGCACCTGGCCTTCCTGCCCATGCACCTGACCGGCCTGATGGGCATGCCCAGGCGCGTCTACACCTATGCCGCTGGTCGCGACTGGGAGTGGCCGAACCTCATCTCCAGCATCGGCGCCTTCGTCTTCGCCGCCGGGGTGCTGATCTGGGTGATCGACATGATCCGCAATTTCCGACCCTTCGGCTTCAGCGAGGCCGGCAACGTCTACGGCGGCGGCGGACTGGAGTGGCTGCCGGCGGGCCTCTACTCCACCCGCAGCATCCCGGTGGTGACCTCGCTCTATCCGCTCTGGGACCAGAAGACCCTCGCCCGAGACGTCGCCGCCGGACGCTACTTCCTGCCCGGCGCGCCCACGGGCGGCCGCGAGACCCTGGTGACCAGCCCGGTCAACGCCGAGCCCCAGCACCTGCTGCGAATGCCCGTCCCCTCGGGCTGGCACGTCTGGGCTGCGGTGTTCACCGCCGGCTTCTTCCTGCTGCTGACGGTGCAGGCCTACGCCGCCTCGGTGCTGAGCGGCGTTCTGGCCATCCTCTGCGTGCTGCGCTGGTGCTGGTTCCTCGATCATCCTCTGCCGCAGCAGACGGTCGACGTCGGCGCCGGGATCGAGCTGCCCACCTACGCCAGCGGACCGTCGAGCACCGGCTGGTGGGCCATGGTCGTGACCCTGGTGGTCGGCGGCATGGTGCTGGCCATGTCGGTCTTCTCCTACGTCTTTCTGTGGAGCCGCAATCCCGACGCCTGGCGTCCGCCGCCGGACGTCGCCTCGCTGGCCATCGCGACGGCATCGGCCATCGGCGGCGGCGCCCTGGCCCTGCTGGCCAGACGCCAGCTCTCGCGCCCTTGGCTGGCTACAGCCATGGTCCTCGCCAGCGCCACCCTACTGGGGCTGGCCTTCGGCGTCGATCTGTCGTCGTGGCGTTCGACCGGCCTTGCGCCGCAGGCCAGCGCTCAAGGCGCGATCGTCCACGCCATCCTGGCCTGGCAGGGCTTCTTCGTCGCCGTCGCGGCGATCATGGCGCTCTATGTGCTGATGCGGCGGCTGTATGGCTATGTCGGCCCCGACCGGCCAGCGACGATAGAACTCGTCGGCCTGTTCCTGGCCTACACCGCCGGCCAGGGCCTCGTCGGGCTCGGCGTCACCCGCCTCTTTCCCGCAGGCCTGGCGTGAGGGCCTGGCTCACGCTGCTGGGCGGTCTTGTGCTGTGGGCGGCGCATTTCCTGGCCGCCTATGCGATCGCCAGTCTGGTCGACATATCCTCGTACGAGCACCAGGCCCCGCTCACCTGGCTTCTCGCGGGCCTGACGCTCGCCTGTGTCCTGGCGGCAGTCGCCTTGGCCGTTCGGGCCTGGCGGGCCTCCCGCCGCCCCGGTCTCGGCGGAGTGTTCGTACCGCGCCTGTCGGCCCTGGCGTCGACCCTCGCCGCCATCGCCATCGTTTGGCAATCAGCGCCATTCCTCTGGCGTCACTAGCGTTCAACGCCGTCAGGACGCGTCGGCGAAACCCGTCGCGCGCAGCATCAGCTCGCCTGCCCTCGGATCCTTCTCGAAGACCAGACCGCCCGACGCCTTGGAGCCCTCGGCGACATAGTCGATCGTGAAGCCCGAGGTCTGCTGCGCGCCCTCGCTCGACAGCACGCCTTCGATCTGGACCTGGGCGGCCGGCTCTCCGCCGTGATTGAAAGCCTCCACCTGCGCGACATAGCCGTGAGCCGTGGGCGTGACCTCGACCAGATTCACCTCGATGGCCGGCGGCCCCTTGGCGCCGAACACGGCGTCCCAGGCCGTGAAGCCGATGGCCGTGGCGGCCAGCACCAGCCCCACGGCCGCCGAGGCCCATTCCAGGGCCGGCGTTTCCTTCGCCGGCGTCGGCTTGGGCGAGGCCTTCGCCCTGGAGGCTGGCGATCGACTTACGGTTTTGGGCTTCTGGGCCATCAGACCACCAGGCGCGCGGTGGCCGCGCCGATGGCGGCGGGAAAGCCAAGGACGACGGTCATGGTGGCGATTTCGTGGGCGGCGACCCCATCGGTGCGCCCGAAGGTCCAGAGCAGATAGAGGCTCATCAGCAGGGCGACCCCGTAGCCGGGGCAGGTGAAGGCCACGAAGGTGCGGCGAAAGTCGCCGGCCTGCCGACGGCGCGTCTCGCCAGGAAAGCCGAGCTGGTAGACGAAGACGTGCAGCAGCAGGATGGAGATCGCCACCAGGGCCAGGGTGGCCCACGGCCCCATCTGGTAGGCGATCAGCACCATCTCCTCGGTCGGAGCGACGTTGAAGGCCAGGAACGCCGCCCCCACCGCCATCAGGAAAAGCTCGCTGAGCGGGCCAGCGCGTTCCTTCTCCCGCGCGCCGGGTCCTCGCTCGCCCAACTGCTTGCCGGCCAGAAGCGCGCCTACGGCTGCGGGCGCGGCGCACAGCGCGATCTTGCCAAGGCCGGCCTGGGTGAGGATGTCGTCGCGCCGCAGCACGCCGAAGACGGTCAGCAAGACCGCTGCCAGCAGGAAGCCGACGCCGAAGGCGGCCAAGGCGTCCAGGACCTCGTCCTTCAGCCGAAAGGTCGGTTCGAAGCCGGCGTAGTAGGACAGACCGATCAGCATCGGCAGGGTCAGCAGCAGAAACACCAGCAGGCGCCAGCGCTCCACCGCCATGCCCAGCGACCACATCTCCATGGTCATCAGCAGCGGAAAAGAAAACAGCAGGGCCCCGCCGAAGGCGCGGCTCAGGGCTCGGGCATAACCCGCGTTCGCATCCAAGGCGCTGTCCTCCAGCTCTCGCCGTGCCAACGGTCAGGCTTGCAGCCGGTTCCTCGAAGGCCGGTTCACCTGGTGCGCCTCCAGCGCTCCGACGGCCAGGCGACACCTGGTTGGCGTGGAGATTCCCTTCACCGCCGGTGGCCCCACTGCTGGTGCGTGAAGAAAGCGATGGTCGCCACGCCCGCGGCGACGACCAGGGCGTCCTCGACGAGACCGCTGGGCGTCTGGCCGAACTTCGCCATCGCCTGCTTGCGTCCCGCCAGCGTCAGATAGGCCAGCGGGGCGGCGGTGGCGATCGCCACGCCCGCTCCGGCCCTCTAGCGACCGCGCGGCGCCAGGGCAGCGCCGGCGATGCCGGCGCTGGCGATCCGGGCCCGCAGGCCCAGGAACACCGTACGGTCGGGGGCGGTCTTCATGTTGTCACCCAGCAGCTCGCCGACCCCCCACGGCCAGGGCGCCGAACTTGAACAGCGGGTGATCGAGCAGGACGAGCTTGCCGGGCGTCGAGCGGCTGGCCAGGGGGGCCAAGGCGATGGTGGCCATCGGGGTCATCGACCGGGCGCTGGCGACGGCGCCAATGAGGGCGGAGCGGATCGGGGCGGTATTGGTCATGTCGGCTGAACACGTCAGACGCCGCCCGGTTCAGAGCCGTCGGCGGCTGCAACCGTTATACCCGCGCTACAAGGTCGTTGACCTGCCGGACGCTTAGTCTCGAAGGGCTGTCAGCAGCGCCTCGTTCATGGCCTGCAGCTCGCTGCGCAAGGCGGCGATTTGAGGCTCTGTCAACGGCAACTGGCGCACGACGGAGCGCCGCGCCTCCAGAGCCTTCTCGCGCAGGGCCCAACCCTGCGGCGTCAGATCGACCCAAACCCTGCGTTCGTCCACATCATCACGCGAGCGGACGAGCAGGCCCTTGCTTTTCATACGCTTGACGAGCGGGGTGACGGCCCCGGTGTCCATGCACAGGATTCGCCGAAGGTCGCCCATCGCCGCCCGCCCGCTCTCCTGCCAGAGCGAGATCAGAACGAGGTACTGCGGGTGAGTGAGGCCGAGCGGCGCGAGCATCTGGCGATAGAGCCTCGTCACCAGGCTGTCTGATGTCTGCAGCGCCAGACAGAGCTGCTGATCGACGCGCAATTCGTCGAACGCGCCGTCGGAACCCATCGGGCCCCTGGTGACAGGATCTTTCTGCGCCATATGTCAGGTTCTAGACCAACTTCGCCCAGACATCAAAAAGGTCTGCCGGAGTAGAAAATATCGACATCGATATAATCGACTCTTAAGCACCTGCGTGTGAACTAGGACGATGAGCTCGCGCGCATCCTCGTCGTCCCTGCAGGCGCCACCCCCGCAAAACCATGTCCTCTTGGTCCGTCCATCCGAAGGCGGGGGCCGCGCGGGCGTGTCGACGATCGTCATTGCTCAGGGTCTTCGCTATTGGCTGTTAGCCGCGTGGGCCTTGTTGCTCGGCGTGTGCTGCGACGCTTACCTCGCCTTTGGCTGGTTCATCGCCTGCTGCGTCCTGGGGCTGGTGCGGGGGCGCATCGAGCGCGCTCTCACGCGAAGCGCCCGGGTCAGCGTCGGCGCCGAGCTCACCGTGATCGCCACCCTGACCTCGGCGGCCTGGGCTTTGGCCCCGCTGTTGGCGTGGCGAACCCATGGCCCCTGGTCATTGGTCGCGACCATCACGTTCCTGTTCGCCGGGGTCCTCCTGGTCGCGACCCAGTTTCGGCATCTCCCCAGGCGCGCCCTGATTGTCGCGACCCCTTATCTGGTGGTGCTGGCCTATGTGCTCGCAACCGCGCGCAGCGAGCCTGGGCGTTGGGCGCTACTGGCGGCCGCGGGCGTGGCGGGCTCGGCGATCCTCACCAAGGCGTTCTTCGGGCGCGTCCACAAGGCGCAGATCGACGCCTTCCAGGCCGAGCAGGCGCGCTTGATCGCCGCGCTTGAGATCGCCCGCGACGAGGCGACCGCCGCCAGCGACGCCAAGTCGGCGTTCATGGCCGTCATCAGCCACGAACTGCGCACGCCCATGAACGGGGTGCTGGGGGCGGCGCAACTCTTGCGCAACGGCGCCTTGGACGCGCCGGCGCAGGAACTGGTCGCGGTTATCGACGAGCAGGGCCGCACCCTGGCCCGCCTCCTGGACGACATACTGGATTTCGCGCGCATCGAGGCGGGCAAGCTGGAGGTCTCGCTCGTCGATGTCGAGCTTGCGCCGCTCGTTCGCCGCATCACGGCCCTTTGGAGGCCCCGGGCGCAGGAGAAAGGCCTTAGCCTCGAGGTGGCGTTCGCCCCGGATCTCCCTGACGCTTTGCTCTGCGACCCGATCCGCCTGGGCCAGATGCTTCATAATCTGCTCTCCAACGCGGTGAAGTTCACCCAAGCCGGCGGCGTCAGCGTCACTGTCGAGGCGGTCCCATCGCAAGGATCCGAGCGCCTTTGGATCACGGTCGCCGACACCGGTCCGGGTGTGACGGGCGCTGGCCAGGCCCGTCTTTTCCAGGCCTTCAGCCAGGTCGACAGCTCCAGCACGCGCCGCCACGGCGGCGCGGGCCTTGGCCTTGCGATCTCCCGCCGTGTGGCCGGCCTGCTTGGCGGCGATCTTCGTCTTGAGCCGAGCCAGGCGGGCTCACGGTTCGTCATCGATCTGCCGCTGGTGCGTCGCGCAGCGCCCGAGATCCTCGCCGAGGCCGAGGCGCCAGATCCAGCCTCCACCGCGCGCCGGGTCCTGGTCGTCGAGGATCACCCAGCCAATCAGCGCATCCTCGCCGCCTGGCTCGAGGGCCTTGGGCACCTGTGCGTCTTGGCCGAGAACGGCGCCGAAGGCCTGGCGGCTGTCCGTCAAGGCGGATTCGACCTGGTCCTCATGGACGTCAACATGCCGGTCATGGACGGCTTGGAGGCCGTCCGAGCCATACGCTGCGAGGGGTTCTGCGTGCCCATCGTGATGCTCAGCGCCAGCGCTGGGGAAGCCGACCGCGCGGCGGGCGTACAGGCGGGGGCGGACGGCTACATGGCCAAGCCAGTGCAGTTTGCCGCGCTCCACGCGGTGATGAGTCGCCTTGGCTCGAATGCTCAGGTTCCCGACGCCGGAGCGGCATGATGCGCCAGCGTTTTGCACGGCTGCGGCGATGACGGCCTCAGGCTGAGCGTCGCTCCAGGATCGTCTTGGAAATCAGAATCGCCGCCGACAGCCCTAGGCAGACGAGATTGCTGAGCACCAGCGGCCAGCCTCCACGCAAGACGCCATAGACCGTCTAAAGCGTGAAGCCGGCAACCGTCAGGGCGAACATTCGCAGCGAGACGGCTGAAGCATCGCCCTCACGCCAGATCTTGATCAACTGAGGCACGAAGCTCCCCATCGAGCAGAGTGCCGCGCCGAGCCCGATCAGCGCCACAAGGTCATTCCGCCCAGCCTACCTGCCATTATCCGCAATAAGCGATCGGGGCGCCGATGGTTTCACTCAGCCGCGACCAGGGGGTGGGCGCGCGGGCTTCTCGCGAAGCGGCCTTGGCGCGAGCGATGCGATCGTCCCCGCCCATCAGGCGAGCGCCCGGGCGGGACGGATGCGTCGGAAAACCGCCTCTACGAAACCAAAGAGACCAAAGGCCGCCAGCCCCAAGGCGATCAGACCCAGGACCCAGGATCCGAACGGCTGGCGTTCAAGCGCCTGCAGAGCGCCGCCCCAGCTGTGAACGTCAGCACTACGCGCCTCCAGCCCCGCCTTCAGGAGGAAGACGCCGGCCGGCAGGGTGGCCAAGCCCCGCGCCCCATAACCGATCCGGGCCAGCGGCGCGACGACGCGGCAGAGACGCGCATCGCACGCCAGGCGCTTGGAGAAATCCTGCATCAGGCCCTGGACGACGTTGCCTATCCCAACGCCGACGAGCGTCAGGCCCGCCGCCAGCAGCAGCGCCTCGCCGTGGGGCCAGTTCAGGACGGTGGCGGCCGCGCCGTGGGCGGCCTGTTCCTCATCGGCCTCTCCGACATCCTCGAAAGCGTCGAGCAGTTCCAGGCCCCAAAGCCCGAGCCCGCCGTATATCAGCCCGCTGGCGGCTTGACCGACGCGCACGGCGATCGCCTTGGGCGACACGCCATGGCGATCGGCGTCGAGGCCGGCCTGCAGGCCGCGCCATATCGCAAAGCCCAGCAGGCCCAGCGAGACAAGAGTCACGATCACCAGACCAGGCGGCCAGGCGGCCCAGGCCGCCAGCATCGCCTTGGCGCCGCGCGCCCGCGGCGTCAGATCGACAGCGGCCATGAGCACGATTGCGCCCAGGCCCAGATAGACGACGCCGCGGGCGGCGTAACCGAGTCGGCCGGCCCATTCGAGCCCCTGAATGATCTCATCCCGCGCCGCAAGGCGCCTGAGACGCCGCGCCCACGGCTGTGCTTCTGCTCGCCACAATTTGCGATCCTCGCGCCTGCGCCAACGCCCAAGCGCTGCCGTCGGGCAGGCTGAACGGCGCCCTCCCCGCGAACGTTCCGTGATTGATGCTGCGCCCAGGTCAAAAGATCGCCGGGCGGCCTCGTGGGCTCCTCCCTGAGCAGCGCCTGCAACCTCCTCTGGCATGAAGTGTTTCGGCCCTGCACGCGGCGGCGCGGGCGCGTCTTCAAGAGTTTTTTTCCCCATGTCCCAGGCCGCGAGCCCCATCCCCACCGTCGGCGAAATCCTGGCGCCGGGCGCTCGCAACCACCGCGCGTCCAGCGCGCCAAGCATCCAGCCGCCCGCTTCGGCCGTGGCGCTAGCCCTGTCGCGTAAAGCCGCCAAGGGCCAAGCCACCCTCGTTCACCTGGCGTCCAGCGAACGCCGCGCCGAGGAAATCGGCCGGGCCCTGGCTGGCTTCGCCCCCTGCCTCGAAGTCCTGGTGCTGCCGCCGTGGGACTGCCTGCCCTATGATCGCGCCTCGCCGTCGCGGGATGTGATGGGGCGGCGCATGGCGATCTTCGGGCGACTTGCGCAGCCGGCGGGCCGGCGGGTTTTGGTCACCTCGCCCGAGGCTATCGTCCAGAAGCTGCCGCCGGCGGCGCTGGCGCGCGAGACGGCGC
Organism: Caulobacter sp. CCNWLW153; assembly: GCF_036889365.1. Classification (NCBI taxonomy): domain Bacteria; kingdom Pseudomonadati; phylum Pseudomonadota; class Alphaproteobacteria; order Caulobacterales; family Caulobacteraceae; genus Caulobacter; species Caulobacter sp. CCNWLW153. The sequence goes on from NZ_JBAKFV010000006.1 coordinate 7,881, forward strand.
TAGAACTTCGGCGCGGCGACGTGCTCGACCGCCAAGTGCTTGGCGACTTCGCCGCCGCCGCTGGATATGTGGCCGACGAGCGCATCGATGAGCCCGGCGAGATCGCCTTCCTGGGCGAGGTCATCGACATCTTCCCCGCGGACGGCGCCTGCCCGGTGCGTATCGCGCTCGACGCTGGCCGGATCGCCGAGATACGAACCTTCGACCCCTTGAGCCAGCGCTCGTCCGGCGAGCTCGAAACCCTGCGCCTTGGCCCGGCGAGCGAGCTGATCCTCAGGCCCGGCGCCGATGGCGCGGTTCCCGAGCGGCAAGCCGGGGCCGAGCACGCCATGGTCGACCACTACGGCGTACTGGTCTCGCTGTTCGAGCTTTTGCCCAAGGCCAGGCTTTCCATGGACGTCAAGGCCGCGGCGCGCCTTGACGAGGTCGAGGCTCACGTGCTGGACGCTTTCGAGGCGCGAAAGACGCTCGGCGGGGCGGGCCCTGAGCCTGGCGCGCCCGGAGACCTCAACCTCCTGGGCGCGGACCTGAAGGCGGCGCTCGCCAGCTGGTCGGCCGTGCGCCTGGAGACGCGCGGCTTCGAACCGGTGAGCAACCTTGCTCTCCAGCGCAATCCCGGCCGGGCCTTTTGCGATCTCGTCGACCATCATCGTCAGGCCGGGCGTCGCGTGGTCTTGACAGGCTTGGGGCAGGAGCTTCGGCCTCTTGCCCGGGCTCTGGCCCGTGGTCTTGAACTCAAACCGCTGCCTTGCGCCGACTGGGCGCAGGCGCTCGCCAGTCCCCTGGACGCAGTGGTCAGCATCGAGCTTGATCTCGACACCGGCTTCATCGAGGCGGCCAGCCAGCTTGCCGTGATCGCCGCCAGCGACGTGGTCGGCGGGCGCACCGCCGCGCGCGGCGCGACCAACCTGCAGGATCTTTTGGCCGAACCCGAACTTCGCCCCGGCGACGTCGTCCTGCACGAAGATCACGGGGTGGGGGTGCTGCGTGATCTGGCCCGGATCGAGGTTGACGGCGTAGGCCATGACACCTTGCAACTGGAGTATCATGGCGGCGACATTCTGCAGGCGCCCGTCGAGGAGATCGGCCGCGTCTGGCGTTACGGGGCCGAAGAGAGCGCGGTAACCCTCGACCGGCTCAAGGGCGAGGGTTGGTCCAAGCGGCGCGCCGAGGTTCATCAACACCTGGAAGCGGCCGCCGCCCGACTGGTGGCCCTGGCCAAGGCGCGTGAGGAAAGGGCCTGCCCGCCCATCGTCGCGCCCAAGGCGGCCTACGCCAAGTTCGCCGCTCGCTTTGCCTATCCCGAGACGCCCGATCAGTCGGCCGCCATCGAGGCGGTCCTGGCCGACCTCGCCAGCGGACGGCCCATGGACCGTCTGGTGTGCGGCGACGTCGGCTTTGGCAAGACCGAGGTGGCCTTACGGGCGGCCGCCGCCGTGGCCCTGAGCGGGCGCCAGGTGGCCCTGGCCGCCCCGACGACGGTCCTGGCTCGCCAACACGTCGAAACCTTCAAGCGGCGGTTCTGCGGCACGGGGATCGGCGTGGCTCACCTGTCGCGCCTGGTCAGTCCCGCCCAAGCCCAGGCGGTCAAGCAGGGCCTGGAAGCGGGCCAGATCGGCGTGGTGATCGGCACCCAGGCCCTGGCGGGCAAGGACATCGGCTTTAGTGACCTTGGGCTGATGATCATCGACGAGGAACAGAAGTTCGGCGCGGCGCTAAAGGCGAAATTGCGCGCCATGGCCGTGGACGGCCATCTCCTGACCCTGACGGCCACGCCGATCCCTCGGACCCTGCAAGCGGCGATGATCGGCGTACAAGATGTCAGCGTCATCGCCAGCCCGCCCGCCCGCAGGCGTCCTATCCGCACGTTCCTGGCCCCTTTCGATGCGGCCAGCCTGCGCCTGGCGCTCATGCGCGAAAAGCGCCGGGGCGGGCAGAGCTTCGTCGTCGTGCCGCGGATCGAGGACATCGATCTGCTGCAGGCCCAGTTGGCCAGCCTCGTCCCTGAGCTGCAAGTGCGTGTGGCCCACGGCGATCTGGCCGCCGAGGCGGCCGATGCGGTGATGGTCGGCTTCGCCGATGGCGACGGGGACGTTCTTCTGGCCACCAACATCATCGAGAGCGGGCTGGACGTGCCGCGGGCCAACACCATGGTGGTCTGGCGGCCCGACCGCTTTGGCCTGGCTCAGCTTCATCAGCTGCGCGGCCGGGTCGGCCGGGGCCGCATTCAAGGGGTGGCCTATCTTTTGTCGGATCCGGATGAGGACCTTTCCGAGGCAACCCGCGCGCGGCTTTCGACGCTGGAGGCGTTTGATCGCCTGGGATCGGGCCTGGCCATCAGCGCCCGGGACCTGGATCTGCGCGGCGGCGGCGATCTGGTCGGCGAGGATCAGGCCGGACATATGCGAATGATCGGCGCGGGGCTTTACCAGCGCTTGCTGGCCGGAGCCCTGCGGGTGGAGTGCGGCGAGGCCGAGGCGGAAGACTGGACCCCCGATCTGCAGCTTGGCGAGCCCGGCGCGATCCCGACCGCCTACGTGCCCGACGCGGTGACCCGGATCAATCTCTACGCCCGACTGGCGAGAATGGAAGACCAAGTCCAGATCGACGCTTTCGAGGAAGAGCTGGAGGATCGCTTCGGCGCCCTCCCCCCGCCGGTCGGCACACTGCTTGACGACGCGCGCCTGCGGCGCCTGGCCAAAAGCGCGGGGGTGCGTCAGGTGCGCGCCGGCCCCAAGGGGGTGTCGCTCACCCCGGCCAGCGCTTCGCCGGCAGAGGCCATGACCGCCCTGTCGCGGTGGCGCGAGGTTCTGACGGTCCGCGAGGACAAGCTCGTCGTAGCCAAGGCCAGCGACAGCGAGGTCGAACGCCGCGCGCTGGTCCACGCCTTGCTTTGCGCGCTGAGCGGCTAGAGGCGATCGCCTCAACTGTCCCGCGGCCTTGCCGCCGCCCGCTGGATGATTGCCGGGCCGGCCGCACTTGTCCCTAAGCCTGCAACACAGCCGCGCACCGGCGCGTTGGCTTTGTTCACATCTAGAGGGCCTTCGATGACCAAGAAACGCAGCGACGACAATCCCAAGCCGCCCCAAGAGGTCGCCGACCGGATCTGGGAGCTGGCCGAGAAGATCGACATCGCGATGTTCACCACCTGGGACGGCGAGCAGCAGCACAGCCGGCCGCTTTCGGCACGGGTGCGCCGCGACGAGCACGCCGTCTATTTCCTCGTCGATGTCGAAGGCGGCAAGAACGACCAGGTCGAGCACTTCCCCGCCGTTTCCTGCGCCTGGGCCGACAACAGCCATTACAAATACGTCGTGATGGTCGGTTCGGCGCGTCTCAGCAACGAGCGCGAAAAGATCGCGGCGCTGTGGTCCGACTTCGACAAGGCCTGGTGGGAGGACGCCAGCGACCCATCCATCCGCCTGATAACCTTCACCCCCGACCAAGGTGAGCTCTGGGACAGCCCCGGCAAGGCCGTGGCGCTGGTCAAGATGGTCCTGGCGGCGGTGACCGGCGCGGCCCCGCAAATGGGCGACAACGCCAAGGTCGATCTGTAAGGCGGCGGCTGATCCGCACGCGGTAGGGGCGAAAGCTTAGCCACGGCCCACCCTTTTCCAGCGCTCGGAAGAATGGCCGAACCATGCTCGCTGCGGCCTCGCCCGGGCCGCGGCGGCAGGCTCATACACTTACCGCTCAAGGAGCGGGTGGGCGCGCTGGCTGGCCGGGCCACTCGACGCCCGTCACGCCAAATCGAACTTCATCGCCAAGTCATCCGCGCGAGCCAGGACCAGCAGGCGCTCCAACTCGCCAGGCTCTCCTGCCTCGTGCGCCTATGGTCTCACGGCTTTCGGCCCATCGCCAGCGGCGCGGACGCCTGGCTGACATCGACCCAGCTGAAGCTTTCGCCTCGCGCGCGGGCCTCCTCGCATAGTCTCGCCGCGCAGGCCCTCGCCACATCCACCTCGTCGAATTCCTCGACAAGGTCGCTCCCCAACAAGACGCCGAAGCCTGCCCTCGACCGCGCGACGATAATGATCATTTGATAGGATCGCGCGGCGCCGCAATCGGTTTCAGCCGCCGAAGGGGAATTTCGCCTGCCCCCCGAGACAGGCGCAAAACTCGAGAACTTGGATGCCGCAGACGTCTGCCGAGGGCGGTGCCGGGCCGCCGCGCCGTCGGCGCCAGGGCGATATTCAGGTGATTTCGAGCCGCTGGCGATCGAAACGCCAGGGTCCGATCGGAGCGGTATTCCACCTTCCCAAGCCTCGTCCGGACCGCTCGCCTGCGAAGATCTCGGCCGGCCAGCCCACGCTTTGGGCTGGTGTGGGTCCGCTCAGCGGCAAAGCGATACGGCAAGGCCGCCTTCTCCGGCTGAAAAATGAGACCCGGCTTCAGGCTAGATCGGCGCGACGAGGCTCAGTATGGCGACATGGCGCGGCGGTGCGCGGCAACCTTGCTGATCGATCGTCACAAACCATAACCTAGGATAATGCGCGACCTTGGGTTCTTGGCGATCCGGGACCCATGGATGAGCAAGCAGCGGCGCGGGCCGGCGCACCCGGGGCGCCGAGGGGGACACCTTGACGAAGTGTTCGATCTTAGCGGCGCCGAACGTGCGGCGCTGGCGGCCATCTTGGGTCCCGCTCAGCATCTCCCGCGAGACCATGTGCTCAAGCGCGACGGAACCAAGCCGACACACCTCTTCCTGCTCGTCGACGGCTGGGTGGCGTCGTCGATCACGGTCGCTTCCGGTCGACAGCAGACGGTCAAGATCCACCTGCCGCGCGATGTCCTAGGGACGCCAAGCCTTTGTGTGACCCGGACGGCCGAATGCCTGACGGCGCTCACCCCGATCACGGTGCGACCGGTGTCGCGCGGCGACCTGATGGGGGTGTTGGCGCGTTTCCCGCGCATCGCGGCGGCGCATTTCCTAGGCGCCCAGCGCGAGCGCTTAACACTGATGGAGGCCCTGGCTCTGATGGGACAGACCGACGGATCGGTGCGCATCGCCGGCATGCTCGTCGAACTCTTCGACCGCTTGGGCGCGCTTGGCCTGGCCGAGCAAGGAACCATGCCTTTCCCGCTGACCCAGGGCCAGGTCGGAGATCTTGTGGGCCTTAGTCCTGTCCATGTCAGCCGAAAATTCGGCGCGATGGAGCGCGCTGGCCTCATCCAGCGCGGCGTGCGCACGATCAACCTGCTGGATCTTCGGCGGCTTCGGTCGATGACCGGCTTGCCTCGGCACGCCTTTGTGCGCGAACCGGAGTGGATCAACTTCACCTGACCGCGGCAGGAAAGCCCCAAGGTCGCTCCAGTCCGCCTTAAGGCCCCTATCTGCCAGCCTGCTCGGCGAGGCCGAAACTGCTTATCAGCAGATCGACGGGAAAGCTCGAGAGCCGGACCACGCCGCCTTGCGCCGCTGGCCCGTCGGGGAACTGGCTGGCGTCGATCCTGGCCACATCGGCCAGTTTTTCGCACGCCTGCCCCATGGACGGGTCGGCCGGGATCAGCACCACGGCTTGGGGGTGGCACTCCTGCAGCAGCTTGATCAGTTCGGCGACGATCATCGTTCTTCAACCCGACGCAGGCTCGGGGCCGTCGCCTTGCTTCTGGGCGATGTCCGGCGGGTTGTAGCCCGTCGGGGCGCTGGCCCGGGGGAGCCGGGCTCACCGGCCTCGTAGGCGGCAAAGCTGCGTGGCTCGCTGGGGCTCGCCGGCGCGATCGACACCAGCGCCGTGGTGGTCACATCTTGGGCTGGAGCGCGGAGAGGCCGCGCCGCGAGGCGCGCGAAAAGCGCGGCGTATTCGGCGGCCGACACGCGCCAGGAGCTATCGGAGGCCATGGCGTTGAGCTGGACGCGCCGCCAGCTGACCGGATCGCGGTAAAGAGCGCAGGTTCGGCGGATGGCGTCTTCAAGCATGTCCTGGGTGGCCGGCGCGAACTGCACGCCGGTGGCGGCCGAACGGGCGATCCCGGCTGTGTTGGCGTCGATGATGGTGTCTGACAACCCACCGGTGCGCGAGACGACCGGGACGGCCCCATACCGCATGGCGCAAAGCTGGGTGAGGCCGCAGGGCTCGAAACGCGACGGCGCCAGGATCGCGTCAGCGCCAGCCTGGATGAGATGGGCGAGGTCTTCCCGGTAGCCCAGGAACCTGCCCATGGCGCCGGGATAGCGCTCGGCGGCCTGCGAGAACGCGGCCTCGTACCGCGGCTCGCCCTGGCCGCAGACGATCAGCTGGGCGCCCTCGGCAAACAGCACCGGCAGGGCGCCCAGCAGCAGATCGACGCCCTTCTGGTCGGTGAGCCGGCTGAGGATGCCAAAGAGCGGGGCTTCGGCGTCCGGACGAAGGCCAAATTTGGCTTGAAGAGCCAGCTTGTTGATGGCGCGACGTTCGAGCGTCTCTGCCGTATAGCGAGCGCTGATGTCGGTGTCTGTCTCAGGGTTCCAGACGTCCGCGTCGATGCCATTGAGGATGCCGACCAGCGATTTGGCGCGGGTCTTCAAGAGCCCGCCCAGGCCCATGCCGCCCTCTTCGGTGGTGATCTCCGCCGCGTAGCTTGGAGAGACGGTGGTGACCTGATCGGCGAACTGGATGCCGGCTTTGAGAAAGCCGATGTCGCCCCAGTATTCGACGCCGTCGATAGCCATGGCCTCCGCCGGCAGCCCGAGCTTGGTCCGCAGGCTTGCCGGGAACAGTCCCTGAAAGGCCAGATTGTGGATTGATAGGACGACCGGCGGCGCCCGGAGCCGGCGTTCTTTCTGCGCATAGTGGAGATAGGCAGGCGTCAGGCCGGCGTGCCAGTCGTGAGCCTGGATCACATCGGGGCGGTAGTCAGCCAGGAGGCCCAGGCCGATTTCGGCGGCGACCTTGGCCAGGGCGGCAAAGCGCTGACCGTTGTCAGGCCATTCGACTCCCGGCGCCTGCAGATAGGGATTGCCGGGTCGATCATAGAGGTGAGGCGCATCGATCACCAGGAGGTCCAGAGCGCCCGCCCTCGCACGCAGCAGCCGGGCCGGCGCGCCCATCAGGCTGGCGAAACGGTGTACCATGTTGGGCGTTTCCAGCGCGGCTTTCACAGCCGGATAGCCGGGGATCAGGGTCACGACCTTGACTCCCTCGCGCGCCAGAGCCAGCGGCAGCGCCCCGACGACGTCGGCCAGGCCGCCGGTCTTGATCAGGGGGAAAATCTCCGCGGCGACCGAAAGGATGCTGGCGGCGCTCATCGGACGGCGCCGAATTCAGGCCCCTGATGCGCCTCCTCGCAACTGCACAATAAACTCTGCCACGCCCCGAACGCCATAGCCGCTACTCCCTGAGATGCCTCGGAAACAACGGGAGAGAGCAAGGGTTCCGGGAATATTTTTTGATGGCTCCCGGCACAGATTGATCGCCTGATCGTTGTGCACTCGCAGCAATTTGGAGATGTCGGGTGGGGTTGGAGAGTGCGGTGTCCTGGGCGTCCGATCCGTTCGGCTACCTTGGACGCCACGGGGACGTTGTGCGCACCTTTCAGCCCGGCGCGGCGGGTGTCGAAGTCATCTCTCGCAAGAGCCGCCGACGCCTTGGCCGCCTCCAGGAGGCCTCGCCGGGCCTCTTCGTCGGCGAAATCAAGCCGACCGCAGACTACGCCCTGCGCGTGCTGTGGCCCGACAGCGCTTGGGAAACCGAGGACGTCTATAGCTTTGGTCCGGTGCTCTCAGAGGCCGACCTGACCGCGATCATACGGGGCGAGGTCACCGGCATGGCCGATCGGCTCGGCGCCGTCCCCCGCGCGCTTGAAGGCGTCGAGGGCGTGGCGTTCAGCGTTTGGGCGCCCAACGCCCGGCGGGTGAGCCTAGTAGGCGACTTCAACAGCTGGGACGGGGAGCGCTATCCCATGCGCCTGCGCCATGAGGCGGGCGTCTGGGAGATTTTCATTCCGCGCCTCGCCGCTGGCGCGCGCTACAAGTTCGATGTCGAGGGCGCCGACGGGTCCGTGCGCCGCAAGGCCGACCCCCTCGCTCGCGCCACCGAGATCCCGCCGGCCACCGCCTCGATCGTCGCGCCCTTACTCGACCATGCCTGGGGGGACGACGGCTGGATGGCCGACCGCGCCGCCCGCCATCACGCCGGCGCGGCGATCTCGATTTACGAGGTCCACGCCGGATCCTGGCGACGCCCCTGGGACGGTCACCAATGTCACGACTGGGACGCCCTGGCCGACCACCTGATCCCCTACGTCGCCGGCCTCGACTTCACCCATGTTCAGCTGATGCCGATCATGGAGCATCCGTTTGGCGGCTCCTGGGGCTACCAGCCGCTCGGGCAGTTCGCGCCTTCCGCACGCTATGGCGCGCCCGAGGGACTGGCCCGCTTCGTCGATCGCTGCCATCAGGCGGGACTGGGCGTCATTCTCGACTGGGTCCCGGCCCATTTTCCCAGCGACGCCCACGGGCTGGAGCGCTTCGACGGCACGGCCCTCTACGAACATGCCGATCCGCGTGAGGGCTTTCACCCGGACTGGAACACCCTGATCTACAATCTGGGCCGAGACGAGGTCGCCAGCTTCCTGGTGGCCTCGGCCCTTTACTGGCTGGATCGCTTCCACATCGACGGCTTGCGTGTCGATGCGGTGGCCTCGATGCTCTACCGCGATTACAGCCGTAAGGCCGGCGAGTGGACGCCCAATGTCCATGGCGGGCGCGAGAACCTGGAATCCATAGCCTTCCTGCGTCGCCTCAATGCGGCGGTCAGCGAGCACTTCCCAAGCGCCATCACCATCGCCGAGGAGTCGACCGCCTGGCCGGGCGTGACCGCGCCTGTCGATCAGGGCGGTCTTGGCTTCTCGTACAAATGGAACATGGGGTGGATGAACGACACCCTGCGCTACATGCATCGTGATCCGGTCCATCGCGGCTGGCACGGCGGAGACCTGGCCTTTGGCCTCACCTACGCCTTCACCGAGGGCTTCGTCCTGCCGCTTAGCCATGACGAGGTCGTCCACGGCAAGGGCTCGCTGCTGTCGAAGATGCCGGGCGACCGCTGGCGCCAGTTCGCCAACCTACGCGCGCTCCTGGCGCTGATGTGGGCCCATCCTGGCAAGAAGCTGCTGTTCATGGGCGGCGAGATCGGCCAGTGGCGCGAATGGGACCACGACGGCGAGCTCGATTGGGCCTTGCTCGAGACGCCTGAGCACGCCGGGCTGCAGAGCCTGGTCGGCGATCTCAACCGTATCTATCGCCAGGAAGGCGCTCTGCATCACACTGACGCGGATGCGCGCGGTTTTGGCTGGATCGCCGAGAACCACGATCGCGACGGCGTCTTTGTCTTCGAGCGCCGCTCCTTCCATGGCGGCGCGCCCTTGATCGTGGCCGTCAACATGACGCCCGAGCCGCAGATGCGGCGAGTGCGCGTTCCGCTGGAAGGCCGCTGGACCGAGATCCTCAACACCGACGCGGCCGTCTATGGCGGCGGCGACCTTGGCAACCAAGGCGGGGCGAGCGCCTTTCCCAATCCCGACGGCCCGGCCCTGGACCTGACCTTGCCGCCGCTGGCCGCTGTCTATCTCCGTTACGAAGGACCTAGCGCTTGACCCCCTCGCCCGAACGCCTGGACGCCGGATCGCCCTATCCCCTGGGCGCCACTTTCGATGGTCTTGGCGTCAATTTCGCGGTGTTCTCAGCCAACGCCGAGCGCATTGATCTTTGCCTCTTCGACCCATCGGGCCGAAAGGAACTGGCCCGCTATCCCCTGCCCGAGTGCACCGACGAGGTCTGGCACGGCTATCTGCCCGACGCGCGCCCTGGCCAGCTTTATGGCTTTCGCGCCTATGGCCCCTACGCGCCCGAACAGGGCCACCGGTTCAATCCCAACAAGCTATTGCTGGACCCCTACGCCCGCCGGCTGGCCGGTCAGCTTCGCTGGACCGACGCCCTGCACGGCTACCATGTCGGCTCGCCGCGCGCGGATCTTTCCTTCGATCGTCGCGACAGCGCCCCGGCCATGCCCAAGTCGGTCGTCACCGCCGACGCCTTCGACTGGGAAGGCGATCGCCGGCCCAACACGCCCTGGTCGGAGACGGTGATCTACGAGGCCCACGTCAAGGGCCTGACCGCCCTGCTCGAAGAGGTCGGCCCCAAGGATCGCGGCACCTTCGCGGCCCTCTCCCACCCCAAGGTCATCGAACACCTCAAGCGCCTGGGCGTCACGGCGCTGGAACTGCTGCCGGTCCACGCCTTCACCCAGGATCGCTTCCTGCAGGAGCGCGGCCTGTCCAACTACTGGGGCTACAACACCCTGGCCTTTTTCGCGCCCGAAGCGCGGTATCTCGCCAGCGGCAGCCACGATGAATTCCGCCTGGCCGTGCGCCGACTGCACGCCAGCGGCATCGAGGTCATCCTCGACGTCGTCTACAACCACACCGCCGAAGGCAGCGAGATGGGTCCGACCCTGTCCCTGCGCGGTCTCGACAACGCCACCTACTACCGCTTGGTCGCCGACAACCCGCGCCACTGCATCAATGACACGGGCACCGGCAATTCGCTGAACATGGCCTCGGCCCGGGTCATCCAGATGGTGGCGGATTCGCTGCGCTACTGGGCCCAGTCCTTCCGTGTCGACGGCTTCCGTTTCGATCTGGGCGTGACGCTTGGCCGCGAGGGCGACGCAGGGTTTTCGCCTGGGGCGGCCTTCTTCGACGTCCTGCGCCAGGATCCTGTGCTGGGCCGGCTGAAGCTCATTTCCGAGCCATGGGACATCGGTCCAGGCGGCTACCAGCTGGGCCACCATCCACCCAGCTTCGCCGAATGGAACGACAAGTTCCGCGACACCACCCGGCGCTTCTGGCGCGGCGACGCGGGCCAACGGCCGGATCTGGCCGCGCGGCTCTCGGGCTCGGGCGACCTTTTCGATCGACGCGCCCGCCGCCCCTGGGCCAGCATCAACATGCTGACCGCACATGATGGCATGACCCTCAACGACGTGGTGAGCTACGATGGCCGGCACAACGAAGCCAACGGCGAGAACGGCCAGGACGGGCACAGCGAAAACTATTCGCGCGGCTGGGGCGCCGAAGGTTCGACCGACGATCCGATCATTCAGAACCAGCGCGACCGAGTGCGCCGCTCGATGCTGACGACGCTGATGGCCTCGCTCGGCACTCCCATGTTGCTGGGCGGCGACGAGTTTGGCCGCACCCAGAACGGCAACAACAACGCCTACTGCCAGGACAACGAGATCAGCTGGTTTGACTGGGGTCAGGCGGCCAAACAGTCCGGTCAGGCGTTGATCGACTTCACCGCCAAGCTTATCGCGCTTCGCAAGGCCCACCCTCTGCTGCGGTCCGGCTCCTTCCTCTACGGCCAGGACGAAGCCGCGCCCGGCGTTCTCGACATCGAATGGTTCGATGAGCGCGGCCAGCCATTGTCGGAGGACGACTGGCGCAATCCGGAGGGCCGCGCCCTCCTGATGCGCCGCGCCCGCCGACTTGCCGACGGATCGCTGGAACTGATCGCCCTGGCGATGAACGGCGCTGGCGAAGCCCTCACCTTCGTGCTTCCGACTGAAGGTTTGACTTTCGAGCGGCTCATCGACAGCGCCGACCCTGACGCCGAACCCGCCCCTGTCGGCGAGATGCTCGACCTACCAGGCGGTGCGGCGGTCATTCTGCGCGGGGTCGGAGAAGCACGATGAATCACGGACCCGCCTGGCTTGGCGATGGGCGTGTCCGCTTGCGCCTCTGGGCGCCGGGGCAGGAGCGCGTCGCCGTGGACCTCGACGGGCAAGGCGTCTTCGTCATGAACCGGCTGGCTGATGGCTGGTTCGACTACGAGACTGAAGCTGCCGACGGGCAGAAGTACCGGTTTCGGATCAACAACGACCTCGTCGTGCCTGATCCGGCGGCTCGCGCCCAGGCCGACGACGTGCACGGCTGGAGCGTCCTGGTCAGCCCTGAAGGATATGCGTGGCGCAATCCCGAGTGGCTTGGCCGGGCCTGGTCGGACGCAGTGATCTATGAAGTTCACCCCGGCCTGCTGGGCGGTTTCGCCGGTGTAACCGACCGGCTGCCCGCGCTTTCGGGCCTAGGGATCACGACGTTGCAACTGATGCCGGTGAACAGCTTTTCGGGGTCGCGCAACTGGGGCTATGACGGCGTCCTGCCTTACGCCCCCGCCGGCGCCTATGGCTCGCCGGACGACCTGAAGGCCCTGGTCGATGCGGCCCACGGCCTGGGGATGATGGTGCTGCTCGACGTGGTCTACAACCACTTTGGCCCCGACGGTAACTACCTGCCGGCCTACGCAAAGTCCTTTTTCGACGAAGCGCGTCACACCCCGTGGGGACCGGCCATCGCTTTTGGCGAGGAACCCGTGGCGCGGTTCTTCATCGAAAACGCCCTCTATTGGCTGGAGACCTTCCGTTTAGATGGGTTGCGCTTCGACGCCGTGCACGCGATCGCAGACAACCACTTTCTGGACAGGCTCGCCGCGGAGGTGCGCGCCCGTTGTCCAGACCGCCACATCCATCTCGTACTGGAGAATGAGGGCAACGACCCTGACCGGTTGTCGGGCGGCTATGACGCTCAGTGGAACGATGATTTTCACAACGTAATGCATGTTCTGCTGACGGACGAGACCAGCAGCTACTACCAGGACTTCGCCGATCGGCCCGCCGAGCGTCTGGCTCGCAGCCTGGCGGAAGGCTTCATCTACCAGGGCGAGGGTTCGCCCAATCACGACGGCAGGCCGCGGGGCGCGCCCAGCCGGCATCTGCCGCCGACCGCCTTCGTCAATTTTCTGCAGAACCACGACCAGGTCGGCAACCGGGCGCTCGGCCAGCGGCTGACGACGCTGGTTGCTCCCGAACGCCTGAGGGCGGCTATGGCGCTCCTTTTGATGTCGCCGCAAATCCCCATGCTGTTCATGGGCGAGGAGAGCGGCTCGGAAACCCCGTTCCTGTTCTTCACCGATTTCCACGACGATTTGGCCGACGCCGTGCGCGAGGGCCGTCGGCGCGAATTCGCCAAGTTTCCAGCCTTCGCTGATCCGCAGGCCAGAGCGGCCATTCCAGACCCCAACGCCGCCCCGACCTTCGAGGCCTCGCGTCCATCGCCCGGCCCGGACGCCGAAAGCTGGCGTCAACTGATCGCAACCCTGCTGCGCCTGCGGCGCGATAATCTGGCGCCCCACATCGACGGCGCAAGCAGCCTTGGCGCACGCGCGATTGGCGCCAAGTCCGTACAAGCCGCCTGGCGCCTGGGCAGCAAGACCTACACAGTGGCCGTCAATCTTGGCGAGGTCGCCGCGCCACTCTGCCCCGCCCCGGCTGGACCTCCACTCGTCGTGGTGGGCGATCGGCAGCTGAACGGCCAGATACCGCCGGCTTCGTTCGCCGCCTGGCTGGCGCAAGAACCATGAGCGACACCGCGCTGTTGGCGCTGGCGGACGCGGCGGGCGTGCTGGTCGAATGGACCGATTTCAACGGCCGCGACCGTCGGGTCGAACTGGACACCATTCGAGCGGTGCTGGTTGCGCTCGGCCACGATGTCGCCTCGCCCAGTCACGCCCTGGCGGCCATTCGAGAGCGATCGTCCCCGAAGCTGCTGATCGGGCGGGTCGATACGCCGATCAGGTTTGCAGGCGCCCGCCGGGGTCGTGTTATCCTGGAGGACGGACGCACCCGGGACGCCGCCTCAGACGCCGATGGTCTGACCCTGAGCGTCTCCGAACCAGGGTATCATCGCCTCGAGCTGGACGACCGCACGCTGGAGCTGGCGGTCTGTCCCCCCCGCTGCCTGACGCCACGCGATCTGTTGGGCCGCGACGCCTGGGGACTGACCACCCAACTCTACGGCTTACGTGAGCATGGGACCTTCGGCGACTTCAGCGCCCTGGCCGTCCTCGCCCGCGCGGCCGGCCAAGCCGGCGCCGACGCCCTGGCGATCAGCCCGACCCATGCGCTCTTTCCCAGCGCGCCACAGCGCTGCAGTCCGTACTCACCGTCGAGCCGCGACCACCTCAATATTCTCTATGCAGATCCCGCGGCCCTCGGCGCGGCCCCCGCAGCTCGGGGCGGGCCTGAGCTGATCGATTGGCCGCAGTCGGCGGCCGCCAAGCTCGCCAGGCTGAACGCTGCCTATCACGCCTTCGCCGGCGAGCAGCGATTTACGGACTTCGTCGCGGTTGGCGGCCAGGAACTTCGTCGCCACGCGATCTTCGAGGCGCTCGAGGAGCGCCTGGCGCATATCTTCGGCGCGGGCGGCTGGCGCCGCTGGCCCGAGGCGTACAAGGACGTCGCCCACGCCGAGGCCGTCGTGGAGCAGCTTGGTCTTGGCGACAGGGTCGGCTTTTTTCTGTTCGCACAATGGCTGGCCGACCTTGGCCTGCAGCAGGCTCAGGCCTCGGCCAAAGGCGCCGGCATGGGCATAGGACTGGTCTCGGACCTCGCCGTGGGCCTCGACCCCGGCGGCTCGCACGCTTGGAGACGGCCCCAGGAGCTGATGCTCGGCCTGACTCTGGGCGCTCCGCCTGACGCCTTTCAGGCGGCCGGACAAGGCTGGGGTTTGACCAGCTTTGCTCCCGACGCCCTTCGAGCCGCCGGCTACCAACCCTTCCTCGATACCTTGCGCACGGCGTTGCGGCACGCCGGCGGGGTCCGTATCGACCACGCCCTGGGCTTGGGGCGGCTGTGGGTGATCCCGGATGGAGCATCCCCCGACCAGGGCGCCTATCTGCGCTATCCCATCGATGATCTGCTGGCGCTCATCGCCATGGAGTCGCGCCGGGCCGGAGCGGTGATCATCGGCGAGGATCTGGGCGTCGTGCCGCCAGGTCTGCGCGAAGCCCTCGACGAGCATGGGCTGCTGGGCATGCGGGTCTTGCCTTTCGAGCGCGAGGAGACCGGGGCCTTCATTCCACCTGAAAACTGGGACCGGCGCGCCGTGGCCATGACCAGCACCCACGACCTGCCGCCGGTCGCCGGCTGGTGGCGCGGACGCGACATCGAGTGGCGCGAGCGCCTGAATGCGCCCGGCGACCGCCAGGCCGAACGTGTCGAGCGCGTTGACGACCGGGCCGCGCTTTGGACGATGGCCTCGCAATCCGACCTGGCCCAGGGCCCCGTTCCCTCGCCGCACAACCCTGATCCCGCCGTCGAAGCCGCGATGGCGATTGTCGGGGCGAGCGCCTGCGAGTTGGCGCTGATCCCGATCGAGGATGTGTTGGGCCTGGAAGAGCAGCCCAACCTGCCCGGCGTCGTCGATGTTCATCCCAACTGGCGCCGGCGACTGCCGGTGGCGAGCGAGGCGCTCCTGGCCGCTCCCGTCGTCACCAGCCGGATCGCCCGCCTGAACGTCCAGAGACCCCGATGATCCCCTCAGCGACCTATCGCGTGCAGTTTCACGCCGGCTTCACCTTCTCGAACGCGGCGGCTTTGGCGCCCTACTGGGCCAGACTGGGGGTGAGCCACGTCTATGCCTCGCCGATCGCCACAGCCCGAGCAGGTTCCGCCCATGGCTACGACGTGGTGGATCCCCTCAAGATCAATCCAGCACTGGGCGGCGAACAGGGCTTTCGCGACATGGTCGAGGCGCTGCGGGCCCAGGGCCTGGGCGTCGTCCTCGACATCGTGCCCAATCATCTGGCTGTCGGCGGCGGCGACAACGCATGGTGGCTGGATGTCCTGGAGAACGGCCGGGCCAGCCCCTTCGCCCGGATGTTCGACATCGATTGGGCGCCAGCCGATCCCGACCTGGCAGGAAAGCTGCTCGCTCCGTTCCTCGGAGCCCCCTACGCCGAGGCTCTCGCCGCGGGGGCCATCCAACTGGACATCGAGCCCGACCGCCTCTCCGTCCTGGCTCATGGCGCCCACCGCTTCCCGCTGCGCCGCTGCGACTACGCCGAGGTTCTCGCCGCCGCGGACGCCTCACGGATAGAGGACGTCGATCCTTTCCGCCTGGCCGCCGCCTACGATCCAGGAACCGAGAACGGACTGGCGCGGTTGCACGATCTTTTGGAGCGTCAGCACTACCGCCTGGCCTGGTGGCGGACGGCTGGCGACGCGATCAACTGGCGGCGTTTCTTCGACATCACTGAGCTGGCCGGGCTACGTATCGAAGATCCGGTCGTCTTCGAGGCGGTGCACGCCCTGCCCCTGCGCCTCTATCGCGAAGGGCTGATCGACGGTCTGCGGGTTGACCATGTCGACGGCCTGGCCGATCCGCCGGCCTACTGTCGGCGACTGCGCGAGGCGCTGATCACGGCCGATCCGGCGCGCAAGGCCTGGCTGGTGGTCGAAAAGATTCTTGGCGCGGACGAGCGCCTGGCCGCCGACTGGGGCGTGGACGGAACCACCGGCTACGAGGTCATGAACGATCTCTCGGCGCTGCAACACGATCCCAAGGGCGCTGGTCCCCTGGCCAGTCTTTGGCGACAGATAAGCGGACGTCCGGCCGATTTCGAGGCCGAGGAGCTCGACGCCAGACGCGAAATCCTCTCAGGCGGATTTGCCGGCCAGTTGGACGCGGCGGCCATGGCCTTCTACCGGCTGGCGCGCTGGGACGTCGCGACAAGGGACCTGCCCCTTCCCGCCCTCCGCCGGGCTCTGGCGAGCTTGGTCGAGGCCTCCAGAAACTACCGCACCTACGCCGCCGACACCCGACAGCCGCCCCTCAAGGCCCTGGCGAGCGCCAAGGCGGCGCAGCCGGCGTCGAGCCTGGCGCTGGATCAGATCGCCGCCTGGCTCCGCGGCGAAGGGGAGGTTCCCGCCGACCTTCGGATCGACGCCATCCGGCGCCTCGAGCAGCTCTCGGCGCCGGTCGCCGCGAAAGCCGTAGAGGACACCGCCTTCTATCGCTACGGCCGGCTGCTCTCGCGCAACGATGTCGGCTTCGATCCGGCCCGCCTCTCCATGTCTCCGGCGCTGTTTCTACGGCAGGCGGCACAGCGGGGAGCGGCGTTTCCATCCAGTATGCTGGCGACGGCGACGCACGATCACAAGCGGGGGGAGGACGTGCGCGCTCGGCTGGCGGTGCTCAGCGAGATTTCCGCGCTGTGGGCGCAGCGCGCCAGGGCCTGGCTGTCGCTGAAGCCGCTTGAAGGCGTCGATCCGGGCGATGCGCACATGCTGCACCAGATGATCGTCGGCGCCTGGCCGCTGGATCTTGAGCCGGCGGACGTAAAGGCGATGGCCGCCTTCGCCGAGCGTCTGGGGGACTGGCAGCGAAAGGCGCTGCGCGAGGCCAAGCTGCGGACATCGTGGACGGTGCAGGATGAGACCTATGAGGCCGCCAGCGAAAGCTATCTTCGCCGGCTGCTGATCGACGGCGACGGCGCTTTCCGGCAGGACGCTCACCTCTTCGTCAACCAGATCGCGCCTGCCGGCGTCGCCAACAGTCTCGTCCAGACCGGCCTGAAACTCACCTTGGCGGGCGTACCCGACTTCTACCAGGGAACCGAGTTCTGGGATTTCAGTCTCGTCGACCCCGACAATCGCCGACCTGTCGATTACGACCAGCGTCACGCGATGCTCGATCATGAAGGCGGTGGAGACTGGCGCGCGGGCGCGACCAAACAGGCGCTCATCCGAGACCTGCTAAAGGCCCGGCGCGACCATCCGGACCTGTTCGCGGCGGCCATCTCGCCGCTGGAGATCAAGCGCCCCGTCTCCGATAACGCCGTGGTTTTCGAGCGCACCGCCGGCGAGCGCCGTCTGCTTGTCGTTGCGGCTATAGGCTGCGCCGACGCCTGCATCGCTCGCAACGCGCCGGTGGTGGATGAGACCTGGTGGCGCGACGCCGCCTTGCCGGACGGCCGACAGATCTCGCGCCTCACCAACGGTTCGCCGTTCTGGTGGGCGATCGAATGAGACCCTTGGTCGCGCCAGCGTCATGTTGACAGGACTCGCGTTCGGCGCGTCCATGGCCTGGCTTCTGGGGAGGGGCGCCATGGCCAAGTTCGAAATCGACTACGAAGAGAAGCTCTATCTGGCGCTCGCCGCTCTGCGCGGCGCCGGCTACGCCCCTCTTCGTCTGGTGCTGGATCGCGCCGAGCGTCTGGGTCCCACGAGCATCGAGCGGCTTGGGACCGGAGCGGTCCGCGCGCTCGATATCGAAGTGGACGTTCGGCCCGACGAGACCCCTCACATCGTCGCCAGCAAGGACGGTCTGACGCTCCTTGCCCCGGTGGCGCTACGCCGGCTGGCGCGCTGGCTCGCGGCCGACGGAGGTCAGGCTGAACCCATGGCGCTCGTTCCCGCCTACCGCGTGCCGCCGCTTCGGGTCGTGAGTTAGGAAAGCGCTGGCCTAATCGGCCCCATTGCCTGGATCTCCGGCCGTAGGGTCGTGGGTGGCGTCCGTCTTCTGGTTTGGATCAAGAGCCGGATGCGGCGGCGCCTCCAGGCCGCCTGGCTGCGTCGCCTGCGGCTGTTGCTCTTGTGGCCTGGCCTGATCCTGTTTGGTCATCGGCATCCTCCTTTGTCATAAGAAGACAATCCCGAACGCGTCGACTGGCTTCCCTCGCGGCGAAAGAAACCGCGCGCGGCGAGCCGGGTTGCGTGGAGGCCGACGTCGGCGAGAACGGATTTCATCACATCCTAGCGCTCATAGACCCCTGGTGACGCACGTCACGCCCGTAGGAGCGAAGGTGACGTCTATGCCGCCGTCCACGTCACGATCCAGGGCGCGGGTCAGCAGCCGCATCCCGAAGCCGATCTGCCGGGGCTCTTCGACGGGCGGCCCGCCCTGCTCGCGCCATTCCAGCCTCATGCGCCCATCAGCGTCCTCACAATCGATGGACACGCGTCCCTGCTCGCGTGTCAGAACACCATACTTGACCGCATTGGTGGCGAGTTCATGCAAGGCCATCGCAACGGCGACCGCCTTCTGCGGCGGCAGTTGGACATCTTCCCCGCCAACGGCGAAGCGCGCCGCGCCGAAAGGTTCGATCGCCTCATGGATGATCCGCATCAGGCTGGCGGTGCGCCAGTCGGCCTGGGTGAGGACATTATGGGCGCGCGACAGGGCCAAAAGGCGGCCCTCGAACGCCTCTCTTGCCCCAGGCTGGGCCGCATCTCCGCAAAAGGTCTGGCCCGCCAAGGCTGAACCGTCGCCAGAGTGTTCTTGACGCGATGATTGGGCTCATTGACCAGCAAAGACTTGGCGTCGAGGGCCTGCCTCAGGTCGGTGAAGTCGGTGAAGGTGCAGACAGCCAGAGGTCGTCCGGTTCCATCCGCGACCCGCTTGCAATCCCCCGATAGTCGCACGATCCGTCCATCAGGACGGCGGTAGAGCTGCTCCTCTTTCTCAATCGTCTCGCCTGAAAGCGCGCGGGCCCCAGGATAGTCCTCAGAAGCAAACGGGGCGCCGTCGGCGTGCATGGCGCCATAAACGCCAAATTGTTCCGCCGAGCGGGTCAGAACGTCGTGGCCGACGATGAGCGATGCGGCCCGGTTGTAAAGAACGACCTGGCGAGTCTCGAGCGAGAGCAGCACCTCCCCCACCGGCATCTCCTCCATTACAGCGTGCAGCTGGGCTTCCGCCTTCTGGTTCTCCTGGCTGGTCAGGACCGCCTCGGTGACATCGAGCGCCTGGACGAAGAGCCGCGCCTGGCCATCGGACGCAGGCTCGATCCGCCGAAGCAGAATGTCGAAATAGCGCTCCTCCGGCGGGACGTCAGGACGGGCTTGGAAGGGCGTGCGCATCTGGCGCCCCACATAGGGCTGGTCACCGTCCATGACCCTGGTCATCAGCGCGAAAAGTGCTGGCGCTGTTTCAGGCGCGACCTGACGATAGGAGCGGTCCTGTATCTCGCCGCGTCCCCGGAATTCGACAAGCTCGGCGCTGGCGAACGCCACCACGAGGTCATGACCTCGATAGATCGCCACCAAGCCCGGCGCATTGCGGAAAAGCTCGACGAACCGAGCGTCCTCCTCGGCCTTGCGGCGGGCGGCCCCATCACGTTCGGCCAGCAGCTGCCGGCTGATCGCTCTTTAGGCCTCGTGACTACGACAACCAGCAGGCCCGAGGCCGCGTAGAGACAAAGCGCCGAGAGTTCGCCTGACGAGACATGGGCAAGATCGCCCCGGCTCGGCATCATCAACATCCAGACCCCGACCAGTCCGGTCGCAAGGGCGCTTAGGCCGCCCACGCGGCCCAAGACCAGACAACTCAGGAGGATCGTAGGGAAGAGAAGCGCAAAGCGCGCTCCGCCGGGCCAGACCCGCTCGGTCAGAGTATGCAGCCAGAGCGCCAGAAGCGCCGCTAGAGCGCCGCCGATCAGTCGCACCGCCCAGGGCATATCGCGACTGGCCAGGCGCGTGAAGGCCTCGAGCTTGAAAATGGCAGACCCCGTCTAAACATTGACCGCGTCGCTGAACGCCAGCTTGGCCACAACGTTCCGCCAGACTTTAACTGCCTCTTGCGCAGCGACAGCTGCCTTCGATTGGAGCGGCGAACTTCACGCCGCCAGATACGAAAGCGTCGGCGGCCCCTTTGCAGGAACCTATCCGAAGCCAGCGCATATTAGCCGCCAGTCATTTTCGGGTACATCCATGCACGAACACGCTGGGCGCCGCGCGCGCGCCGAGGACCTGACCGACATAGACGCCCTGGTCCGCGCCTACGCCGATCGGCAGCCGGACATGAGCGACGTCGGCCAGCGGGTCGCCTTCGGCACCTCGGGACACCGCGGCTCCAGCGCCGACGGCGCGTTCAACGAAGGCCACGTCCTGGCGATCACCCAGGCCATCGTCGAGCATCGCGCCGCCCAGGGGATCAACGGGCCGGTCTTCGTCGGCCGCGACACCCACGCCCTCTCCGAGCCGGCCTGGCGCTCGGTCCTCGAGGTGCTGGCCGGCAACGGCGTCGAGGCCCTGATCGACGCGGCCGACGGCTTCACGCCGACTCCGGCCGTCTCGCACGCCATCCTGACCCACAACCGCGCCCACCCCGGCCAGGCCGACGGCATTCTGCTGACCCCGTCGCACAACCCGCCGCGCGACGGCGGCATCAAGTACAACCCGCCATCCGGCGGTCCCGCCGGCGGCGAGATCACCTCGGCCGTCGCAGCCCGGGCCAACCAACTTCTCGAAGGCGGGCTGCGCGACGTCCGCCGCGTTCCGTTCGAGCGCGCCAAGGCGGCGGCCAAGGGCCATGACTTCCTCGGCCGCTACATCGACGACCTGCCTTCCATCCTCGACCTGGACGCCATCCGCTCGGCCGGCGTGAAGATCGGGGCCGATCCCCTGGGCGGGGCGAGCGTCGCCTACTGGGGCGAGATCGCCGACCGCCACCGGCTGGACCTGACCGTGGTCAACGACAAGGTCGATCCGCAGTGGGCCTTCATGCCGCTCGACAGCGACGGCAAGATCCGCATGGACTGCTCGTCGCCCTGCGCCATGGCCAACCTGATCGAGATGATGAAGGGCCAGACGCCGTTCGACGTCGCCGTCGGCAACGACGCCGACGCCGACCGCCACGGCATCGTCACGCCGGACGGCGGCCTGATGAACCCCAACCACTATCTGGCGGTCGCCATCGCCTACCTCTTCGCCCACCGTCCGCAGTGGGGCCAGAACGTCGCCGTCGGAAAGACCCTGGTGTCCTCCTCGATGATCGACCGGGTCGTGGCGGGGCTCGGCCGCCGCCTTCTGGAGACGCCGGTCGGGTTCAAGCACTTCGTTCCTGGCCTGCTGGACGGGTCGGTCGGGTTCGGCGGCGAGGAATCGGCCGGCGCGGCGTTCCTGCGCAAGGACGGCTCGGTCTGGACCACCGACAAGGACGGCATACTGCTGTCGCTGCTGGCGGCGGAAATCCAGGCCGTCACGGGCAAGAGCGCCAGCCAGCTCTATGCCGGCCTGGCCGAGCAGTACGGCGCCCCCTCCTACGCCCGCATCGACGCCCCGGCCGATCGTCGGCAAAAGGCCCGCCTAGCCGCGCTCAGCCCGTCGGACGTGTCGGCCCAGGTCCTGGCCGACGAGACGATCACCAGCGTCCTGACCGCCGCCCCGGGCAACGGCGAGGCGATCGGGGGCCTCAAGGTCACCACCGGCAACGCGTGGTTCGCCGCCCGCCCCTCCGGCACCGAGGACGTCTACAAGATCTATGCGGAATCGTTCCTGGGTCCCGACCACCTGAAGGCCGTGCAGACCGAGGCCCGCGACCTGGTCGGCAAGGCGCTCGCCACGACCTAGCGCTTCCCGCACGCTCATGCGCAACCCGTCCGAAGCACGGGCGCCGGGGCGGCGGCGATCGTTCAGTCTCCCTGCCTGCTGGCTTCAGACTGCGGAACCCACAGCGGCTCCAGCCAAGGCTCCCGATGTCTGGTCCAGCTCTCATACTGCGGAACAAAGACGCCGGCCTCGTCGAAGCGGCCAAGGGATACTTCGTACTCGCGCGTTTCGTCCGCGCCGGCGTTCTCGGCGAAGACTCTGGAACCGCAGCGTGGGCAGAAGTAGCGGACATAGCCGGGCGAACTCGACCAACCGACAACATCACCCTTGATGGTGACCTGGCTTGGGGCGAACACGACAAAAAGGTTGAACGCCGATGCATGGGCCTTGCGGCAGGTCAACCGCGCGGCAAGGCTCTCCAGCTCATCTTCGTTCAAGGCTTATCCAGGTTTCGCGCCAAGTCGCCTCCTTCTCTATCGCCTTTGCCGCCCGGGAGACAACGCAAGGCGCGGCTTTGCCCGCTCGTCCCATCCAGGCGCCGCCTCGGCGTTGACCGCCTTCACGGCCATGAAACCGATCCGGCGAGCATGTCCGCCGTGGCCGCCCCGGCTAAACCCTCGTCGCCCGCCAGCAGGACGGTCGCACCGCCGCCAGAGGCCGCGATCGGTCCTCGCGAACCGGAACGCCTCGCGAATGGCGCCTCGCGGCCGACGGGGCCAGAGCGCCACTTTCGCTTCCCCCTTGGTGACGATCTTGGCCCAAAGTCGGGCCCTTCCAACGGAGGCGTCCACTCGATCGGGCCCGCGCGGCTTCAAACCGTCATAGAGCGGAAAGAAGCGAACGATTGGGAACAAGCGCTACCGTTCAGGGTTTGATCCTACGTCAAATCACCTTTGACGATCCGCCGCTCTGTTCCCCCTTCGGGGCGGCGTCAGCAGGCAGGACGCACGATCCGCCAGGAGCGACCGTCCTCCTCTGTACTGGGCTCTGGCGCATGCACGTTGTCGCTGGAGCCCATATCTTCCGGCAGGAGCTATTGCGCCAACGAGCCCGCCGGTTCGTCCTTGCAAGACTTCCACTCTGCGGTCAGCGTGAGCTTCCAGCGCGCCGAGCGGCCTTCAACGCCGCCAGGTAGGCGCGAACTCGTGAGACGTTCACGCCCATCAGTGGACTCCAGTACGCAGCGGACCGGTCGTTCATCTCTACCTCGTAACCAGCATGTTTTTTCCTCTTCGAAGGAAGTCTCAGCAATGACTGGCGTTCCCTCTTGCGGATGAGCGCTCGCCGCCCACGATCTCTATCCATGGCGAAGCCGCGCCCCTTTTTGGCCGGCCATCTCGCGGCGCTCAGGCAGCCTGCGCTGTATTTTCAGGCTCGATGAGCGACACGCCGCCGGCCGCCACGCACCAGCGTCCGACCAATCGCTCCAACCGGTCATAAACCCATACTTCTCCGGCCCCATGCATGGCGTGCGCCTGCCGGGCCAGCGCCATCGCACGACGCTCGGCCTGACCACCGCTTTCAAAGCATGTGACTTCACCGCTGTAGGCGTTCGACAGGCGCCACCCGCTGTCGGGATTGGGCTGAACGATGAAAACGCCGAGTGCGCCGCGCATGAGGTCCTCGAAAGAATGGCCAGCGCCAATCGGCGCAGTACTGAGCCGCCCAAACGTCGCTCGCCTCGAACCCGTTCCTGGTGCGTTGATCCTCACTCCCCCTCCCGGTTGGAGGCCGAACCAGTGGTGAAGCCTTGGCGCCTTCGTGCGGCGTCCGGAAGCGGTTCGAAAGGGATATCGCCGCGCCGCCAACCAGGCCCGATTGGCGGTGAGGTTCTCTCGACGATTTTATTTCACCTGTGCGATGGGAACCTTTGCCTTAGCATCGCATTTGCACGCCAGCGTTCGCCGGGGGAAAAGATGAATTTCGTACGATCGTCATCATAGGCGTTCATCGCCCGCGATTTCCCGGCGCGCCCAAGCGACTTTTCCCTCCCCTTTTTCATTTCTTGCGCGCGGTTGGCGTGCCTGGCGTTCGAGTTCAATGCCCCAGAACACTTTTCGTCGCGCCGGATCGCGGGCCGACGTAGATCTTTGGACCATGCTAGGCATGGTCCTGGTTTTGGCCTTCTTCCTGATCAGCGGGTCGATCGCCTTCCGGAACATCCAGGTGCTGCGCAACAACAACCAGATGATCCTGCACTCGCATCAGGTGCTGATCGCGCTGGATGATCTGCTGTCGACCGCGCAAGACGCCGAAACCGGGCAACGCGGCTATCTCCTAACCGGCAACGACCGCTATCTGGAACCTTACCAGAGCGCGGTCACGGCCGCCGGCTCACGCATTGAGACGGCCAGATCGCTGACCACCGACAACCCCGTCCAGCAGGCCAATATTCGCCAGTTGGAGCGGCACATCGACGCCAAGCTCGCCGAACTGGACGAGACGATCAAACTACGCCGGGTGAACGCCCAGGCCGCCATGGCGGTCGTGGCCACCGATCGCGGCAAGACGGAGATGGACGCCATACGCAGCCAACTCGACGTCATGCGGCGCGAGGAGGACCGGCTGCGCGACCTGCGCCTGGCCGAGATGGACCAGGCCTATCGTACGGCGACGGCAAGCGGCGTGCTGTCGGGACTGCTGGGCGCGATCCTGACCATCGCCGTCTTCGTCCTGGTGCGCCGGGCCGCATCGGCCCGCGCGCGCGAAGACTGGCTCCAGTCCGGCCAGGTGGGCCTTTCCGAGGCGATGATGGGCGACAAGTCGGTCGAAGGCTTGTCCGAGGCCATACTCGCGTTTCTGTCTGACTATCTTGGCTTCCAGGCCGGGGCGCTGTTCAAGGGTGAGAACGGGTCCTTCTACCGCGCCGCCGCCCTGGGCCTTCCAGCAGACGCTCATTCTCCGCTGCGGTTCGACCTCAAGGAAGGTCTGCTCGGCAAGGTCGCCGCCGAGGGCCGCTCGACGATCGTTCGCGACGTCCCTGACGGCTACATGACGATCGGTTCGGCGCTCGGCCACGACAAGCCGCGCCACCTCGTGCTGGTGCCGACCCATGCCGACGAGACGGTGAACGCCGTCCTCGAGCTGGGCTTCCTGCATCCGGTCGACGAGCGGGTGCTTCATCTGCTCGATCAGGCGGCCGCCTCGATCGGCATCGCCCTGCGTTCGGCCCGCTACCGCGCAGAGCTTCAGAACGCCCTGGAGGAAACCCAGCGACAGTCGGAGGAACTGCAGGTCCAGAGCGAGGAGCTTCGCGTCTCCAACGAGGAGCTGGAAGAGCAGAGCCGGGCGCTGAAGGAAAGCCAGGTGCGTCTGGAACAGCAGCAGGTCGAGCTTGAGCAGACCAACAGCCAACTGGAGGAACAGGCCCAGACCCTGGAACACCAGAAGGATGCCCTGGAGCGCACCAGCGAGGAGATCACGCTCAAGGCGCGTGAGCTCGAACGCGCCAGCCAGTACAAATCTGATTTCCTGGCCAATATGAGCCATGAACTACGCACGCCGCTCAATTCCATGCTTATCCTCTCGGGCCTGTTGAAGGACAACCCGGACGGCAACCTCACGGAAAAGCAGGTCAGTTTTGCTCAGACCATCGTTTCCTCGGGAAATGATCTCTTGGTGCTGATCAATGACATTCTTGATCTGTCCAAGATCGAGGCGGGCCACGTCGAGGTGTTGGCCGAGCCCCTGTCCCTCCAGCGCCTGAGCTCGGATCTGAGTGGACTCTTCCACCCCATGGCTGAAGATCGCGGACTGGGCTTTGAGATCGATCTCTCCCCGCAGACGCCGCATACGATCCACACCGACCGCAAGCGCCTTGAGCAGATCCTCAAGAACCTGCTCTCGAACGCCTTCAAGTTCACCCAGACGGGCGGCGTGCGTCTGGCCATAGCGCCCAACCTGGCGGGCGGACTGTCATTCAGGGTCGAGGACACCGGCATCGGCGTCCCGCCCGAACACCAGGAGAGCATTTTCGAGGCTTTCCGGCAGGCCGACGGCACCATCAGCCGGCGCTATGGCGGCACCGGTCTGGGCCTTTCCATCTCGCGCGAGCTGGCGCGCCTGCTTGGCGGCGCCATCACCCTGGAGAGCCGCCCCGGCGAGGGCAGCATCTTCACGCTCAGCATCCCACTGGCCTACGATCCTTCGCAAGTCTCGCCCCGCCAGGCGCTGGTCGCGGCGCAGAACCCAGCGCCTGACCTGTCTTCGTCCACGCCCATGCAGAAGGCCAACCTGCCAGCCGCCAGCGTTGAGGACGATCGCGACCGTCTCAGCAGCGCCCGCCGCGTCCTGTTGGTGATCGAAGACGACGCCGCCTTCGCCGCCATCGTTCGCGACCTGTCGCGCGAGATCGGTTTCCAAGCCCTGGTGGCGGGAACGGCCGATGAAGCGCTGACACTGGCCCGACAGTTCAAACCCAGCGCCGTCGTGCTCGACGTCGGCCTGCCCGATGAATCCGGCCTGATGGTGCTCGATCGGTTGAAGCGTGACGACGCCACCCGCCACATCCCGATCCATGTTGTTTCAGCCAACGACCATGCCCAGACCGCATTGTCGCTGGGCGCTATAGGCTACATGGTCAAACCGGTTCGCCGGGAGGATCTGACGGAAGTCCTCCACGGCCTGCAGGCCAAGCTTTCCAGCGCCGTCAAACGCGTGCTGGTCGTCGAGGATGACGTAACTCAACGCGAGGCCGTGCGACATCTGCTGTCGGCGGGCGACGTCGAGACGGTGGGCGTCGGTACGGCCGCCGAGTGCCTTGAGGCGCTACGCGCCCAGACCTTCGACTGCATGGTGCTGGACCTGTCGCTGCCGGACGCCTCGGGCTACTCGCTCCTGGAAACACTGAGCCAGGACAGTGAGCGCGCCTTTCCTCCGGTGATCGTCTACACCGGCCATGACCTGTCGGCCGACGACGAGCAGCGGCTGCGCCGCTACTCCAGTTCGATCATCATCAAGGGCGCCAAGTCGCCCGAACGGCTGCTCGACGAGGTGTCGCTGTTCCTGCACCAGGTTGTTTCGGAATTGCCGCCCGAGCAGCAGAAGATGATTCAGAAGGCGCGCAACCGCGACGCGATGCTCGAAGGGCGTCGGATCCTCATCGTCGAGGACGACATCCGCAACGTCTACTCGCTGACCAACCTGCTCGAACCCAGAGGCGCGATCATCCAGATCGCCCGCAACGGCCAGGAGGCCATAGAGGCCTTGGACCGCGCCTCGCAGGACTCGTCTGCGGCGGTCGATCTGGTCTTGATGGACGTGATGATGCCGGTCATGGACGGCCTGTCGGCAACCCGCCAGATCCGCCAGGATCCTCGCTGGCGCAAGCTGCCGATCCTTATGCTGACCGCCAAGGCCATGCCCGACGACCAGGAGCGCTGCATCGCCGCCGGCGGCAGCGACTACATGGCCAAGCCCATCGACGTGGACAAGCTCCTCTCGCTGGTCCGGGTCTGGATGCCGAGATAGTCTTGCCGTGCCCGAAGACATCGTCGACCTCGAAATCCAGCTGCTGCTGGAAGCGCTCTATCAGCGTTACCATTACGACTTTCGCCACTACGCCAGGGCGTCGTTGAAACGACGCCTGACGCAGGCGCGTGACCAGCTGGGCTTTCCCACGCTCTCGGCGCTTCAGGATCGCCTGCTTCACGACGCGGCGTTCCTGCCGCGCCTGCTCGACTACCTGACCGTCCAGGTCAGCGAGATGTTCAGGGACCCGTCCTATTTCCGCGCCTTGCGAGAGAACGTCGTGCCGCACCTGCGCACCTATCCGTCGTTGAAGGTGTGGGTCGCCGGCTGCAGCAACGGCGAGGAGCTCTATTCGATGGCGATCCTGTTCCGCGAGGAAGGCCTTTACGATCGCACGCTGTTCTATGCGACCGACATCAATCCCGAAGCCCTGGCGGCCGCGGAGGCTGGTGTCTATCCGCTCGACCGTGTCCGCAAGTTCACCCAGAACCACCAGCAGTCGGGTGGGCGTTCGTCGCTGTCGGACTACTACACCGCCGACTACGGCCGAGCGGCCTTCGACAAGAGTCTGCGCGAACGGGTGGTGTTTTCCGACCACAGTCTGGTGACCGACGCGGTCTTTGGCGAGATGCACCTGATCTCCTGCCGCAACGTGATGATCTATTTCGATCGCCTCTTGCAGGACCGTGCGATCGGCCTTTTTCACGACTCCCTCGCCCGCAAGGGCTTCCTGGGCCTGGGCTCGAAGGAAAGCCTGCGCTTTTCCGCCCACGCCGAGGCCTTTGCGGCCTTCACGCCGAGCGAGAAGATCTATCAAAGGCGCGATCTATGAGCGCGTCGCCCCCCAGGGTCGTCGTCATCGGCGCCTCGGCCGGTGCGGTGCAGGCGCTGATGGCGATCCTGCCCCCCCTTCCCCACGACTATCGGCTGCCGATCCTCGTGGTCGTGCACGTCCCGCCCGATCGCGACAATGTCCTGGCGCCTTTGCTCGAGGCCAAATGCCGCCTGACGGTCAAGGAGGCCGAGGACAAGGAGCCGATAGCCGGCGGCGTGGTCCATCTGGCGCCGCCGGACTATCACCTGCTGGTCGAGACCAACGGCGCCCTGGCCCTGTCGGCCGACGCGCCCGTGAACTTCTCCCGCCCCTCGATCGACATCCTGTTCGAAAGCGCCGCCGACGTCTTCTCCGACGGTCTGGTGGGCGTGGTGCTCACCGGCGCCAATCAGGATGGCGCGGCGGGCCTGCGCGCGGTGGCCAAGGCCGGCGGCGCGGCGATCGTGGAAAATCCGGCCAGCGCCCAGGCGTCGGCCATGCCGCAAGCCGCGCTCGCAGCCACGCCGACCGCAGCCGTCATGTCCCTTGATGCAATCGCATCCTACCTCCTGAGTTTGGGAACCGAGCGATGATCGCCGATCCGCCGATCAACTTCCTCCTGGTCGATGATCTGGACGAAAACCTCCTGGCGCTAGAAGCCTTGCTTCAACGCGACGGGCTCCACTGTCTGAAGGCGCGCTCGGGCGAAGAGGCGCTGGAGCTGCTGCTGGTCCACGACGTGGCCCTGGCCCTGCTCGACGTGCAGATGCCCGGCATGGACGGTTTCGAGCTCGCCGAGTTCATGCGCGGCAGCGAACGGGCCCGCCATATCCCGATCATCTTTCTCACCGCTGGCGCAGCCAACCTTCAACGCCGCTTTCGGGGCTATGAGGCCGGGGCCGTGGACTTCATCCAAAAGCCCATCGAGCCCACCATTCTTCGCAGCAAGGCCGAGGTGTTCTTCGATCTCTACCAGCAGCGCCAGCAGATCGAGCGCCAGCGCGACGAGCTGGAGGCGCTGGCCCAAGCCCTGCGGCGCGCCGACCGTCACAAGGACAATTTTCTAGCTGTGCTGGCGCATGAGCTGCGCAATCCGGTCGCCGCCCTTGGCGGGGGCCTGCACCTGCTCAAGAAGGACATTCCAGCCGAGCGCGCCAAGGACATCCGTATCCGTATGGACAGGATGCTGGCGCACCTTTCCCACCTGATCGACGATCTGCTCGATGTCTCTCGCGTCAGCCAGGGCAAGATTTCGCTCAAGAAGGAGCAGGTCGAACTCGGCGATGTGCTGAAATCCGCGATCGAGGCCAGCCAGCATCATATCGACGCGGCCGGCCACGTGTTCGTCACCGATCTGCCGCCAGGCGAGATCTGGCTCGACGCCGATCACACCAGGCTGGCCCAGATCGTGGCCAACCTCCTCAACAACGCCGCCAAGTACACGCCGCCGGGCGGAACCATCACCCTGTCGGCGCGGCCGATGGAAGAGAACGTGGAGATTCGTATCGCCGACACCGGCGTCGGCGTGCCGCAAGAGATGCAGGCCAGAATCTTCGAGATCTTCGCCCAGGTCGAGGATCACCTGACAAAGGCCCAGGGCGGTCTTGGCATCGGCCTGGCGCTGGTTCGTCAGCTTGTCGCCCTGCACGGCGGTACGATCAGTGTCGAAAGCGCCGGCGAGAACCTCGGCAGCACGTTTACCGTGACGCTACCAGTCCTTCGGATCTCGAGCCCACCAAGCACTGAGCCCGCCGCGACTGTCGGTCTAACACCCCACCCCGGAAGCGACGCCGAAATCTAGGACCGGGTGATGACCCGCGCGCGGACGTAAACGGTGCGAGGACCGCGCAGCAGCAAGCCGAGCAGAACGCCTAAGCCGATGGCGGCCGTAAGGGCCAAGGCGGGCTTGTCGCGCACCTTGCTCTCGATCAGGCGCAGCCCGTCCTGGACGTGCTCACGGCCGCCCTCGTAGAGCTCCTCGGCGCCGCCCTTCAGGCTTCCATAGGCGTCCTTGGCGTGAGCGCCGGCTTCCTCGAACTTGCCCCTGGCCTTGGCGCGGTGGCGGGCGTCCAGCGAAAGCGGTCCGGTATCGGTCATGAGGCTCTCCCAGCTCTGGCGTGAACACCGCCGCCACCTGTCAGCGGCGCGGCTGCAACTGACAACCTTGCAAGAGCGCCGACGTTCCAACAGGGGGGCGGCGGCCACGCCGCCGAGGACGCGTCGGTCCTGCAAAGCTCCGCCCGGCTCGCGCCATGAGGCGGCCGGCCCCTGCAACGCGGCGGCCTGTTGGCCTTGGAGCAGCGAAGCGATCACTGAGCGCCTGCCCAAAGGCAAGGCCTGCTGGAGCCCTCAGCCAAGGCGAGCGTTGGCAGAGATAGAGAAAGCCAGAGAAGACGCCGTGACCAATTGCCGTCCTTCGACATCCAGCCAGACCCCGACCGAAGTTCCGCCCATGCCGACCAGGCCGGAGTTCGACGATCCCGTCATGCCGTTCGCAGAACCGCGGCCCGCCCCGCCAATGCCGGCTCCAGGCGACGGTCGAGCGTACGACACTCCGCCCCGGACCGATGACAAGAGCTCGCCCGAGCGAACCGGCGAGGTGAAGGCGCCAGCCTCCAAGGCCGCGCCCAAGACCACGGCCCGCAGGGCCTCCTGATCACGCCTCGCCGCCTGAGGCCTCATAGGCTCGCCTGGCCTCGACCACGCCCTTCTGGGCCTTTGCCCGGTCCTGGCGCCATCGTCTGCGAGAGGCTTTATCCTCTGCGTCCAGGGCCTCGCGGCGGCGCCGGATGTCAGCCTCCTCCTCCGCCCGTCGCTGATTGACCGCCGCCAGCGCCCTTTCGGCCTTCGCCAACGCCGAGCGATCGGGCCTTGGCTGCACCGCTGGCCCCTTCGTCTCGGCCACGACCTTGAGCCTCGGCGGCCCAGGCGCCGCAGGCGCCCTGGGCAGGGCCGGCTCGAGGCTGAACGCATCGCGGGAGCCGATGGCGCGGCGTAGCGGAACGCCAGGATTGGCCAGGGCCGCATCGGCGTTGGCCTCATCCTTGCTCACCCTGGCCCGCCCTTCGGCGAACAGATTCTGGCGAACGCCCCAAGCGGCCAGGGCGGCGGCTTGGTTGGGCGCAGCGACGATCGTGTCGAAAAAGCCGATCTGGGCGGCGTACACCTTCAGCTTCCGGGCCGGCGGGGCTTTGGCCATTATGTCTCACCACCCCGCGCGGCGCACATCGCACATCCGTGCTGGCGGCGAACGCTCAGACATGGAGCAGCCGTGGTATCTCGGCGGCGATCTCTCGCGCCAGGAAGCCCAAGGCGCCGACCCGCTCAGCCAGGCGCCTGCCTGCCTCACCATGCAGATAGACCCCCCAGGCTGCGGCTTGGAAGGGATCAACGCCCCGCGCCAGCACCCCGGCGATCACCCCCGCCAACACGTCCCCCGATCCGGAGATCCCAAGGCCCGCGCCGCCGCCGGCGTAGTACGCCAATCGTGCTTGCGGCGTGGCGATCACGGTTCTGGCCCCCTTCATCACGACCACCGCCGAAAACCGGCGCGCAGCCTCCTTAGCGGCGCTGGCCGGGTCGGCCTCGACCTCAGCCTTTTCCGTTTCCAGCAGCGTGGCCATCTCCCCAGCATGCGGGGTCAGTATACGTACATCGGGGCCTGGACAGGCCGCCGCCGCCAGACCGCCGGCGTCCAGGACCAACGGTGAACGCACATGCAGGCATAGCGCCTTGGCCAAGCGCCCTAGGTCCGCCTCCATGCCAGGACCGATCAGGACGGCGTCAGCTTGGCCAAGGGCCTGGAACAGCGCGTCATCGGCCTCCTCATCGCGCGGCAAGCCCAGGACACGCGCCTCGGGCACAATCAGGCTCATCATGGCGACCGCCTCGGCGGGCGCTGTCAGTTGCAGCTTACCGGCTCCGGCGCGTAGAGCCGCCTCGCCGGCGAGACGACCAGCGCCGAGGAGCGCCACGCCGCCCCCGACCACGAGCACCCTGCCGCGGGCCTCCTTGCCCCCCTCCCCTGGATGCGGCAGCCGGTGGTCCCTGGCCCAAGCAGCGTCTATCGTGATCGGCGGGCTCATCTGGCAGCCACATTGGCGTCGGGCGCGGCGGTGACCGCCGTCTCGCCTTCCAGCGGCGCGGTGAAGTTATATCGCACCAGCCGCAGCCCCCCGTCGGCGCCCTGATCGGGGTCGAAGCGATACTCGGTGACGCCGCAGTTGGCGATGTCGGCCAGGCGATCGATCTTAAGGATTTCGTCCTCGGTCAGGCTTTCCAGAAGATAGCGTAGACAAAGGACGACGACCTGATGGGCGACGATGAGGACTCGGTCTCCGGCGTGGTGCAGGCTGATGGTGTCCAGCAGACTGCGCAGGCGCAGGATCACGTCGCACCAGCTCTCACCGCCGGGCGGCCGGTGATAGAACTTGCCGAGAAGACGACGAAATTCCGCCTGTTCCGGGAACCTGGCCTCGATGCCGATCCGGGTCAGCCGGTCGAGCACGCCAAACTCCTTCTCGCGCAGACGCTCGTCGATGCAGAACCGCTGGTCGGGGCGCTCAAGACCGCCGGCCGTTCTGATCGCCTCACCGGTTTGGACGGCCCGTCGGTAGGGAGAGGCCATCATGGTGCGAGGACGCTGGCTGGCGGGCATGGCGGCGAACCAGCCGCCCAGAGCCTGCGCCTGGTGGTGACCAAGCGGGCTCAGCGGCACGTCCATGTCGCGATCGGCAATATCGATGAGGCCAAGCCCGGCGGCGTCCGCGGCGTCTCGCGCGACATTTCCGGCGCTCTGGCCATGGCGGACGATCCAGAGCACGGCGGGCCAACGTTTTTCCATGTCCGAACAACTCTTCAGGCCCCGTGCGGTTCGCCTGACACGCCTATCCCCCGCCCGTCTTGAGCAACACTCGGCGTATCGGCTCCGTCCCTTGAACGCGCGAAGGCGCCCCGGCTGGACCGGGGCGCAGCGGCGCTCAAGCCTAGGGGCGAGCGGTCCAGGACGAGCCTGGTATCTAGATGCTGGAGCGGCCTGACGCTGACCGGCGTCAGGCCATCACTGTTTCGACAAGCTGCAAGAAGGTCGGGCGATTGATGTGTGATCAGCCTCGGCGACAGTCGCTTCCAGACGGAAAGACGATCGAAAATCGCAGTGCATTTCGTCAGGCATGACAACGCCCTCCGCTGTTGGCTCGTTCACACCGCCAAGGCCGTTTCTGCTCCAGCGGATGCTTGAAAAGACTACGCCCCAGAGCGGCGGTTGTTCCGTACGCGAACCGATTGCTATCGCCCGGGTGGAAAGCCCAAGGCCTGGAGGTCGACGCCCCTAGCGCCTTGATCCTGGACCGACTTTCCTGGCCAATGACGCAACCACGGAGGGCGTATGAAGGAGCTTGCGGCCAACCAGGCCCTGGACCGGCACATCGGCGCCTTGCTGCGCGGTCATCGGCGCGCCAAGGAGATCTCGCAGCATGATCTGGCCGCCACGGTCGGCCTGACCTTTCAGCAGATCCAGAAGTACGAGTGCGGCGAAAACAGGATCAGCGCTTCAAAGCTGGTCCAGATGGCCCGCGTTCTGGGCGTTCCCATCACAGCCTTCTTCGCTGGCCTGGAGACCCCTCATGGCGACGACCTGCTGGCGCGGTTCTGCCAACTCGACGGTGCGACCGGTTTCATGCACGCGGCGCTGCGCATGCCGCCCGCCGTGCGGGCGGAAATCTTCCGGCTGGCCGGATCCTGGGCCGACGCCCCTTAGGGCCGGGCCAAGGGGGGAGTTGCGCGTTCCTGTTACGTTCGGGTGATGCTAGGATGGGCGGATGGGCGCTCAAGCTCAAACGCGCGACGAAAAGGCGACGCTTCTGGTCCAGGCAGCCAACTGCCAGATGCGTCCGATGGATAAAGAGAACTGAACGCGTGAGCGGCCAATGCCTCTGCGTGTCCCATTGAAATCCTGTCTCCGGGGCTGTGCTCACGCTTCCTGGCTGGATAGCGTCACCAATTGTGCTTTCGCATTATCCACCTCAGCACCCACATATTTACCGGCTTTCGAACGACGGGAACGCCTTGGAGAGCATCGGGAAACACTTCCAGGTCGCCGCCTGCGGCGAGCACATAGGGTATTGCGCGCTGGGTCAGGGTGCAGGCCAAAGGCAGTAGCGTCTGGACGTCCAAGTTGGCGTCCAACACCGCCCCATCGATTGGCCCTCTTTCGATTATGGTCATGGCTTCAGAGAGCTGGGCTACTGGTCCAACGGCCTGGTTGCCGAAAGCCACAAGCGCGTTCGCGAGTTCTTGCGCCAAGATACAGTCGCCTTCGACCACCAAGATTCGAAAAGGCGCTCGTGGTGGAACCAAGCGTTGCCTCTCACGGCTTTGGCGATCGAGAGCAGCCAGTTGCACACACCACCGAGCGTACCGCCGCAGGGGCCTCTAAAGCTTTCGCTTGCTGCTTTTGCGCATCACGCTGGGCTTAGCCCGACCAGCAGACCATTTTCTCCCACCCTTCTCAACTAGAAGAAGAGACCGCCTCCACGTCTTCAGCCCGAAACACGCTGGGGCTGGCCCTACACGTCGGCGCCAAGCCACGCGCCCGGTCGCCGCACGCTCAAGCCTCATGCCTCATCAAATCCAAGGTCGCGCCCGGGGGGGGCGGTCATCGAAAAGCGCCCGTCTACACAGTCGACGATCTCGCCCAATGCTCGGGCGCCGCAATCATGATCATCGCGCTGCAAAAAATCTCGGCGGGCGCCGCCCAAAGGGGCGCCCGCACGTCGGGAAACGCCGTTACGACAACATGACGGCAAGGTCTGTTGCGAAAGCGACAGAGTTGAAGAAATGTTTCATCGGCGAAATTCGATGAATGTGTCGCCCGCACTCTAGTACCCAACAATAAAAATGATCCCGGGAAGCCCTACGGAGAAAGCAAACACGCGCGCATAGCGCCACGAGGGGATATGCATGACTAAGTGCTCACGTAATATTCTGCTTTCTGGAATTTCAGCTCTTTCTCTCTCCTTTGCTTGTGTCGGTCTAGCCAACGCCGCCGAAGCGCCGCCCGCACCGGCCGAGCCGACCGCGACCGAGGTCGACACCGTCATCGTCCTGGGCACGCGCAGAACCGACCGCTCGGTCGTGGATTCGCCGTCTCCGATCGATGTCTTCGGCGGCGAGGAACTCGCCCGCCAGCCGGCCGCAGACATGCTGGACGTGGTCAAGAACCTCGTCCCGTCGTTCTACGTGCCCCAGAACACCATCTCCGACGCCTCGACCTTCGTGCGCGCGCCGTCCCTGCGCGGCCTCGGCGCCGACCAGGTGCTCGTGATGATCAACGGCAAGCGCTATAACCGGTCGGCGCTGGTCCAGGTCGTCACCGGCGGCGACACAGCGCTGTCACTGGGCGCCCAGGCCGTCGACCTATCGATGATCCCGTCGATCGCGGTGAAGAACCTGCAGATCCTGCGCGACGGCGCGACCGCCCAGTACGGCTCGGACGCCATCGGCGGCGTCATCAACTACGGCCTGCGCGACGCCGACAGCGGCTTCGAGGCCCAGGCGCGCTATGGCCAGACCTACGCCGGCGACGGCGACAGCTACCAGTTCGCGGTCAACGGCGGCTTCAAGCTGTTCGACGCCGGCTTCGTCAACGTGTCGGCCGAGTACTTCGACGACGGCCAGACCAGCCGCGGCGCCACCCGGCCCATCGCGGCCGTGTTCGCGGCCAACAATCCCACGCTCGCCAACCAGCTGCCCAACTATCCGGGCCCGGCGCAGATATGGGGCTCGTCGCCGACCAACGGCTACAAGGTGTTCGTCAACTCCGCCTATGACGTGGGCGAGAACACAAGCATCTACCTGACGGCCAATGTTGGGCATCGCGAGGCCGATCAGAGCTTCAACTATCGCTCGCCGATCTCGGCGCCGACGCCGCTGGCGGTCAACAACGGCACTGGCGCGCCGGCCACGGGCTCGCCCGGGCGCAACGGCGCCTTCGCGCCGATCTATCTGACGCCTTGCCCGGTCGGCAACGCCACCTGCCCGACGGGCGGTTTCGTCAAGGACGGCAACGTCTTCAACTTCACGTCCATCTATCCGGCCGGCTTCACCCCGCGCTTCCAGGGCGAGGTCGAGCAGTTCTACGGCACGATGGGCGTCAAGGGTAAGGCCGACAGCGGACTGACCTACGATCTGTCGGCGACCGTGGGGAAGAACTCGCTCGATCTGGCGATGACTCATTCGCTGAACGCCTCCTTCGGCCCGACCAGCCAGAAGGAGTTCAAGTTCGGCAAGCTGATCCAGCGCGAAACCAACCTTAACCTCGACCTGACCTATCCGCTTGAGGTCGGGTTCGCGAGCCCGGTCACCCTGTCGGGCGGCGCCGAGTTCCGGCACGAGGAATATGAAGCCACGGCTGGCGACCTGCAGTCCTACGCCGCGGGTCCCTATGCGGTGCAGCCGCTGTACGTGCAGGTCTCGCCCGGCGTCTACACCCGCTCGATCGTGAACGGAAATCCCGAGACGGCTTCCCAGTCGCCCGGCGCCAGCGGCTACGGCGGCACCAGCCCGGCTTCGGCCAAGACCTCGACCCAGAGCAACTACGGCGTCTATCTGGGCGCCGAGACCGACGTCACCGAGGCCTTCACGGTGGGCGTGGCCGGGCGTTACGAGGACTACGACACCTTCGGCGACACCTTCGTGGGCAAGGTCAACGGCCTCTACGAGTTCTCCGACATGTTCTCGGTGCGCGGCACCGTGGGCACAGGCTTCCACGCCCCGTCGCCCGGGCAGAGCAACACCGAGATCCTGACGACGGCGTTCGCCCCCGGCGGCGAGCAGGTGCAGACCGGCACCTATCCGGTGACCAGCGCCATCGCGCAGTACTTCGGCGCCAAGACCCTGACGCCTGAAAAGTCGACCAACTACGGCGTCGGGTTCATCTTCAACCCGATCAGCAACTTCACGCTCACCGTCGACGGCTACTTCATCAAGGTGAAGGACCGCATCAGCATCACCAGCACCTTCGACGTCGAAGCCGCCGACATCGTCGCCCAACCGGCGCTGGCCGCGGTCGGCGTCGGCGGCGCGGTGGCCTATTTCACCAACGGCTTCGACACCGAGACCAAGGGCGTCGACGCGGTCGCCAGCTATCGCACCGAGCTGCTGGACAACCCGCTGAGCCTCACGCTCGCCTACAGCTACAACAAGAGCGAGGTCACCAAGTTCGATCCCATCGCCATCGGCGACGACCGGATCTACGACATCGAGAACATCACGCCCAAGCACCGGGCCAACGTCTCGGCCAGCTACGAGGTCGCCGGCTTCACGATCAACGCCCGCGGCAACTACTACAGCAGCTGGAGCACCAACCAGGACTATCCGGGCCAGAAGTTCGGCTCGAAGGTCACCGCCGACCTCGACGTCAGCTACACGGTCGCGGAGAAGTACACCCTGACCGTCGGCGCCAACAATCTGTTCGACGAGTACCCGGACAAGCTGGCCCCGACCACGGCCAACCCGATCTACGCGATCACCGGCAGCACGGCCGACGGCCAGATCTATCCGCGCTCGGGCGGTCCGTTCGGCATGAACGGCGGCTTCTGGTACGCGCGCCTGAAGGTGAAGTACTAGGCCCTCACACGGCCTTGTCGCCTCCGCGCGAGACGGCGGCGAATTGGGAAACGGCCAGGGCCTTCCTGGCCGTTTTTCCATCCAGCCCGACTACATCGCCACTGGGCGCCTAATCCGCACGAAGCCGCCTCAATCACTCGTCA
Organism: Caulobacter sp. CCNWLW153; assembly: GCF_036889365.1. Lineage (NCBI taxonomy): Bacteria > Pseudomonadati > Pseudomonadota > Alphaproteobacteria > Caulobacterales > Caulobacteraceae > Caulobacter > Caulobacter sp. CCNWLW153. Next base: position 46,082 of record NZ_JBAKFV010000006.1, read on the forward strand.
TCCGCAGCCGCGACGTTGCAGCCACCGGAAATGACGATGTCGGCGACGCACGCAAAGCCCACCGCGACGTCCCGCAACCCTCGCCGTCAGCGCCTTCCGCCCCGTCACCAAGCGCTCATCCAGAAGCTTGAGCGCCAGGGGCGGTCGCCCGTCCGCGCCGCCCAAGCGCCGTAGAGGGCCGACAGCATCGACTGCCCAGATGCGCCTCCGCCTGGTTGAGATAGAACAACAAGGTAGCCCGCTCATCCCAGGGCTCGAGCCGATAGCCGAACGGCCAAACGCCCATCAGCGGATCAGGCGTGGCGCCCTTCTCCTCGGTCTTGCGATAGCCCTTGTGCGAGACGACAAGCTTGCTGCGACGAGGCACGACCATCCGCCGACCGACGTCATGCCAGCGCGGGTCCGTCCAGCACTCGATGCGGCGGTGAGCTGGGCTCAACATGACGGTCTGCTTCGCAGCGGCAAACCAAAGTCAGTGCCTCTCCCTGACAGTCGCGACGTCCGGTTCTCCGGCGTGGTCGCGCCAGTTGCGCACGCTGACGCACTTCCAGAAAGGAGACGTTCCGACAACCGGAGCTCGCTCAGAAGGCGGTGCGCGGCGCGGGTCCGGCGGGCGCGGGTGCGGGCTCCTTCGTCGGCCGACACGCTCCCGTGGCTTGGCGAGCCTGAATGTATGGCGCGACCTTGGGCGTCGCCAGCAGGGTCTCGAACTTAAAGCCAGCCGACCGGCGGTCGATATCCAGTTCGTTCGACTCCTCGGCTCCCGGCGTCAGCTCGTAGCTGTCCTTGAGCCAGATGCGGGTGGGCGTGATCGAACAGAACTGCCCGTTGCGGCTGTTTTCCACGCAAGGGTGCTGAATCCAGGAAGACGCCGACCGCTTCCAGATCGAGACCTGCCCCCCGGCGATCTTCACCAGAACGCTCTGTGCGGTCTCGTACCGCTGGGTCAAGGAACTGAACTGGCCGGCGGCGGCCGTGCATTCCAGGATCAGCGGCCGTTCGGGCGAGCCGTCGCCCGGGGGATCGGTTCGCGGAACGGCTGCGCCTTCGATATTGGCGACCCGCGCACCGCCGGGCAGGAGGGTCGTCATGACGGCATGGGGGGCGTCCCTGTTGAACCGCCTGTCCCGAACGGCGATCATTTCCGCCGCCGTAGCGCGAGACGAGCAGGACGAGACGCCCGCCTCGCCGCCATAGGCGCCGACCACGGCCGCCGCGAAGGCCGCCTTGTCGGCCTCGTCGCCCGGCCGCCCCACGAAGATGGGCGAGTAGTAGTATGAATGGTCGATTTTTCCGGGCTGGGGCTTCAATGTCGCCCAGCAATAGGCGTACTGGCTCCCCGGCGGGCTGCTCGCAGGCTGGGCCGCCGGGGGCTGGGCGCCGGCTCCGCCGCCAAGGGCGCCGGCGATCGCCAGACCGATCGAAAGCCGCATGCCCAGAGGATTGACGCCATTCATCGGGGACTACCGCTCGATGCTGATCTGGACGCCGTAGGGCTCGACCTGGCTAGCGCCCTTGCCCTTGCAGGCGGACTCGGACGGGAAGGCGTATTCGCCGCGGGCCGGAGCCGTTGCACGCTCGCCCAGCGCTTCGGTGAAGCCGACGGGCGTGCCGTCGCGGACACATCGATAGACCTTGTTCTGGCCGGCGCCGATAGAACAGCTGACGGCGTCGCCCGTCTTGTTCACGCATTTCCACGAGACCCGCGCCTCATCGGGATTGATACGCACGGCGTAATAGACCTCGATCCCGCTCACCTCCTTGTAGAAATACCATTGGGGGGATTGCGCCATGGCCGCCGAGGCGCTCAGGGCCATGATCGAAGCGATGACCAGTCGTGCGAGCATTCGCTCCCCCCAATTTTATCGACCGTGGATATCAGACCGAGTTCTTCCAAAGCGCGGCCTTGGAGTCTAGGTTTCCTGTTGGGAAATCGTCCTAGCCAACGCCCGCCGTTTTGCCCAAAGCCGGCGGTGCGGTCCTCTCTCGCCATCAGCTGTGGCGGCATGCAGTATAGCTATTGTCCGACATGATCTGTCTGACTCATCATGGTGTCGGCGCGGCAAGGCTGCGCCATTTGCTGTCGTTGCCGCACCTCCGGAAAGACGACCTATGCAGGGTCTGGGTCTGGCTCTGGGTCTGGGTTAGCCTGCAGCGGGAGCGTAATTTGCGCGCTGAGCCCTAGCTCTGCCCAATGTAATTCCACGCGACCGCCAAACGGCTGAAGGCTGCGCTTGAGCAAGGTCCCACCAAACCCTGAACGTCTCGGCGCAACGACGGGCGGGCCCCCACGCTCGATCCATGACAGCTCAAGCTGCCCATGGCTGCTACGCCATTGCACGGTCAAGACGCCTTCATCGACGGACAATGCGCCATACTTGGCGGCGTTGGTCGCCAGCTCATGGAGGCAGAGCGCAAGCGCTTGAGCATGTCTGGCCGGCAAGGAGATCGGCGGCCCGTCGAGCTTGATGTGACCGTTGTCACCCAAGCCATAAGGGCCAAGTTCTTCCGTCAGGAGCTGGCGCAGGTCGCCGCCCGACCATCGACTTTCAGCAAGTAGCTGATGGGCGCGCGAGAGAGACTCGATCCGCCCCAGCAGGGCTTGTCGGTAGGTCTCGAGATCACCGGCCTTGGCTAGCGACACCATGCTCTGCACGACAAACAACAGGTTCTTGGCGCGGTGATCGACCTCGAGCATCAGAAGCCGCAGACGCTCTTCATTCTCCCGCTGCTCGGTGACGTCCAACTGTACGCCGACCAACTTCCGGGGCCGGCCAAGGTTATCGCGAACGATCTCCGATCGGACCTGCAGCCAGCGCACCTGGGCGTCAGCCGTTAGGCGCCTGAATTCGAAATCCGAGAATGTGTCGTCGCCGTCGAGGGCGCGCTGTCGCGTCTTACTCAGAAGAGCGGCATCGTCTGGGTGGTGGCGAGCGCGTCCCTCTTCGAGGCGAGCGCCAGCGTCGCCAAAGTCTACTCGCCGGCGCAGGTCGTCACTAGGAGGAGGGAGGGCGTCGTCGAGTGACCATTCGAACGGCGCCATTCGGCCCGCTTCCAGCGCCAATCGCAGCCGAGCCTCGGAAGCCGCCATTCGCTGGGCCGCGAGCTTTTGCTCGGTGATATCCTCAGCGACGCCGATCATGCGCACCGGGGTGCCACTTTCATCGTAGAAGAATCGACCGCGCGCCGCGCGCCAGTGGATTGAACCGTCTGGCCATAGAGCGCGGAACTCATGATGGAAGGTCGACCGGCCATCGCGAGCCGCTTCGATCAACGCCACCGTCTCGTCGCGATCGTCCGGATGCAACCGGTCGAGCCAGGCTTGGTAGCTGGGTAAAACTTCTCCGACCGCGTAGCCCTGCTGCAAGAAGTGGCGGTCGTTCCAAACGACCTTGCCCGAGGCGATGTGCCAGTCCCAGCTGGCAAGGCCGCCAATCTCAAGGGCCAAACGAAGACGTTCCTCGCTTCCACGCAGGGCGCCGTCGACGTGATCTCGGTCCGCCGTGTCGTAGGAAGGGCTCGACAGCCCATTGTTGGCTTCGCGTGGCCCGGTGTTTTCAACCTTTGCCGCCGCTGGCCCAGCTTTCGGATTATCCAGCGACTCTTTAGTCATGCTCTGCCCAACTCCATGCCGCACAATGCATCGGCAGCTCAAAGGTGAAGTTACAATCAAAGGCCTGCATCGCGCCGCCTCAATAGCCGGAGGGGCGGAACCGGCTGTGCATAGCTACGGCTTAGGGAGGTAGGGACAAGATCGCGTTATCGACGTCCGCACCATAACAATGCTGGAGGTTTGCACCGTCGCATGACCGACATAGGCCGCTCGGTTCAGATCACCGACCGATCCCTGCGGTTTTTCGCAATCCTAACAGTCCCGCTACGATCGGTAAGGCAGCGCCATTTGCGGACATTGCGTCGGCACCAAGAACACGACGCTCTTGGGCCCGGCGCGCCAATAGCCGACTTTGGATCACCTCCGAGAACACGACTTCGGCGCTCAGGTGGCGCACGCGCCTCGGGCCGAGAGCATCCAATCGCGCCGCGCGCCAAACTTCCTCTGTAGATGTCATCAAATCAGCCGGTCGTTTCTCAGGCCCGATGCGATGCGGCAGATCGTCGCTAGAAATCTTCACGTTCGTGTCGGGGGGGTCCCGCATAGCGCGAAATCAGGTCAATATTCTCCATCATCAAATTCTCTGAACAAAAAATAGCTACCTTTAATTGAGAACAGGCAACCCAAATCGGGCTCGATTTTCTAAGACCGCGACAAATCACGCCTTCGAATTTTACCGTTCGTTGACCCCAGTTCGCTTCCTTTGCGCGAAAGCTTGACCTCGGAGGAAGCGCGGTGATTGGGTTACGCAATCGTTTGAATGGCAATCCGGCCCATACCTTGGCGGCGCTGGATCGTTCACTCGCCACGATCGAATTCGACCTGTCGGGCAAGATCCTGTCCGCCAACGCCAACTTCTGCGACGCCATGGGCTATGGGCTCTCCGAGATCGTCGGCAAGCACCACAGCCTATTCGTCGAGCCTGAGTATGCAGCGAGTCAAGACTACCGCGACTTCTGGTCCAAGCTCGGCCAAGGCGAGTTCGATGCGCGTGAATATCTGCGCATCGGCAAGGGCGGTCGCGAGGTCTGGATCCAGGCCTCCTACAATCCTGTCCGCAACGGCTCGGGCAAGGTTGAGCGCGTGGTGAAGGTCGCCACCGTAATCACGGACCAGAAGCTGCGTAACGCGGATTTTGAAGCCAAGCTCACCGCCATCAGCCGCGCTCAGGCGATCATCGAATTCTCCACCGACGGCTTGGTTCTGGACGCCAATCAGAACTTCCTCGACGCGCTGGGCTACAGCCTCTCGGAGATCAAAGGGCAACACCACCGGATGTTCGTCGACAAGACCTACGCCGGCTCGCCCGAATACGCTGACTTCTGGCGTAAGTTGAACGCGGGCGAATATGTCGCCGCCGAGTTTAAGCGTGTCGGCAAGGGCGGCCAGGAGGTCTGGATCCAGGCCTCTTACAACCCCGTGTTCGGGCCTAGGGGCCGCGTCGAGAAGATCGTGAAATTCGCCACGGTGGTGACCGGGCGGGTCGACGCCGTCAACCAGATCGCCGCCGCCCTTGAGCGCTTGGCGGCTAACGACCTGACCTGCCGGCTCGACCAGCCGATCGATCCGCAGTTCCAGAAACTGCGCGACGATCTCAACCGCGCCCTGGCCGCCCTCGACGAGACCATGAGTTCGGTGACCACGGCCACCGGCAGCGTCGGCGCTGGCGCCGACGAGATCTCTATAGCCTCGGACGACCTCTCCCGCCGCACCGAGCAACAGGCCGCCAGCCTCGAGGAGACCGCCGCCGCGCTCGACGAGATCACCGCCACGGTCAATCGCAGCGCTGAGGGCGCCCGGCAGGCTTCGGCAGCGGCATCCAGCGCCCGGGCAGACGCCGCTCGTTCGGGCGAGATCGTTGGCGACGCCGTGGCCGCCATGGGCGAGATAGAGAAGTCGTCGGGCCAGATCACCAGCATCATCGGCGTCATCGACGAAATCGCCTTCCAGACCAATCTGTTGGCTCTCAACGCTGGCGTCGAGGCCGCCCGCGCTGGGGAGGCTGGTCGCGGCTTCGCGGTTGTCGCCCAGGAAGTCCGCGCTCTGGCCCAACGCTCAGCCGAGGCGGCCAAGGAGATCAAGACCCTGATCGCCAATAGCGGCTCGCAGGTCGAACGCGGCGTGAAGCTGGTCGGCGAAACCGGCCGCGCGCTCGGCGAAATCGTCGAGAAGGTTGGCCAGATCGACGGCCTGATCTCCGAGATTGCCCAGTCTTCCAAGGAACAGGCGACCGGCCTCAACGAGGTCAATGTCGCGGTCAATCAGATGGATCAGGTCACCCAGCAAAATGCGGCCATGGTCGAGGAGGCCACCGCCGCGTCCGCCAGCCTGAAGTTCGAAGCAGGCGAGCTTCGCCAGATGGTCGGACGGTTCAGAATCAGCGCGGTCACGGCGACAAGCGCCGCGTCCAGCCCGCCTCGCGAGCGTCCCGGCGCGATCAAAAAGACGCGCCCAATGACCCGCGCCCCGATGCTGGTCCGGGGCTCAGCGGCGCCGACGCTCGATAGCTGGGAAGAGTTCTGAGTCAGGCCCACATTGGAGCGAGCGCATGACCGCTGACGAATCCACATTGCTGATGGGCGACTATCAGTCTGGCGTTACCGCGGCCCTGATCGGCATCCTCATCGCGCTGGGCGTGATGTCGCGAGAGGAGTTCGCCGGAGCGTTCGATCGTCTCGAGCACGCGCGACGATGGGCGCCTTCGCGGCCTGTTCCGCCCCCTGATCGACAACCTTTTCGTGCGACGATCGCCCCCAGCTCGTCATCGAGGCCTCGGTCGTCGTCCGACGCGCGCCACAAGCCGACGTTGGTTTACGGCCAGAAACTCGCCGCCCACTAGGAAAACTTGTAGTTGCGCCCACGCCTGTCGCCTTGAGATGATCCCCGGAGGTTAGGTCGGCACGGGACGAGCGTACCAACATGGGCGAAATCAATACTCCGCGCTCTGAGCAAGAGGCTATTGCCGCTCTCGATGCTAAAGAACTGTACAGGCTGGTGGAACGGTCCAAGCAGATCGGGCACGCAACCGAGTGCGCCAATACCTTTGGAATTGCGGCCCCTACATCCTACAAAATCTTCACGCCTTTGAACGGGCTTTGGATCGAGATCGGCAAGCAAAATCAGGCCGAAAGCGCGAGGAAACACAATACGATCTGTATCGCGCTGCCTCCGACGTTACGTATGCCGTCGACGCGATGAAACGCCGAATTGAAGAAGAACTTCGGGACCGCGAACTCTTCACCATTGATGACCTGATTTGGTCGCCGCTGCGCTTGAGCCAAACCCTCAGTGTCCGAGTTTCCTACAGCTGGCGCTCAACGATCGATGACCAATGGAAGCACGGCTCGATCACCTTCACGCACGAGGTGGATCTTAGACCGGGCTACTCGAGCCCCGCCCCTAAGCGAAAGCCGACGAAGGCCCAGCAAGACCGGGAACTGCAGACTCATCTTCGCCACACTTGGGAGCACCTCAAGAGCGGCGCGCTGTACGCGGTCCGTGAATTCTTCAAGGATGGCCGTAGTGGTGCCGACATCCCAAAGACGTTCACAGCAAGGACCGACACCTACTCACGGGGTCTCAACAACCACAGCACAAAGTTCTGGTGAGACCTGTTTGGTGCGATCAGCACTTCCTAGTGGCGGTCTATTTCGACGGGCGGTAGCGCGCCAATAGCGTCCCCTGAGATTGCTCCGGAACCACGACGTCTAGAATTGTTCTGCGATAGAGGACCTCCGTCGCGGACCAACGCCTCTTCGTCTGTCAATTTACCGCAGCGAGATGATCCAACTCGCGCCGAGAGCGCAGGGCAGCCCCTGAACGATCAGGGCGCTGCGCACGGCGTTCCAGTGCCCACCGTAGACCTGCTGATCAAAGCGTTTGCGCATGTCCGAACGCCGGAAATGAAAGAGCACGACGGCTATAGCGAATATCCAGAAAGCAGCGACGGCGCTCGGGGCATCAGATCCTAGCCAGCCCCAGAACGGCTGAGCCGAAACGCCCGCCAGCATTGCAAGAGTGATGAGCCCTATCCCGACCCAGCAAAAGGCCGCACAACTGTCGACAAGATAGTATCCGAATGGCGCAGGCTCCACACGCGGCCACTTCGCCCATCGATTGATCTGACGGGCGACGTGATCGCTTCCCCAACGCAAGACGATCACCCCGACCAGCATGACCCAACTGACCATGGTCGTGAATCCCGTTGCAATGAGCTTTCCATCGACGGGGCCGATGTCTGGCATTTTGGCCGCGATGTCCATTCCGCCCGCGAGGTAGAAGGAGAACGTCCCCAAGGTGAGGGTCCAGCAGGCCGCGCTCAGACACGACAGCCATCCATCCCTCCTTCGGTAGCGCGGCGTCGCTTCGGCGTCTGCAGGCGTTAAAAGCAGGCTTTCAGCCAACAGCAGCGCCACTGTAGAAAATTTGGTCTTCATCGCGAACTTCACCACCAAGCCGCGGCGGCGCGCACCGCCGCGACGAAATGCACTCCAGACGCCCACCCACCCCATGTTCGCTCCTGCCAAGCTTCACACTGAATGTCGGTAGGCGCGTCGAGGGTTCAAGATTTCTGGACGGTTAACCGTGATGTTTGACGTCGAAACCCGCCACTTTGACCAGCGAGAACGCGCTAGGCGCAGACATTCGGTCGAGACTTGAAGCAAAATCTTCTGCAACTATACGCAAACGAACAGTCCGCTAGCTCATTGACGGCCGCTAGGGATCTTCGTGAGCGCCAACGCAACAACGCCGAGAGCGACAAGCGCTACGACGACGGCACCAGCCGGTCCGGTGGCGGCCGTAATGAGGGAAGGAAGAATTTCGATCAGGTTCATGGGAAGGGCCTTGTTCTGCTTTCCCCTTCCTCGATCAGATGGCTGAAGTCGTCAGGGGCGTTCGAATGGCTCCTGATCTATCGTCACGACGCGGACGCCGCGTGCGGCCCTTGTTGTGAAGTGGACCTGCACAACAAGGCCTGCCCTCGGGCGGCATGATCGAAAGCCGAAACGAGCTTCGGCCACGACAAACGTCTTGGTCAAAGCGGCGCCAGTAGCTACCGTTGGCTGGCCTCTGGAAACGCGACGTTCTTTCCGTCAGGATGAGCTAGGCCTCATTGCCTCCTCTGAGGTTCACAAACGGTAGCGAGACCGACCTAGCCCTCTGTCGCTTGTCCTGGGCTGGCGGCGAGGCGCGTAGGTATCAGCTAACGCAGCACGTCGCCGCCGGCCCGGGCGATCACGAGGTGTGAACTACCCCCAAAGGGTCGAGAGCGGCATGGCCGCCAGCGCCTCACCGAACGGCACTGTGTCGGCGCTGTCGTAAAGCACGGCGCCGAACTTGAAGCGATCACCGACCGCGCCACGTAGTTTTCGCAGACCATTGAAGTCCCCGCCGCGGACCGTCGCCGAGGCCTTGATTTCCAGGCCCACGATCTCACCGGCCCTGTTTTCGATCACGATGTCGACCTCGTCGCCGGACTTGTCGCGGAAGTGGCTTAATGTGTAGCGGTCGGCGTCCCAGGCGGTCAGCTTCAACACCTCGCTGAAGACGAAGCTTTCGAGCACGGCCCCGAACGGGGTCCGATCAGCGGCGACCCGCTCCGGCGTGAGGTTGCGCAGAGCCGCCAGCAGACCCGGATCCAGGAAGTGCAGCTTCGGCGTCTTGATCAGTCGGCTGAGGGCGTTGTTGCTCCATGGCGGCAGCGTTCGGACCAGGAACAACTGCTCGAAGACGCCGGTGTAGCGTTGGGTGGTGACATGGTTGAGATTGAAGGCGGCGCCCACGCTCGAGTGATTGATCAGTTGCCCGGAATGCTCGGCCAGGGCGCGCATAAGCCTTGGCATGCGGTCCAGCTGGTCGATCTGGGCGACGTCGCGGACGTCGCGTTCGATCACCGCCTCGACATAATTCAGGTGCCAATCCTGGCGGCGCGCCCAAGCGCTTCGCGCCAGCGCTTCGGGGTAGCCGCCGGCCAGGACGCGTTCCACGAGGTCGGGTCCGAGCCGCGCTGCGCCGGCCCTGGGCGCATGGCCGGCGAACAGGCTCGAGAGAAAGGGTGGCCGGGTCTCGCCCAGGATCTCCGCCTGGGCCAGCGGCAGAAGGCGGATGGTCTCCATTCGGCCGGCCAGGGAGTCGGCGACCCTTGGCAGGGTCATCAAGTTGGCTGAGCCCGTCAGGAGAAAGCGGCCGGGCCTTGCATCTCGATCAACGACTTGCTTGATCGCCAGCAGCAGGTCAGGTGCGCGCTGGACTTCGTCTATGATCGCTGTGTCGAGGCTGCGGATCAGTCCGGCCGGATCGGCTTGCGCGGCGGCAAGGGTCGTGGCGTCGTCGAGCGTGAGATAGGTTCTCCCCTTGTCTGTTAGAAGGCTGATAGCTTGGGGCGTCTTCCGGGACACCCGCCCGGTGTTCTCAGCACCAGGCGGGTTTCGGCGGAGGGGCCGATAACCCCGTGGCTTTAAGGCCGTGGGTGAGCAGGGCCGCCGCCGAAGTTTCATGACCCGGATGGTTGCAGGGACGATGAGGTCCGAAGCCACAAGGATGGGTCGATGGAACGCATTGAGCGTAACACGAAAATCGCTGGGATCGACGTAGGCAAGCGGCAGCTGGACGTGGCGGTGCACGGCTGCGCCCAGCAGTTTCAGGGGGGCAATGACGCGGCCGGCTGGGAAACGTTGAGCGCCTGGCTGAAGGAAATGGGCGTTGGCCGCGTGGGGGTGGAGGCGACGGCGCGGCTACGAGCGCGGGATACGAGCCAGGCTGGAGACGGCGGGCCTGGAGGTGGTGGTGCACCAGCCGCTGGAGGTGCGGCTGTTCGCAAGGCTCAAGCGCTTGCGGGCCAAGACCGACCGGATCGACGCGGCGCTGATCGCGGCGGCGACGGCGCAGGTGGACACGGTGCGGGCGGCCCAGGATCCGCGCCTGGCGGAGCTGGCCGAACGGATGACGGCCTACGAGCAGATCAGCGCCCTGGCCGCCCGACTGAAGACCTCCATGGAGCACGTGACAGTGCCGGATCTGGCCGCCAGCCTCGGCGAGCAGATCGAAAGCCTGAAGCGGCTGAAGGCTCGGTTGGCGCGCGAGATCTTCACCAGGATCAAGGCCTTCGAGGATCTCGCCGCTCGCTGGCGGCTGCTGCAGTCGCTGCCGGGCGTAGGACCGATCGTGGCCGCAAGCCTCGTCATCCGCATGCCCGAGTTGGGCGCGCTCAAGCGCGGCCAGCCCGCCAGCCTGCTCGGCGTGGCCCCTTTCGACCGTCAGTCGGGCCAGTGGCGTGGCCAGAGCTTCATCGGCGGCGGCCGAAGCCGGCCTCGCTGCATGCTCTACCTCGCCGCCATCGCCGCAAAGCGCTTCGATCCCGGCTTCAAGGCCTTCGCCGACCGCCTCATGGCCGCCGGCAAACCAACCAAGCTCGCCATCGTCGCCGTCATGCGAAAGCTCATCGAGGCCGCCAACCTCGTCCTCGCACGCCAGCAGCCCTGGCTAAAAGCCTGAACTCAACATGGTTGCTCACCCGCCAAGGACCTGGCCAAGGTGGTCTTGCCCGATTGTCGCGGCCCGGCGAGCAGGACGACCCGTGTGTCGCTTAGCGCTTCGGCGACGCGGTCGGCGACGAAACGTGGGCGCAGGTTGGGCATGATGCCGTCCAATTGAAAGTACCGAGCTGTCTGATTGAAAGATTCATGGCGTCCAATTGAAAGTGCGTCAACGTCCAATTGAAAGTCTGTGAGGCGGCGGTTCGATGGCCCAGCGCGGTCGGCCTTTCCGCTGCCCCACAGCAGCGTGGCGGACAGCGGCGTGCCACATCTGTTCAAAGTCCTTATCATTCGCCGGCGCCGTTACGCCGCCACCTGGGCGCCGTGCGACCCGGAGAAGATGGTCCTAAGGCGAGGTCAATATGAGCGCGAGCATCGGCGCACCGTTCATGCGCCCTCAGATGCGGCGCCGCTCGAGAAGCCGATCACGGAAGGGCTGCAGCCGAGCCCTCGCCATAGAGTGCGATGGCTTCGTTCGGTCTGGGATTGGTCTGGTGACTGCACCGCCCCAGTTCGTACTGTTCCGCCAGGTCTTGTCCCCGCTCGCCTGGGCGAACCGAGCGACGCGATCCAGGCAGACAGCCGCGCGGATTTCGCTACGAGCGAGATCTGGAGCGGCTTTGCCTTAGCGGGACAGCGCGGGTGGTCGACGTCATCGCCCAAGAGCGGACCCACGCCCTTGCCGCCAGCCGAAGGTTTTGGTCACGGACAAGGGCGCGGCCCATCTCGATGCGGCGCACCAAGCAACCGTCAAGGCGGCTACGCCCCAGGATGCACCGAAATTGTTTCGCCGACCTCTGGGGACACAGCGATCACGGGGGACGAGCCCCCGGCGCTTTGAGGGCTACAAGGAGCCGCGCTGGGCTGATCCACCCGGTTGGGGTTCACGCGGATCGTGGCCAAGAGGCTTCCCATAGAGGCCGATATTGGCGTCGCCCCATGCCTTCAGGGCGCGAAGGATGGGGGCCATGCTCAGGCCAAGCTCCGATAGCGAATACTCGACCTTCGGCGGCACCTGCGCATAGACCTTGCGCGTGATCAGCCCGTCGTCCTCCAGCTCCCGCAGCTGGTTGGTCAGCATCCGCGGCGTGCAGTTTTGAACCTGCCGCCGGATTTCATTGAAGCGCAGCGTTCCGGCCAGCAGGTGCCAGAGGATGATGGCCTTCCACTTGCCGTCGATAAGCCCGATGGCCGCCTCGACCGAACACCCTGGCGTGCAGTCGAAGCGGGAATGGCGCACCTTGGCCATGACAGTATCCTTTTTGATACTATGTGCGGTCGTTGTCAGTATTGCAGGTTTCTGAGAGTAGCTGCACCTATCGGGCGCCGCAACACGGAGCACCGCCATGAAGGCTATCGGTTACAGGATCCCCGGCGCCCTTGATCGGCCCGACGCGCTCGAGGATATCGTGCTCGATCGGCCGGTCGCCACCGGCCATGACCTGCTGGTCGAGGTGGCGGCCGTGTCGGTCAATCCGGTCGACACCAAGGTCCGCGCCAGCGCGGGGCCGACAACCGGAGACTGGAAGGTCCTGGGCTGGGACGCCGTGGGCAAGGTCGTCGAAGTCGGGCCGCAGGTCGAGGACTTCGCCGTCGGCGACGAGGTGTTCTACGCCGGGTCGATCACGCGGCAGGGGGCCAACAGCCAGTTCCACCTTGTGGATGCGCGGATCGTCGGGCGAAAGCCCAAGACGCTCAGCAACGCCGAGGCCGCCGCCCTGCCCCTCACCGCGATCACGGCCTGGGAAATGCTGTTTGACCGGATCGACATCCGCCGACCCGTCCCTGGCGCGGCCAATGCCGTGCTGATCATCGGCGGCGCGGGCGGCGTGGGTTCAATCGCGATTCAGCTGATCCGCGCCCTGACCGACCTGGTGGTGATCGCCACGGCGTCGCGAGCTGACACCCAAGAATGGGTCAAAAGTCTTGGCGCCTACCACGTGCTCGATCATGCGAAGCCTCTGGCCGGGCAGATCCAGGCCCTGGGGATCGGTGCGCCCGCCTTCGTCTTTTCCACCACCCATACCGACAAGCATCTGGATGAGATCCAGGCGCTCATCGCGCCTCAGGGCCGCTTTGGCCTGATCGACGATCCGGCCCTGCTGGACGTCGTGGGCTTCAAGCGCAAGGCCGTCTCGATCCACTGGGAATTGATGTTCACCCGCTCGATCTTCGAAACCGCCGACATGGCTGAGCAGGGGCGGTTGCTGAACGAGGTCTCGGGGCTTGTCGACGCCGGCCGCATTCGCACGACCTTGACCCAGACCCTGTCGCCCATCAATGCGGCCAACCTTAAGGCGGCGCATGCGCTGATCGAGAGCGGCCGCGCGAAGGGCAAGGTGGTCCTGGAAGATTTTGGCCCAAGCTAACCGGCGATGAGACAAGCCGCAGGAGCCGTGCGCTGCGAGACCCATGCGCTGCGGGCGCCGGCTTCCGCGACGATCAGGAAGGGGGCGGCCCGTCTTGGCGTTCTGTGGGATCTTGGCCAATGCCAGCTTGTACGTAGGCATCGGGGGCGCCCCCGCTCCCTCCGCCTCGGACGGCGCACACGCCGTCAGGGAAAATCTCCACAGAAAGCGTTGAGGGGGAAGCGCCGGCGGCCCCGCGCCTGCGCGGAACATCGCTGGGCTTTGGAGCGTCCTGGATCGGCGGCGGCTAAGGCGGATGGCGCGGGCCGGTCCCTTCGCCGAACCGCTTTCAGCCGGCGACGGGCCCATCGCGCCGCCGAATCTGTGAGATTTCATGTCTGGCGGCGCCATGCGCCCCAGGAAAGTTGCGGGGCGGGCGGGTTGGGCCGCCAGGCCCGGGAAATCCTGCGCAGCCGACGGCCCGCGTCCAACCTCGAGCCGCAAGCATATTGTTATTTTATAACTCATGCGTTCTAAGGCCGATCCAATCGAGAGGATCGCTGGATGTTCAAGCCGCTCGCCGCCCTGGCCGTCGCGTTGGCGCTTACCGCGTGCGTGACGACGCCGCGAACCGGACAGGCCCCGCTGGGCGTGGCCGCCTGGAACATGGAGCACCTTTCCGAAGACGGGTCCCAAGGCTGCAAGGCCCGCACCGACGCCGACTACGCGGTGATGGCTCGTTACGCCGAGCAGCTGAAGGCCGACGTCATCGCCTTCGAGGAGGTGGAATCGGTCAAGGCCGCCGCCCGCGTTTTCGATCCGGCCAAGTACCAGCTGGTCATAGAGGAGGGGCCCGCCGGCGAGCACTTCCCCTGTGGCGGCCAGGAAGGGCGCAGGCTTACCCGCCAAGCCGTGGGCTTCGCCATCCGCAAGGGCGTGAGCTTCGATCGCGCGCCGGACGTCTCCGACTTGGCGCTCGGCAATCCCAACCTGCGCGCGGGCGTCGACATCACCGTGCGCGCACCCGGCCACGCGCCGTTGCGCCTGCTGGCCGTGCATTTGAAGTCGGGCTGCTTCAACGGGCTTAATGGCGGGGCCTGCGCGACCCTTCAGCAGCAGATCCCGGTCCTGGAGCGCTGGATCGACGCGCGCGCCGCCGAGCCGATCCGCTTCGCCGTGCTGGGCGACTTCAACCGCCGGCTGGCGCGCGCCGATGACGTGCTGTGGGCCGAGCTGGACGATGGCCAGCCGGCCAATGCCGACCTGTCGCTCGCCGAAGGCGCGGCCACGCCCAAATGCGATCCGCGCTACAAGGAGTTCATCGACCACATCGTGCTCGACGCCCGCGCCACGCGCGGCCTGGTCGGGTTTGAGGAGCAGGTCTACGCCGCTGCTGACGGCCGCCCGTCGGACCATTGCCCCGTCGTGGCGCTGCTGCGCTAGGGCGACTGCGCCACGGCCCCGCGGCGGATCAGGCGCCCTTGCCGTCTTTCAGCAGCTTGGCGGCCATGGCGCGCGCGGCCTTGGGATCTGCGACCAACTGGTCGATTTCAGCCAGGCGATCGTAGGGCAGTCGGGCGAGCCAGTGCTCGTCGCGGACATCGTAGCCAAAGTGCAGCTCGACGGCGTGGCCTGTTTCACGGACATGCTGGTGGGCCCAGGCGCGCGCGTCGTCGAATTGCTTGAGGTCGCAGGTCTTGCAATAGGCCTTGCCGAACATCTCCTCCTCGACAGGGGTGAAGCTGGTCGGCAGGAAGCTGGACGCATCGCTCATCGGTCGGCCTTTCGCGCCCTGCGACGGTGGTCCGGATTCAGGCGCATGGTCAATGGCCAGTCTAGTCGTCCAGATGATCCCGCGCTTGGGCGAAGGCGTGGTCGCGGGCCAGATTTCCAAAGCGGGTGGTGTCGCTGTTGAACGACAGGCGCACCGTGCCGATGGGGCCGTGACGCTGCTTGGCGATGATCACCTCGGCCAGCCCCTCGACCTGGTCCATGCGCTCGCGCCAGGTCAGGTGCTCGGGCGTGCCTTCGCGCGGCTCGGCCCGGCCAAGATAGTATTCCTCGCGATAGACGAACCACACCATGTCGGCGTCCTGCTCGATCGAGCCGGACTCCCGAAGGTCGGAGAGCTGTGGCCGTTTGTCCTCTCGCTCCTCGGTCTTGCGGCTGAGCTGCGACAGGGCGATGACCGGGCAGGCCAGTTCCTTGGCCAGGGCTTTCAGGCCCATGGTGATCTGCGAGACTTCCTGCACGCGGCTGGCGTTGGAGCCGAGATCCGAGCCGGTCACCAGCTGCAGGTAGTCGACCACGATCAAATCGAGGCCCACCTGGCGCTTCAGGCGACGGGCCCGGGCGGTCAGCTTGGCGATCGAGATGCCGCCGGTGGCGTCGATATAGAGCGGGGCTTCCTGCAGCTCCATGGCCGCGTCGCGCACGCGTCCGAATTCCGAGGCGTCGATCTCGCCCTTGCGGAGCTTGTCGCCCGACACGCCCGAGGCGTCGGCCAGCATACGCAGGGCCAGCTGCTCGGCGCTCATTTCCAGCGAGTAGAAGGCCACCACGCCGCCGCTGACGGTCTTGCGGCTGCCGTCGGGCTGGGGCTCCCAGGCGTACTTCTTGGCGACGTTGAAGGCGATGTTGGTCGCAAGCGCGGTCTTGCCCATAGACGGACGACCGGCCAGCACGATCAAGTCCGACGGGTGCAGACCGCCGATCTTCTGGTCGAGGTCGATCAGGTCGGACGCCAGGCCCGACATGCCGCCGTCGCGCTGGAAGGCCTCGGCGGTCATCTCGACGGCGCCGCGCAGGGCGTCGCCGAAGCTGACGAAGCCGGAACTGGCCGCGCCACTTTCGGCCAGGGTGTAGAGCTGCTGTTCGGCCGCTTCGATCTGGTCGCGGGCCGGGCGCTTCTCGTCGCCGTGCCCGTGGGCGGCTGCGGCGATCTCGCCGCCGATGCGGATCAGATCGCGGCGCAGGGCCAGGTCGAACACCGCCCGGGCATAGTCGCCGACATTGGCGGCCGGCGGGGCGCGGTCGACGAGGTCGGCCAGGTAACGGATGCCGCCCAGTTCCTCGAACGCCGGATCGCGCTTGAACTCGTCGGCCAGCAGGATCGGCTCGGCCAGCTGGCCCTTGCGGATGTGCGTCTCGATCGACTGGAACAGCCGCTGGTGGAAGGGCTCGTAGAAGTGGCGTCCCTGCAGGCTGTCGGTCAGGCGCTCGTAAGCGGCGTTGTCATACAGCAGCACGCCCAGCAGCGCCTGTTCGGCTTCCAGGTTGTGCGGCGCCGTGTTGATGGTCGGTCCTGGACCGGCATCGACGCTGGCTTCGAAGACGACGGTACGCGCAGCAGCACTCATCGACAACCTCATGACGCTTCAAGTCGAGGTGGCCGGAACTGTGGATGGATTCGGCTGATGGCGTCATCCGCGCCTGAGGCGGCGGCACGCGCATGGCGATCAACCCACGGGGGCCGACGGCCGTGGCGGAGTGAATGGCCCATCCTAGTGCTCGAGGCCGGGAATGGATCAGCGGATGGATCGGAAACGCCGATTGGATCGACAGTCGCCTGTCACAAATCCGACATTGGACCTTCCGGTCTGCTAATGCCGATGATAGTACGAACTCCATCATGAGTTGAGCCGCGTCCGCTTCTGGGTGGAGGCTGGCGTGCAACGCCGCGTGAGAACGGTTTTGTTTGGAGTGCCGTCTCTGAGCTGAGCAGACCGGTTGGTTCGAGCCGCCGGAGTAACAGTTTGTCCCGTCGTTACCGTCTTACGCCGCGTCAGCGTGATTGCTTGTCCGAAGCCCAAAAGGGAAGGACCGCCATCCAGATCGCCCACAAGCTCGGCATCTCCGAGCATACGGTGAACAGCTACTTTTCCGAGGCCTACCGGCGGCTTGGCGCGCGTAATCGCGCCCACGCCGTGGCCCTGGCCGTCAGTCTTGGCGAGATCTGAGCCGGCCGTCTCGCCTTCGCCGCTCCTTTTTCTGAGGTCCCAGCCGCCGGGCTCGTCAAAGGGCTGGTCGGCCCTTGGCGGCGGTCAGGCGGAGCGGACCTTGAGCCAGGAAGATGACAGCTCGAACCGGCGGTGCGATCGACATGTCTGCGTCCAGGCGCGCCGGCGTCGCAAGGCCATCGGACAATCCCCGGCCAAGCTTGGTCGGGCGCCGGGGATCAGCTTCCAGCAGATCCAGAAATACGAACGCGGGACCAGTCCACTGACGAGGGTCAAGCCCTGGGCCCTGCCCTTATGCATCAGCGCGTTGCGGGCCTTGCGCAACGCCTCGACCCTGCAATGCAGCTATCGACGCGCGTCTCTGAAACCGAACTAGCGACAGCCAAAAGCCCAATAACACTATAACTGCTTGATAACGGAGCACATTTTATCAAGCAAGTATGGTGTTACACGCAAGCCCTACGACGACCTGGATCGATCATCTCGCGATGGAGACGGTGCGATACGTCGTGGAGATGCGCTTGGCCGCATCGTCAAGTCTGCGCGCCCGCAGGTTTGTTGTGATCCGGTCCGACGTCTCTGCGTTTTCGTGCGATGCGCCACATAAAGAAGATGATGCCGCAGACAAAGAACAGCGTGCAGAAGATGCTTCCCTCCGGGCCATCCGCGCCACCGGTGAGAAAGTCCGTTCCGGCTGGGGCCAGCGAGACGATGAGCGCGGGCACGCCCGCGTCTAGGCCGGTGACCGGCACGTCGAAGCCGGTGGCTATTATCCAGTTCCATCCCACGTGCCACCCCATCACACCCCAAATGTTGTTGGATGAGATTGACCACGCGCTCGCGAAGAGAGCAAAAAGCAGAGTATTGCCGGTGACGAGCCAGGGCTGATCCCGGGAGAAATGCATCAGCGTAAAGGTAAGCGACGATAACAAGACGGCAACGATGAGGTTCGTGCGGCGTGTGATGACTGAGGTGAGCCATCCACGGAAAATGATTTCTTCGATGCTGGCTTGAACGAGGAAGCCTACGAAGAGGCCAGCCATTGCGATGATTGCGCCAGAGAACTGAGCGGCCGGAAACAGTGCGCCAGGTTCGTAGGCGCCAGCCAACCAGATACAGGCTATCATTGCCGACGGCATGACTACACCAACAACCAGGCCGCCATAGAATCCTTGCGCCGCACCGTCTCTCGTAAGACCGATTGTGCCGGCATTCCGCCGCTCGACGACGGCTATCCATGCGGCAACGGCGAGCAGCCAAGTAATGAAGGATACAAGCAGCATCGCCGTGAGGCCCTGGGCGCCGACGAATTCGCCTTGTGCATCCACAAAGCCGAACCGATCAAGAAAAAGCGCGGACGGAATCTCGGTGGCGATCGCAAGGGCGATGCAGATGACGGGAGTGAGAAGCGCCCATGGAAGCCAGCCGCGCGCCGGTGATGTGCTGTAGATGGTTCTGAGGTTCATACCCGCAGACTGAAGCGGGTCGCGGTCCAGTTATAGAACGATCGTGTGCGTTCACTCCCATTGACGCAGGGCGGCGGTTTCGGCGACGCCGCTGTTGGGCGTGCCAGAAGGCTCGATGAGCAAAAGCTCCACTTCGCGTCTCGTGTGCGGGCGGTATTCCTCGCCCCTCGGGACGACAAAAGATCTCCGGGCCCAAGCGTGATGCTGCGGTCCCGCAGCTCTATTTCAAGTCACCCTGTAGAACAAAGAAAAGTTCGTCGTGTCAGCGTGCGTGTGCCAAGCGTACTGTCCCAAGAGTTTAACGATCATGATGTCATAGTCGTTGAGCGTCGCGACCGTTCGCAGCGCCCAATGGTCGGAAGACCATGGCGAGTTTCTGCGTCAGGCCGATCTTGTTCTTCATCTTATGGAGACTGAGGGCGCTCCTCATACAGGTCTAGGACGATTGAGCCGTTGCCATTGCGCCGGCGTCAGGCCGTAGGCGCTCCGAAAGTGTCGCGTCAGGTGGCTCTGGTCAGAGAATCCGCTGGCAGCGGCGATTTCTGCAAGCGGGGTCCTGCCGTTCATCATGGCTCGCGCTGTGTCGAGGCGGCGGAAGATCAGATAGCGATATGGACTGACGCCCAGCAGCGCACGGAATCCGCGCGAGAGCTGCCAGCGATCCTGCCCGCTGACGCGTTCGAGATCATCAAGTCGGACATTGCTGTCCGGGTGGGCGTCTATGAACGCGCGCGCCAGCGCCACCGCCTGGAGATCCACGCGCCGGTGATACGTCTGTTCACTCCCAAGCTCTGACAGCGCCTCCGCGAGGTCGAGCATGGCCTGATCATACTCCAGGCCACAGAGGTCTTGGTTGAGATCACCAATAAGGGCCGTGGCGGCCGCGTGCAGCCGCGCGTCGTCAGATACGCCCTCGGCAAGGAACGGAAGGGCGCGTCCGCCGAGAGCCTCCTGAAGTGCGGATGGTGCGACGCTGGCGCTCCGGTACCGGAAGTGTCGCCCGTCCCCGGCGTGACCGTCATGAAGCTCATCTGGATGGAGAACGACGATCTGACCGGGCACCGAATGACGCCGTGATCCGCGGTAGGAGAAGCTCTGCACCCCCGCGACGGTTATGGCGATGGCGTATGTGTCGTGCCGGTGTGGACCGTAGGCTGCCCCGTTGAGGGACGCTTCAAACCGCTCGAAATCACCAGGCGCCCGCACTATCCAGCTAGTTTCGTCAAACGACATGCTACTCCACCCCTCCTGCAGACGTGAGTCGATGGGTGTTCGCGAAGATCATAAGGCAAAACGGACGGCCCGCAGCGGCCAAGCAGATCAGAGTCCGCATTGGGTCGTGAGCGGGAGACGGCAACCGCTCCGAAAGAGAACATCTTGCGTGCTCAACGGCGTGGCGCGGACTGACCAAATCGCGTGGCGCTGGCCGTTCAGCGGGCTGGCGTCCTCTAATCGAGGCCCTCGCCCAGGCCACCTGCTTGGCGGCCGAGCACTGAGCGCTGCGCGAGGCTCTGTTACGCTCAAGTCCCGTGGGTTCTCGCTAGCGAATTCTGGTGAATTGCGACACAAACGCAGGCTGTGCACGGTCTGGTCGTCAACCACGAGGACCCGGCCATGCCTACGCTCCCCTTCTCGTCTGGCCCCTCCCCTCGTCTCGTAGGTTTCCTGGGTCTGACGGCCGTGCTGGTCCTGGCCGCCGGCCCGGCACTGGCGTCCGGCGGCGGCGGCGCGGCCATGCCCTGGGACGACAAACTCAGCGCGGTGGCCGACTCCATCACCGGCCCGGTGGCCAAGGCCATCGGGGTGATCGCCATCGCCCTGACCGGCCTGGGTGTGGCGTTCTCCGAAGGCGGCTCCTGGGTCCGGCGCGGTCTCAGCGTGATCTTTGGCCTGTCGATCGCCTTCACCGCCTCTTCCTTCGCCCTGTCGTTCTTCAACTTCACCGGCGGGGCGGGGTTCTAGGATGGAGCGCGTCGAGGGCTTCGAAATCGACTTCCACGGTTCGCTGGCCGAGCCCGTCACCCTGGGCGGGGCGCCGCGCGGCCTGGCCGTGCTGATCGGCACCCTGACGGCGATCCTCGCGCTGGGGCTTCAGGCGCCGCTGATCGGCGTGCCGCTCGGCCTGGCGCTCTGGGGCGGCGCCTATGCGCTCGCGCGCCAGGATCCGTACGTCTTCGACATTCTTCGCCGGCACGTGCGCCAGCCGGCCTGGCTCGACGGCTGAGGCGGACCATGTTGTTCCTGGGCGAGTACCGCGGAAAGTCCAGCCGCCTGTTCGACCACCTGCCCTGGGCGCTGCTGATCGCGCCGGGCGTGGTGCTCAACAAGGACGGCGCCTTCCAGCAGACCCTGGCCTTCCGCGGGCCGGATCTGGCCAGCGCCACCGACATCGGCCTGGTGGCCGCGCGCGCCCAGGTCAACAACGCCCTGCGGCGCCTGGGTTCGCGCTGGTGCGTGCATGCCGAGGCCGTCCGCCGGCCCTCTCGCGCCTACCCGGCCGCGGCCTACCCCGATCCGGTCAGCCACCTGATCGACGAGGAGCGGCGCGCCGAGTTCGAGGCCGAGGGCGTCCACTTCGAGAGCCGCTACTTCCTGACCCTGACCTTCCTGCCGCCCGAAGACGCCGTGGGCGCGGCCCGCAGCCTGCTGGTGGAGAACCTGCCCGACGGCAAGGGCTCAGCGGCCCTCTACAGGGCGGCGCTGGACGAGTTCCGGGCCGCTGTCGCCAGCCTGCGCGACATCCTCGCCAGCGTCCTGCCGATGGTGGTCCCGCTCGACGACGCGGCGACCCTGGCCTATCTGCACGCCTGCGTCTCGACCAAAGACCATCCGATCGCGCCGCCGCCGGCGCCGGCCTATCTCGACGCCTTCCTAACCGACGACGACCTGCAGGGCGGTCTCTATCCGCGACTGGGGGGTCACTACCTGCGCACCCTGTCGGTGCGCGCCTATCCGGCCGCCTCCTGGCCGGGGATCCTCGACCAGCTCAACGGCCTTGGCCTTGCCTATCGCTGGGTCACCCGTTTCCTGCCGCTCGACAAGGAGGACGCGCGCAAGGCCGTCACCACCCTGCGCAAGCGCTGGTTCGCCAAGCGCAAGGGTATCCTGGCCCTTCTGAAGGAGGCGATCACCAAGGAGCCGTCGGTCCTGGAGGATCCCGACGCGGCCCAGAAGGCCCAAGACGCCGACGCGGCCCTGGCCGTGCTCGGCGACGACCTGGCGGCGCTGGGCTACGTCACCCCCACCATCACCCTGACCCATCCCGACCCAGACGTGCTGGCCGCCCAGGTGCGGCAGGTCGAGAGCGTGGTCAATCGCGCCGGCTTCGTCGCCAAGGTCGAGGACCTCAACGCCGTGGAGGCCTGGCTGGGCAGCCTGCCTGGCCAGGCCTATGCCGACCAGCGCCGGCCGCTGGTCAGCACGCTCAATCTCTGCGACCTGCTGCCGGTCTCGGCCATCTGGCCCGGCCCCGACCACAACGCCCACCTGTCGGCCGAATGCGCCAAGCGCGGTTTTGAAGGTCCCCAGCCGCCGCTGATGCACGCCCTGACCGGCTCGACGACGCCGTTTCGCCTCGACCTCTTCCAGGGCGACGTCGGCCACGCCTTCGTGGGCGGGCCGACAGGGGCGGGCAAGTCGGTGCTGCTGCTGACCATGGCGCTGCAGTGGCTGGGCTATCCGCAGGCCCAGGTGCGCCTCATCGACAAGGGCGCCAGCGCCCGGGCCGCCACCCTGCTGGTCGGCGGCGCCTTTCACGACCTGGGCGGCGGCGCAGGCCTGGCGTTCCAGCCCCTCGCGGACATCGACGACCCCGACGAGCGGACCTGGGCGCAGGGGTGGGTGGAGGATCTGCTGGTCTCCAGCGGCATGACCCTTGACCCTGCGGTGCGCGAAGCGGTCTGGACGGCCTTGCAGAGCCTGGCCGCCGCGCCGCGGTCCCAGCGCACCCTCACGCTGCTGGCCGCGACCCTGCAGGACAGGGCGCTGAAGGCGGCGCTGGCGCCGTTCACCCTGGCCGGTCCGTACGGCCGGCTGCTCGACGCGGCCGACGTGGATCTGGCCAGGGCTGACTGGCAGACGTTCGAGATGGGCGAGCTGATCGCCAGCCACGCGGCCGCCGGCCCGGTCCTGACCTGTCTCTTCCACCGGCTGGCCCGCGACTTTGATGGTCGCCCGACCCTGCTTGTTCTCGACGAGGCCTGGCTCCTGCTGGAGTCGACCGCCTTCGCCGGCAAGATCCGCGAGTGGCTGCTGACCCTGCGCAAGAAGAACGTGGCGGTGATCTTCACCACCCCCAGCCTGAAAACGACCCTGGCCTCGCCGATCGCCGGCGCGCTGCTGGAGGCCTGTCCGACAAGGATCTTCCTGCCCAATCCGGACGCGCGCACGCCGGATCTGGCCAAGGCCTACGCCGCTTTCGGCCTCAACGCCCAGCAGGTGTCGATCATCGCCGAAGCCAGCGCCAAGCGCGAATATTACTATCAAAGTCCGGCTGGCGATCGCCTGTTCGAGCTGGGCCTGGGGCCCGTGGCCCTGGCCGCCGTCGGCTCGGCCTCGCCCGGCGACCAGGACCTGATGACAAAGCTCCTGGCCGAGCACGGCCAGGGAGGCTTTGCGCCGGCCTTCTATCGCGCCAAGGGCCTGCCCGAGGTCGCCGAGTTCCTGGCGCAGGCCCGCCATGCGGCCTGATCCGCGCCTGGGTCCCTGGGGGCGACTGCCGGCCGCGTGGACGGCCAGCCCGCGCCGTCGGCGCCTGGCCTTTCTCGTCTTGCTCGCGCCCGGCGCGCTCATGGCCGTGGCCGGCGCGCAGGTCCTGGTCAGCCCGCCGCTGCTGGCGGCCGGCGTGGCCTGGCTGGCCGCCGCCCTGGCCGTGCGCTCGGCGTCGGAGCCGCGCTTCCTGGCCCTTGAGGCCGAGAACGCCACACCGTTGCAGGAGGAGACCATCCCATGACACCCAGTCGCCGCCGTCTTCTGGGCTGGACGCCTCTGGGACTGGCGCCGCTGCTGGCGGCGGGCCTTGCGCCTGCGGCCCGCGCCCAGCTCACCGTCTATGATCCCGCCGCGGTGGCGCAGATGCTCAAGCAGGTCAGCCAGGGCCTGCAGCAGATCCAGACCCTGCAGGCGCAGCTGGCCAACTCCCAGCGCATGCTTGAGACCCTGGGCCTGGACGTCACCGGCCCGCTTCGCGACATCGCCGGCCAGGCCACGGGCCTGCTGCGCCAGGCCCAGGGTCTGGGCTACACGGCCGCGGACATCAGCCGCGACTTCGCCGCGCTCTATCCGGGCGACCTGGCCGGGCTGACGCCTGCGGCCCTGGCCGAGAGGCTCAAGGCCTGGAGCCAGGCCAGTCGCCAGACCCTGCAGGACGCCCTGCAGGTCCAGAACCAGATCGCCCAGGCCCAGGGGATCACGGCCGGGGCGGTCGGGGCGGCGGTGGACGCCTCCCAGGCCGCCGCCGGCCAGACCGCCGCGGTGCAGGCCACCAACCAGCTGCTGGCGGCCCTTTCCATCCAGCTCACCCAGCTGCAGGTCCTGCTGATCACCCAAGGACGGCAGGCCCAGACCTACGAGGCCGAGCGCCGCGCGCTCGTCGAAAAGGGCGAGGCCGACCGCCAGCGCGCCGCAGCGCTCCCCGCCCCGCCGCCTCCCAGTTCCAGGCGCGCCTTCCAATGATCCATCGCCCTGTCACGACCCTCGTTCCTTCGATGCTTGTCGCCGCCGTCCTGGTCCTGGCCGCCTGCGGGCCCAAGACGGCCGCCGCACCGCGAGCCGTCGGTTGCACGGCCGATGAAATGCGGACCCGCCATGCCCGCACCGCGGCCTGCCGCGCCGAGTTCCAAGCGATGCTGGAGCGCGCCGAGGCCGAGCGGCGGCGAGCTTCAGCCTTGCCGCAAGTCGCGCCCGCGCCCGCGTCCGCGCGCGACCAGTTCTGAGGGACACGATGTCCACCGCCTCGCCCGCCGCCATCGATGACCTGCTCGACCGCTACACCACCCAGGTCGGCTCGGGGTTCGGCCTGATCCAGGGCGACGTCCAGGCGACCTTCGGAGTTCTGATGACCATCAGCCTGGGCGTCTCGGCCCTGCTCTGGGCGCTCGACGAGCACGAGAACGTCCCCGCGGCCCTGGTGCGCAAGATCCTGCTCTTTGGGTTCTTCGCCTGGCTGATCTCGGGCTGGAAGGCGCTGACCCTGACGGTGATCAACGGCTTTGCGGCGCTAGGGCTGAAGGCCGGAGGCGGCGCCCTGTCCGTCGGCGACTTGATGCAGCCGTCGAAGGTGGCCATCGACGGCATGAAGGTGGCATTCGAACTGCTCGAATACATCGGTCGCCTCGCCAGCGAAGGCATGGGCGTGGGGTTTTTCACCCATATCGACGCCATCCTGATTACAGCGGTCGTCGCCATCGGCGTCGTCCTGGCCTTCATGGTGCTGGCCGTGGAGATCGCCGTCACCATCGTCGAGTTCTACATCGTCACCCTGATCGGCTTCGTCACCGTGCCGTTCGGGATCCTGACCAAGACCGCCTTCATGGCCGAGCGGGCCATCGGCTACGTCGTCTCGGCGGGCGCCAAGGTGATGGCCCTGGCCCTGGTGGTCTCGATCGGCGAGCAGATCTTCACCAGCTACACGGTCTCGGCCGAACCGACCTGGGCGGAGTCCTGCGGACTGCTGCTGGCCGCCCTGCTGATCGTCATGCTGGCCTTGAAGGCGCCCGCCCTGGCGGCCGCTCAAATCACCGGCGGTCCGCAGCTCAGCGCCGGCTCGGCCGCCGCCGGGGCGGTGGGCCTGGCCGCCACGGTGGGCGGGCTGGCCCTGGCCGGACGCTGGGCCATGGGCGCAGGCGCGGCTGGATCGGCCGCCTCGGCCCGATCGGCCTCGCGGCTGCCCAGCGGGGGCCAGGGCGGCGGCCAAGGCGGCGGCAGGGGAGGATCATCCGGGGGCTCGCCCCCCGGCGGGTCGTCAGGCGGCGGCGCCGCTGCTTCGGGCGGGGGCCGCCGCGCCGCCTCGACCAGCGCCGTCGTAGGCCGCGCGCGCGCCTCCTACGCGCCACCGGCCAGGGCCAACGCCTCGTCGGCCGCTTCGGCGGGGGGGCTTTGGGATGATCCGCCGCCCGAGCCGCCGGCCGGCGAGCCTGTCGCGCCCCAGGACGGCGAGCCCGATCCGCCTGGCCGGCGCACACCCTGAAGGAGCCGCCGATGATGTCCAACGCCTTCAAGCGCCCGCAGGACCGCTATGGCCAGTCCACCCCGGAGGAGACGCCGTATCATCGCGCCGCCCAGGTCTGGGACGACCGCATCGGCTCGGCGCGCGTGCAGGCGAAAAACTGGCGGCTGATGGCCTTCGGCTGCCTGGCGCTGGCGATGCTGAGCACCAGCGCCTTTCTTTATGTACAGCTGCGACGGCCGATCGCGACCTATGTCGTGCCGATCGACCGGCACGGACGTCCGGGCCGGGTCGAGCTGGCCGACCGCGCCTACAGGCCCGACGACGCCGTCAAGGCCAGCTTCGTATCCGACTTCGTCGAGCGCGTGCGCTCCAAGAGCACCGATCCGGTGGTCCTGCGGGAGAACTGGTCGCGGGCCACGCGGATGACCAATCAGGGCGCGCGCGCCAGTCTCGTCCAGTACGGCCAGGATCACGACCCGGCCGCGCGCCTGGGCCAGGAGGCGGTCTCCGTCGAAATCGCCTCGGTGCTCGCCCGCAGCCCGACCACCTTCCAGGTGCAATGGCGCGAAACGACCTACCTGCAAGGCGTGGCCGGTCCGCCGGTGCGCTGGACGGGCCTGTTCAGCGTCGCGCCAAGGCCGCCCAGGACCGAGGCCGAGCTTTTCGACAACCCCCGGGGCCTGGAAATCACCAGCTTCCAGTGGAGCCGCGACCTATGAGCCTGCGCATCACCCTTCCCGGCCGCGCCCTGGCCCTCATGGGCGCCCTGGCCTGCGCGCCCTTGGCGGCGGCGTCGTCCGCCCAATCGTCCGCGCCGCCGCCGTCTCAGGCCCAGAGATCCCGACCCGCGGTCCTGCCGCCGGTCCCGCCGACCAACGGCCAGGCCCAGAGCGCCGGGGCCCAAGGCGCGGGGGTCGGCGCCGTCGCGCAGGCCAAGGCCCCTACGCCGGCCGCCTCGCTCACCGGCGCGACCCAGGGCGCGGCGCCCACGCAATCCAGGGGGCCGCGCCGACGGTCCGGGACGAACCTGGCCTTGGCCAAGCCGCTGGCTGCCTTGCAGCGGGCCAACGCCGAAGCGCGCGCCGGGCCCGCCAGCGGCGTCTTTGTCAACGCGGCGCTCTATCACGCCTTCGAGCCGGGCCGGCTCTATGCGATCCACACCAGCCCAAGGTTCCTTACCACCATAGCGCTGCGGCCCGGCGAGAAGCTGATCGCCAAGGCCGCCGGGGACACCGTGCGCTGGGTGCTGGGCGAAACAGAAGCCGGGACCGGACAGGCCCAGCAGGTCATCGTGCTGGTCAAGCCGATGCGGGGCGGCCTGCGCACCAACCTCGTTCTGACCACCGACCAGCGCACCTATCTGATCGATGCGGTCTCCACCGACAGCGGCGCCTATACCAGCGTCCTGTCCTGGACCTATCCGCAGGAAGAGGCCCGGGCCAGGGCCGCCGACGCCGCGCGCCGCGCCGCGGCCGAGCAGGCGGAGGAGGCCGTCCAGGCCGCCGTGCCGGTCGAGCGCCTGGACTTTCGCTATCGGGTCGCGCCCCTGAAGGGCCGGGCCCCGCCCTGGACGCCGGTGCGGGTGTTCGACGACGGAACCAAGACCTACATCGAGTTTCCGCCCGACCTGGCCGTGCGCGAGGCCCCGCCCGTCTTCCTGCTCGACGCCGACGATCAGGCCCTGTTGGTCAACTCGCGTCTCCTGGGCCGCTACCTGGTCGTGGACCGGATCATCGACCGCGCCGAACTGCGCCTGGGCGACAAGAAGCCGGTTGTGGTGCGGCTGACCCGACAGGGGCCGCGTCCATGAGCGTCGAGCCGCCGGTCTCCCATCCCGCCGCGGCGGGCGCAGCGTCCAAGCGACCGGCCGAAGGGATCCTGGTCGCCCCGCGCCGGCCGATCACGCGTTATCGGCCCGTGGCGATCGCCGCCGTCGCCGGCGTCATCGTCCTGGTGATCGGCTCCGGGTTCATCCTGGGCATGGGCCAGGGCCCGGCCCGGCGAGCGCCGGCGCCCCAGGCGGAGGCGCGCGCCGCGGACGGACCCACGCCGATCGAGGCGCGCCTGCCGGCCCGGTACGACGATCCGGCCGCCCTGCCCGCGCCGCTCGGCGCGTCCACGGGTGCGGGGGCCTCGCCAGGCGCCGCGGCGCCCGCGGCGCCGCAGCCGACCGCGCCGGTCTCCCCCGAGGTCCAGCAAGCCCGCCAGGAACGCCTGGCCGCCCGGGCCTCGCCGCCCTTCTTCAATGGGACCGGCGGCGCGACGGGGGCGCGGCCATCGGCCGAGGCGCTCGATCCCGCCGCGCCGCCGGCGACCTTGGCCCCCGCAAGCCCGAACGGGGCGCCCGCCCCGCCGTCTCCGACGTCGGCCAGGGAGCAGTTCATCGCCGCGGCGGCGACGCGCGGGCCGCTGGCCCCGATCCTGCCGCGGCCGCCCCTGTCGCCCTTCGAGGTCAAGGCCGGGGCCCTGGTCTCGGCGGCCCTGGTCACCGGGATCAATTCGGACCTGCCCGGACCGGTCATCGCCCAGGTCACCGAGCCGGTGTTCGATCACCGCACCGGGCGCACGGTCCTGATCCCGCAGGGGACGCGCCTGATCGGTCGCTATGACAGCCAGGTCGGCTATGGCCAGGAGCGGGTGCTGGTGGTCTGGACGCAGATGGTCTTTCCCAGCGGCCGCAGCGTCGATCTGGGCGCCATGGTCGGGCTCGACGCGGCCGGGATGAGCGGCCTTACGGGCAAGACCGATCGCCACCTTCCGGTGCTGGCCCGCGCCATCGGGCTTTCGACCCTGATCTCGATCGGCGGCGCGGCCGCCCAGAACAGCGCGGGCCGAAGGGGCGACCGGGTCATCCTGCAGGACGCCGCCGGCGGGGTCGCCGCCTCGGCCGGCCAGACCGGCCAGCGCCTGGTCGAGCGCGATCTGCAGCGGGCGCCGACCTTGCGCATCGCGCCGGGCCAGCTTGTCCGGGTGCTGATCGACCGCGACCTCGTCCTGCCGCCGGAAGGCGGGTCATCCCCTTGAATTACCAAGCAATGGATCGCGCCCCGATTCCCAGTCAGATCAAGGGTCATTATTCGCTTAACGCGGGTGTTTCGCCGTTCACCTTTATTAGTTGGCCGGCTGGAATCGCGATCTTATCGGCGGGGCCATGAAGACCGCTCGCGATCTTGCATACCAGGCTGAATACCAGAAGCGCCTTCGCGCCGAGGCCCGTGCGGCCGGCAAGGCTCAGCTGAACGGCATGGTCGGCAAACGCTTCATCGAATTGCTTGACGCGATGAAGGCCGAGCGGGGCTTCGCCAATCGGAT
The DNA here is from genome assembly GCF_036889365.1 of Caulobacter sp. CCNWLW153. NCBI lineage: Bacteria > Pseudomonadati > Pseudomonadota > Alphaproteobacteria > Caulobacterales > Caulobacteraceae > Caulobacter > Caulobacter sp. CCNWLW153. Next base: position 75,483 of record NZ_JBAKFV010000006.1, read on the forward strand.
GGACGCCCTCGAACACGTGTTCGAGGTCTATTTCGACGGGGGCGACGAGGAAAGGAAACACGCCGTGAGCGCATAGAAAAACCCGGCTCGCTGTAACGCGCCGGGTTCTCCAGGTCATTCGCTAGACGGGGCGCCAACCCCGACCGAGCTCCTAGTTCCTGCTCTTTCTAACCGAATCACCGACATCGCTGCAATCCAAAAACGCGCGTTCGCGCGACGGGAACCTGTGCGCCTGCGGCCTCCCCAAGGAGGAGCAGAAAATGCAGACCGTCTCGAACGGGGTAGGAGACGTGCGCCGTCTGGCGGACGCCCAGTGGGCGGCCGCAAGGCTCGCCGAAACCTACCAGGGCCTGCCGGAGGGCGTCTCCAAGGCCATGCTGCTTGACCGGTTCGAGCGCGCCGCGCCCCGTCTGGGGTACGGCGACGGGCTCGTGCGCCTGATCCGCGCCCTGGTGCGGGTCACCGCCGAGCAGGACTGGACGGGTCGCACCCATCCCCTGGCCTGGCCGTCCAACGATGCGCTCTGCGAGGAGCTGCAGCGCTCGCGCAGCTGCGTCCAGGGCCTGATCCGCCTGGCGGTCCGCGCGGGCCTGGTGCACATGAAGGACAGCGGCAACGGCAAGCGCTGGGGCTATCGCGACGAGCGCGGCCACATCGTCGAGGCCTTCGGCTTTGACCTGGCGCCCATGGCCGCGCGCTGGGACGAGTTCGCCGACCTGGCCGCCGCGCGGGGACTTGAGCAGGCCCAGCGCCGGCATCTCAAGCGCAAGCTCGGGGAGATCCGTCGCGAGATCCGCACCGTCTGCGCCGACGCCGTGCATCGGGGCTTTACGACCTACGACTGGGCCGGGGCGGTCGACCAGGCGCTCGGCCGCCTGCCGCGAACCCCCAGCCTCGGCGAGCTTGAGGCGCTACATGAGACGTTCCAGGCGCTGCTGGCGGCGGTGGACGCGGCCTGGGTGAAGGCTCGCAAATCCATTCAAAATGAGCCCAGGGGCGTCGTGGACGAAGCCCAGAAAGAACCTACAACCCAGCCTAGATCCGCAGGAGCAACGTATTCCTCTCCTCGAAAGGAGGTAGTCGAGCCCTCGGCGCGATCGGCCCGCCGGGCGGCGGAGGCCGACCCGGCCATGGTGGAGGCGGCGATCAGCCAGGAGGTCATCCCGCTGTCGCTGGTGCTCGAGGCCGTGCCCGAGCTGGACGACTTCCTGGCCGATCCGTCCGCAGCCCAGTGGGAGGACCTGGTCGACGCGGTCGGCCGGGCCGCGCTGCTGATGGGGATCAACCTGTCGGCCGTGCGCGAAGCGCGCGAGGCCATGGGCAGGAACAGGGCCGCCATAGCCCTGGCCACCGTGCTGGCCCGTTGGAAGGATGGGGAGATCCGCAGCTCGGCCGGCGGCTATCTGCGCGCCATGTGCGAACGGGAGCGGTTCGGCGGCCTGAAGCTCCTGCCCAGTCTCTATGGGCTCAAGGATCGCTTGGCCAAGGCGCCGCCAAGAGCGCCCTCCTCGCGCAGGGACTAGGGGAATGGTCCTGATGACGGCGCTTCATGCGCCAGAGCGGCGATTTTTCGCGCCGCATCGCTGGACATTGGCCGCGTCGGCGGCGGGAGGCTCAAGCCTTGGTCGCGGCGTCGCCATCCAGGTATCGGCCGATCTGAGCCAGCCGGGCATGGGCCGCCTGGGCGATCGGGCCGCTGACGGCGGCCGGAAAGTCCGCCGGAAGCGAGGCCAGCACCCGGTCGAGCGCCGCAGGGCCCGCCTGCGCCAGGTGGGCCAGCATCTTGCGGACGGCCTCAGGATCCAGGCCGCCGGCCGCGCCGCTTTGGACGAAGTGACGCGGGGCGACGTCGCCGATACGGTAATGTCGCCGCTCGCCGACGGCCATGGCCAGCTTCATCTGCTTTGGCTCGATCTGACGGGCGGCGCGACTGGGCTCGGCCGACAGGACGTCATAGAGCGGGGTCATCCGAAAGCCGCCGCCCGGTTGCAGGAAGAGGCTGAAGTTCTTGGCGTGGCCGTCGGTGGCCCCCAGCAGCCAGAAGACGACCTGGGCCTTCAGGAAGGCCAGGCGATCGTTGGCGGGCGTGTCGCTCGCGGCCAGCAGGTCCAGGCCTTTGAGGACGCCGGGGCCGCCGTCGGCCTCGTACTTGCCCACCCACGGCGTGGAGAGGGCCTGGCAGAAGTCCTCCTGGGGGCGGCGCAGGAGGCGATGATCCCGGTCGTGGAAGCGGTCGAACCGCTCGACGACCAGAACCCGCCGGTCCTCGAAGCTGGCCATCTCGACGGCGGCGCTGGGCAAGCCCCATGCCGCCAGCAGGGTCAGGCAGAGGTATTCGTTCTCCACGCTGTTGGAGAGGTCCAGGCCATTGGGCAGGCGACCGATCTGCGGCTTGAAGATGTGGGTGGTCGGGGTCGCGCCCAATGGCCGCAGCCATTGCCCGTCCTGGCGCAGGAAGGCGGTCTTTTCCTGCGCGCCGGCGATCGATATGCGAAAATCATCGTCGGGCTCCAGACCCAGGGGCGCGCGGGCCAGATTGGCCAGGATCCTGGCGATGTCCGCCTCGGTCATGGGCTGGCCCTCCACCCGGCCGACAACCGGCGGCGGCGCGCTCTCGGGGAGAAATTGCAGAGCGCCCACGCAGTCGCGGCCCAGCGCCGACAGCAGGCTGTAGGGATCTGCGCCTTCGGCGCCCACCTTGGCCGCGACGCGGCTGCGGATGTCGATGTTGTCGGGCAGCAGGTTGTCGAAGACGGCCATCACCGGCGCGCCGATGTAGCGGTCCTCGCGCAGCGGCAGGGACAGCGAAACGGGCAAGGCGGCGCCTACCGTCAGCCATTCGGCGTCATAGGTGAAATCGACGGCCCCGCTGGGTTCACGACGCAGCAGCCCGACCCGCCGGCCGTTCATGTAGACGGCCAGCGGGCTGTGGCGCGGGCGGCGCGCCATCAGAAGAGGTCCGCCAAGGCGGCGTCGTCGACGGCTCGGCGAGGCCGCACGACCAGTTCGAGGTTGAGCACGGCCAGAACCGTGAAAAGGGTCTCCAGAGTGGCGCCCTTGCCGGCTTCGAGCTCGGAGATGGTGGCCTGGCGCAGCTGGGCGGCGCGGCCCAGTTCGGTCTGGGTCAGATCGGCCTTCTTGCGATAGCGCTTGAGGCTGGCGGCGAGCTGACTTTCGTTCCGGACGATGATGTCCACGGCGTGTCTCCAACCTTTATACGCCATTGCGTATAGTGCAAGATTATACGGCATCGCGTATAAATCAAGGGTATACGGATAACCGTATAACGACCGATTATGCGGCTATCCGTATAAGCGGCGGGCGCCTGTCGCTGCGCCGGACCGGCCCGGGGCGCGGACGCCCGGCCGGAGCGCTTGAGGGGCCGCCGTGACAAAGGCCAAGCCAGGGCTTGGACGGGCGGGCCGCCGGATGCGGCCGAGGAGTCCTGCCATGTCGTTGCGCGCCATCGTCCGCCGCTTGGGCGGCGACCTCTATGACGGAGGTCGCCGCGCCAACATCCCCGCCCCCGGCCACAGTCGGCGCGATCGCTCGGTGTCGCTGCTGGAGCGCGACGGCCGGGTCATCGTCCATAGTTTCGCGGGCGGCGACTGGCGCGCGGTGCGCGATCATCTGCGCAACCTTGGTTTGCTGGGACCGTCCGGAGACTGGACCGCGGCGGCGCCGCCGGTCGAGACCGCTTCGGATCGGGGGCGCACAGCGCGCCGCGACGCGGCCCTGCGGCTTTGGGACCAGGGCCGGCCTGTCGCAGGCACGCTGTCCGAACGCCACTGCCGAGGTCGCGGCGTCGCGGGCGACATCCCCGGACCTGACGCGCTGCGCCATCATCCGGCCGCGCCGCTCGCGGTCTATCGGCCGACAGGGGCCGCGCGCCCGGCCCTGATGGCCGGCGTGAAGGGTCCCGACGGGACGGTCACCGCCGTCGAGCTCACCTATCTGACCCCCGGCGGACGGCGCGCCATCGACCTGACCCTGCCGCGCAAGACCGTCGGCCTGATCCCGGCCGGCAGCGCCGTGCGCCTTGATGCGGCGGGGCCGGATCTGCTGGTGGCCGAAGGGGTGTTCACCGCCCTGGCCGCCCGACATCGGTTCGCCCTTCCGGCCTGGGCGCTGCTGTCGACCTCGAACCTGCGGCGCTGGCGGCCGCCCGCGGACGTGCGCCTGGTGCTGATCGCCGCCGATCGGGGTCCTGGCGGCGAGGCCTCGGCCCGGCAGTTGGCCGAGGCGCTGGGCGATGGCGGCGTGAGGACCCGGATCGCCCTGCCCCCGCCTGGCTTCGGCGACTGGGACGAGGCGGCCAAGGCCGAGCTCTGACCAAAAGGACAAAGGCAGGGCCAAGCGGGTGAGCGATCCGGACAATAGGGTCCGGCGCCGTCCGATCGGAGGACGCCATGTCCGCCTCCCCTGCCCTCACCGCCGTCGCCGTCGCCCCCGAGACCGCCGAGACCGCCACTGTGCTGGAGACGATGGCCAAGCCCTGCCCCTTCACGCCCCAAACCCCGGTGGCGTGGGCGCCGTCGCGCCAGAAGGTCCTCGACTTCGCCGCGCGCTTCGGAGTCGACGTCATGCAGGACGCCGAGATTCTTCACTTGCATCTGGCCCCGGACGAACGGACCGAAGGTTGCGAGTTGGCCGTGCGTCTGGTCGAGCGGTTCGGCGGCCTGGCCGGCGTGCTCGCCGCCGACCGCGCCGAACTGCGCCGCCACGTCGGCGAGGCGACCATCCTCAACTTCAAGATCCTGCGCGAGGCGGCCGGCCGGGTCAGCCTGGCGGCGCTGAGCGCGCGGCCGGTAATGTCTTCGTTCGGGGCGGTCGCCGCCTTCTTCCGGGCCAAGCTCCGAGGCCTGCCGCGAGAGGAGATCTGGGCCGCTTTTCTGGACAGGAAGAACCAGCTGATCCTGGCCGAAGCCTTGGGCAAGGGCACCGTGGACCATGCGCCGGTCTATGTCCGTGAGGTCCTGCGGCGGGCCCTGGAGACGGGGGCCAGCGCCCTCGTCCTGGCCCACAACCATCCTTCGGGCGACCCCACGCCTTCGAAGCCCGACATCGAGATGACGCGCGCGGTCGCCAGCGGCGGCAAGGCCCTGGGCGTGCTCGTCCATGATCACCTGATCGTCGGCGCCGAAACGGTCGCCAGCTTCCGGACCCTGGGCCTGCTTTAGGTCCTGGAAAATCCACCCCCCAAAATTCGCGGAGGAATTTCGGGGAGGAGCCATCGGCGATCGATGCTTCCATCCTCACGCCGCCTTTGGCGGACCACGGACGAAAGGACCTGGCGCGACAGGACCTGGCGACAGCGGCCCGCCTTTCGGCGCGCTGCGTTGCGTGGCGTCCAGGGAGTTAAGCCTGATGATTGATCGGCCCGGCACCGGTGAACGCGTCTACCTCTCGATCAAGACCTTCCTGCTGTCTGAGAGCGCCCTGCGGCCTGGCGAACGCATCGACGTCCCCGCGCTTTCGCGGCGGTTCGGGGCCAGCGCCACGCCGGTGCGCGCGGCCCTGCATCGCCTAGTGGGCGAGCGGCTGCTCACCGCCCTGCCTGGCGAGGGCTTCCTTGTTCCCCGTCTGACGGAGCCGGACCTGTCGGACCTCTACCAATGGAACGTCGCTCTTCTGGTCAACGCCGCAAGGTCGGCCGGCGGCGAGACGGCTATCTCGCCTGACGCTCCCGAGGGCGATGGTCCGATCACAGCCCTTGAGGACCTGTTCGCGCGCCTGGCCGCCCGCAGCGGCAATGTCGAGGTCGAGTGGGCCGTGGCCGGCGCCAGCGATCGCCTGCATCGCTCGCGCTGCGCCGAGCTGGAGCTGGTCCCCGAGTTTCAGGACGAAACCCGGGAGCTGCGAGGCCTGGCCGCCGCCGGGTCATCCACGGCGCTGCGTCAGGCGCTCGTCGCTTATCACCGCCGCCGCCTGCGGCTGGTGCCCGCGATCGTCCGCAGCCTCCATGGCCTCAGTGACCGCGACCCGCGGCGCCCTGCGGAATAATCGGAAAATTCCGGCGTTATTTCCTTCGGGTTCTCTACCTGTGGTCGCAACGTTCAACTGTCACGGTGGGCGTGACCTGGAGAAGGAGACCGTCATGGAACGGATCGAAGACCATATCGAAGACGCCCTGATCGACCTGGGCGCCGTCAGCCGGGAAACGCAGGGCGGCCCCTACGTCCTCCCGGAGATTTCCGAGGAGCAGCCGCGCGCGGGGATCGACGCCGACTAGGCAGACGCCGGCGGAGCGGCTCGCCGTTCCGCCAAGCTGTCCGCCCTTTGGGGCGGGCTTTTCGTGAAAAGGAGGTCGCCATGGAAACCATCGTGACCCTCGTTCCCGATCCGCTGCTGGATCTGGGTGCGGTGAGCGTTCGGACCCGGGGCGGTCCGGACACCATGCCCGAGTTCTCGCAGGAACAGCCCAAGACGGGCCTGGACCCCGAATGAGCCCCGCGGAGCGGGCGCGACAGGCCCGCTCCGCTTTCGAGGCTGACAATGACTTACGAACTGGCGCCGGGCGTGTCCTACTGCCTGGTCGCGGACCTGGGCGTGGTCCTGGACCTCAATCGCGATCGCTATCTTGGCCTGGGCCAGGCCCAGGCTGTCGCCCTGTCGGCGCTTGCGCGAGGCGCTGGCGTCGGCCCCATCGACGAGGCCGGCCTCGGGCCGCTGATCGCCGCGGGCCTCCTGGTGCGGGACGGCCGGGGACAACCGGTGGCGCCCTGCGCGCGGACGCTGCCCGCGCGCAGCGCCTTTGAAATCGCCCACGAGCGTTCGGGGGCGACGGCTATGGATGTCGTCGAGGTCTTCTGGGCGGTGCTTGTCGTCTTTTGGTTGCTGCGCCTTCGCCCTTTTGCTCGAGTCGTCGGGTGGCGGCGCTGGCGGCGACGTCGCGCTGGCGGCATGTCTGGGCGCAGCGCGCAGGCCGAGGCGCTGGCGCGTCGCTTCCTGGCTGTGCGCAGTCTCGTTCCAGTGACGCCGATATGTCTTCTGGACTCCCTGGCCATGGCGCATTTTCTCTCTCGTAGGGGCATAGACGTCGACGTGGTGTTGGCCGTCGCCACGCCGCCCTTCGAGGCCCACGCCTGGGCGCAATCGGGCGACTGCGCGCTCAATGAGTCCCTGCATCGAACCGCCATGCTGACGCCGATCCTGGTGGTGTGATGAGCTACGTCTTCGCCTTGTGGCGCGCTGAGACGCCGCCGATCATCACCCAGGCGATCCAGGCCGGCGGCTTTGGCCCGACGCTGCCGCTGGCGGCGCAGGGCCCGACCTGGGCGGCGTTCTCGCCGGTCGAGGAAATCCTAGTTCTGCCCGGTGGGCGCGGGGTGGTGTTCGGGCGGCTTTTCACCCGCGCTGCGCGGCCCGAGCGCGTGCGGACGGCTGCGGGGCTCGGCGATACCTCTGATGTGCTGGAGACACTGAGCCGATCGTACTGGGGCCGATACCTTGCCGTTCTGGTCGATCCGGCCGGCGGGATGGTCGCCGCGCGAGATCCGTCAGGCAATCTGCCGGCCTTTCGGATCCGTCGCGAGCCGATGGACCTGCTGTTCTCCGATGTGGGCCAGGCGGCCGCCTTGGGCTTGGTTTCACCTCGCATCGACTGGAGCTATCTGGCCCGTCATATCGCCTTCGGCGGCGCCCGGTCGGCAGCGACGGGCCTGGTCGGCGTCGAGGAGATCCTTCCCGGCGACGCGCTGGCGGCCCCTCCCAAGGGTGCGATGTCGACGCGCCCATTCTGGCGTCCAAGCCAGGTGATCGAGGCGGCGCCGCGCCTGGAGGCCGGCGACTGGGCCGAACGGCTGCTCGCGGAAATTGAAGGCAGCGTCGCCGCGCTGGCGGCGGCCGAAGGTCCGATCATCGTCGAGCTGTCCGGAGGCCTTGACTCCTCGATCGTGGCCCTGGCGCTGAGGGAACGCGTCGCGGCGTTCGCGGTCAATGTCACCACCATCGGGCCAGAGGGCGACGAGCGGCGCTATGCGCGGCAGGTCGCGCGAGCCGCCGGTCTGCCGTTGACCGAACTCGTCCTGGACGCGGGGGACATCGACTTTTCTGCGCCGCCTCTGGCCCGCCTGGCCCGACCGGGGCGCCCGACCGTCCTGCAGTCGGTGGATGCGGCCTTCCAGCAGCAGGGCCGACAGCATCGCGCCTCCGCCTTCTTCAATGGCGCGGGCGGCGACAGCGTGTTCGGCTACTTCATTTCCGCCGCGCCCGTCGTCGACCGGTTCAGGGCGCAAGGGCTTAGCCCAGGTGTGATGACGACGATCATGGACGTCGCCAGCCTGACGGGCGCGAACGCCTGGACCGTGGCGCGCTTGGCCCTGAAGATCGGCCTGCGTCGCCAGGATCCGCCCAGGTCGCCGGATCTCGAGCACCTGGCCCCGGCTTGGCGGCAGGTCGCCAGCCCCCACCATCCTTGGCAGGACGGCCTCGCCGGCCTCCCGCCCGGCAAGCGCCGTCACGTTCAGGCGGTTCTGGGCGTTCATGCGCACATGGATGGCCATGATCGCAGCGTGGCCGCCACCGTGGTGTCGCCGCACATGGCCCAGCCGGTGCTCGAACTGGCGCTCGCCATCCCCACCTGGCTATCGGTGGCCGGTGGACGCGACCGGGCGATCGCCCGGCGCGCCTTTGCCGCGTTGCTTCCCGCCGACGTCCTCAACCGCCGCTCCAAGGGACGCATCAACAGCTTCGTCGCCGCCGCCTATGAGGCCAACCGCGATCGCATCGGGCCGATGCTCGCCGAGGGTCTCCTCGCCCGCGAGAGCCTGCTCGACCTCGACGGTGTCGCCGCCACCCTGCGCAAGCCGGTGGAAATGACCCAGGCCCGCTTCATGAGCATTCTGCGGCTGGTCGACGCCGAACTGTGGGCGCGAAGCTGGAGTCGCTGAGCCTTCGCCATCTGGCCGCCTCTTCACGGCGCGCCGGCCGCGGCCCTTCGCTGGGCCATCCGCGACCAGCGCGCATACTGCCCCGCCCTTGTTGGATCGGGATCGACATGGCCCTGCAGCCAGAACCGGAACCAGTCGAGGTTGCGCTGATAGACCGCCAGGCGATGGCGGGGTTGGGTCTTCATGTGCGGTTCTTCGGGGAAGACGTAGAGGTCGACCGGCGTGGCGGAGTTGGAGAGCCGCGCGAAAAGTTCGAAGCTCAGCCGATACTCCTGCTCGGGCAGTTGCATCAGCAAGGGCGCGCGGATCCTGGCGGCGTTGAGGGCCGGCGAGATCAGCTTCCAGCGTTCAGGCGTCTCTTCGGGCGGGCCCAGCCCCCAGCTCCGTTTGAGCACGGCGTGGTTGTCCCGCCCGGCCGCGCCGTTCAGCCAGTAATAGGCCGGCTCCATCTGCGTGGAGGCGATCGAGGCGGCCGCCAGCAGATTGCTGTTCATCGCCGTCCAGGTCGTCACCTCGCTCCCGAAGCTGAAACCGCCCATGCCGATCCTTGCGCGGTCGACAAGCCCCTCGGTCGCCAGGCGATCCACGGCGGCCTGGACCGCCGACAGGCCGGTGCGATAGTCGGCGACGGGATCGTGACTGGCTTCGGACTGATAGGCCTTGTTGATGCAGAGCGTGGCCACCCCGGCCTGCGCCATGGCTCCGAGGGGGAACTCGTCGCCGAAGCCGCCGCGCAGATAGCCCTCGCAGAGGTAGTAGGTCACGAACAAGGGACTGCGCCGGGGCGGCCCAGCCGGCAGCATCAGCCAGCCGGCGAACGCCCGCCCGTCGGCGGCGCGCCATTCGAAGAGGCGCGCCCCGGGTTTGGCGGCGCCGTCGAGGGTCTGGTTCGGGGCGGCGAGGACCCGGGTCCGCGGCTTTCCAGCAAGGTTGATCGAGACCAACCGAGGCGGCGTCGTCGGCTCGGCCGCCACGCAAACCGCCGTCGTCGCGGTCAAGGCGCAGGGCGTGTCGGCCGCCCCGCCGCCGATCAGCCCCTGGCTCGACGCCAAAGCGCGCAACGGCCCGGGCCGCTGGGCGCGGCCGGGCCGCCAGACGGCCAGCCGCTGGCGGCGGGCGGAGTCGCCCAGCGTCAGCACCAGTTCGTCAGCGCCGGGCCGCCAGGCCAGAGCCTTGACCGACGCGCAGTCGGCGACCCGGCAGGCGACGACCTCGCCTGAGGGCCGCGTAACATCCAGGCGGCCGTCGGCGAGCCGCGCCATGCCGAACCCGTCGGGAGAGGCGGCGGCCTTGCCGCGTGTCGCGCCGTCGCCGGCAAGCGCAACGGGGTCGTCCTCCGTCCGAACCGGCCCGCCCGCCGCCGGGACCGACTTGCGGATGCGGGGCGCCGCGGCCAGCAGACCCTGGCGTCGAAACCAGCGGCCGGTGAGGCGCTGGGCGGCCGGACGGCCATTGACCGGCGCCGCATCGAAGAGGTTCTGGGCAGGGTCGATGCTGGCGTCGATGAGGACGCCCTCGTCTTTCTGCCGCTGCTCGGCAAGGCGGACGGCGGCGCGGCTGGCGCCGACGGTGAAGCTGAGGCGCGCGCCGCCTTCGACCAGGGCCAGATCGGCGATGTCTCCGTCCTCGCTCGTGAGCCTGCGCCCGCCGTCGGCCAGATCGACCGACCAGGCCTGCACGGCCCCATCGACCAGGGCCCGCACATAGAAGCGTCGGCTGTCTGGCGACCACAGGGGCGGTTCGGCCGGCAGGGTTCCAGCGTCCGTCCACAGCGCCTCCCCGCCTTCGGCCAGGCGCCGGGGCGGTCCGGACCCCTGCAGGTCGGCCACCCACCAGCTGAGGAGCTTGGCGTTGCGCGCCAGCGAGCTCTGCTCCTGGCGATAGGCCGCCCACCGGCCGTCGGGGGAAACGGCCAGGCTCGAGATGTCCACGACCTCGACGAGGTCGCTCAGCGTCGGCGGCGCGGGAGGCGCCGACGCGATCGTCGCGGCGGCCGCCCAGGCGATCAGGCTCACCACGACTTGGTGACCTGCAGCGCGATCGAACGACCGATCGGACTGGCGTTGTCGCTGTCGAAGCCGATGCCGGAGGTCGAGGTGCGTAGATTGACATAGGGCGGATCGCGGTCGAGCAGATTGGCGATCGACAGCGCCGCGCGCAGGCCCGAGAGGCCGACCCGGTCGGCCGCGAAGCGGTAGCCGATGTTGAGATCGAGCGTCGTCCAGGCGTCGACCTTCTCGTAGGGCGTGACCGTCTGGTTGCGGTAGCCGTCGGCGAAGTTGACGAAGGCGCTGGCGTCCCAGCCCCCCTGGCTCCAGCCGGCCCGCATCCTGGCGCGAAGCCGCAGCGGATTGCCGACCGTTCCGCGGGTTTCGGCCGGGTCGGCGTTGCGCGACACCGCTTGCTCGACGCTGAAGATGTAGGCCGCCGACAGCCCAAGGCTCAGACGTCCCGCGCCGACCGCACGGCCGTAGGCGATGTCGAGATCAACGCCGTCCTCGTCGACGACGGCCAGGTTCTGGACACGGGCGTCGACGATCACCTTGACGTTGGCGGCCGGGATCGCGCCCGGATTGGAAAAGTACGGGCTCGCATAGTAGGCCGCGACCACCTCGGGGCTAGGAGCCTCGGTGAGCAGGTCGGCGTAGCGCGCCCGGTTGATCAGAGCGTTGAAGATGTCGGCGTTGATGCTGGAAATGCGGTCGCGATAGCGCACCCGGAAGTAGCTGGCGGTGACCTTCAGGCCGGCGACGGCCTGCGGCGTCCATTCGGCGGTCGTGGTCAGGGTGCGAGCGCGTTCGGGGCCGATCCCCGGCCGGTTCCCGATCAGGGCTAGCACCACGGTGCTGCCCGTGGGCGAGGCCGGGTCCACCAGAGCGGCCGGCTGGTAAAGCGTGCTGCCGATGCCCTGGCGCTGGTCATTGAAGCTTGGCGCGCGGAACGCGGTCCCGTAGGCCGCTTTCAGCGTCAGGTCGCCGACCGGCGACCAGTCCAGCCCGACCTTCGGGTTACGAGTGGTCCCAAAGTCGCTGTAGCGCTCGATACGGCCGGCCAGGGACAGGGTCAGCCGCCGCACCAGCGGGACCTCCGCCTCTGGCCCGACCAGGGGCGCGCGCAGTTCGGCATAGGCCGCATCGATCTTGCGGGGGCCTGGCAGGGCCAGGGTGCTGGCCGACGCAACGGCGCCGCCAATGTCGTTGAGGCTGTCCAGCCGATAGCGCTCGTCCCGGTGCTCCAGGCCGAGCGCCAGCCGGACCCCCCCCGCCGGCAGGGTCAGCAGCGGTCCGTCGGCCCTCAGGTCGGCCGACCAGGCTTCGAAGACACCGTGGTTGAAGGCGAAGCCGCGCACCTTGTCGATGGTCGCCTGCGGCGTCGAGCCCGGATCGCCGAACAGATTGTAGGCCGTCGCCGGATTGGGGTCGGCCAGGGCCAGGCCCAGCCGATAGGTGTTGAGGAAGTTCTTGGTCAGGCTGGCCTCCTCCTGGAGACCGTACCCGGCTCGCGCCGAGAGCGACCAGGCGCCGATCTCGCCGCGGGCCCCGATCGTGGCGTTGTAGGCGCGCACGTGGCCCGAATAGATCTGCGGGCCAAGGTCGCCAACGAAGCTGTACTGGACCCGCACCGGTTGGCCCGTGCCGATCGGATCGACATAGAACGGATTTGCGACCGGCACGGTCGTGGCGGTCTGGGACACCGTCGGACTGCGGAAGGCGAAGCGCCGGTCGGCGACGAGCAGTTGCCCAAACAGGGTCACCGCGCCGAGGTCCTGCTCGCCGCTGGCGTAGAGGGCTTGGCGGGTCTGGCGCGGCAGGATGTCGGTGTCCAGCCGGCCGTCCTCGCGGTTGACGAAGCCCCGCAACAGCTGGCCGGCGCGCAGTCCGACCCCGTTCTGGCCGGCGGGGATGGCGAAGGTCTGGCCGCCGGCGACGATGGTCCCCGGCGCGGCATAGACCGAGCGATAGTCCGGCCCGCCGAAGGGGCGCAGGTCCGAGGTCGCGTAGGGGCGCTCGGCCGCGGCCAGCGCGTCGCGGCGCATGACCTCGTAGGCGGCGACCAGGCGACCGCCCGGCCAGGCCCGCCCGGCCAGGGCGCCGAACTGGCGTTCGGCGGCTCCGCCCTGCGCCCCGCCCAGGCGCATTTGCGTCTCCAGGCCTTGGTAGGCGTCGCGGAACAGCACGTTGACCACGCCGGCCACGGCGTCGGAGCCGTAGAGGGCCGAGGCGCCGTCGGCCAGGACCTCGATCCGCGAGATCGCCGAGGCGGGCACGAGCGAAAGGTCGGCGAACACCCCGGTGCGGCCGCCCATCGGCGGGCGCGAGCCGTTCAGCAGCACGAGGGTCGAGCTGGCGCCCAGGCCACGCAGATTGACGCCCGAGCCCGCGCCCAGATTGGCGCTGGCGCCGTTGCGGCCGGTTCCGTACAGGGTGCCCTCGTTGGGGCCGCCGCCGTAGTTCTGCGGTATCGATTGGACGATCTGCTGGGTGGTGGCGTAGCCGCTGGCCTCGATGTCCTGCCGGCTGATGGCGATGACGTTGGCCCCCACGGGCCCCGCGCCGCGGATGCGGGTGCCGGTGACCACGACCTCGGCGAGGCTTTCGGGTTCGTCACCGGCGCGGACCTCCCCCGGCGCGGTCTCGTCGGCGGGCTTGAGCACCAGCGTCGCGCCCACCCGGACGAGCTTGAGACCCGACCCGGAGAGCAGCGCCGCATAGGCCTGGTCGGCGGTGTAGCGGCCCGACAGCGCCGGGGCGGTCTTGCCCCGCACCAGCGGCGAGGCGACCACCACTTGGCGGCCGCTGATCCGGGCCGCCGCGCCGAGCGCCTCGCCCAGCGGCTGGGCGGGCAGGTCATAGGTCTGGTGCTCGGCCTGCAGGAGGGGCGGCGCGGCCAGGGCCGGCGCGGCGGCGGTCAGGACGAGACCGGCGACCGTGGCCATCAGGCCGCGGCGTAGAAGGGTGGTGTGGTGTTGCATGAAGCCCCCGGGCGGCGGACCGCGACGGTCGCGGTCGTTCCGGGTGGCTCTGACGAGGCCGCGCGGCGACCCCTCACAAAAAACTTCTCGGTCCGGCTGAAATCACGCCCCGCGGCGCGACAGCGCCAGGTCGCCGCCCGGGAGCTGGGTCACCGTCAGCGACAGGGCCGCGGCCAGGGCCCGGGCCAGGCCGTCCGGATCGGTGACCTTCAAGGCGCCGCTGACCTGCAGGGACCCCAGCGCGGGATCGGCCAGCCGGATCTTGCGGGCGCCGTAGCGATTGGCGTCGGTGAGAACTTCGGCGAGCGGGGTGTCCTGGTAGAGGCGCAGGCCCTGGGGCCACTGGCGCTCGCGCCCGGCGGCGCGGGTCGGCGGGCCCAGGCGGTCGTCGGCGAGGATCAGCGCCTGTCCCGGCTGAAGGCGGGTGCGGCCCGAGATCAGGGGATGCCGGTCGCGCCGCGCCTCCAGGCTCCCGGAGAGGGCGGAGACCTCGACCGACCGCTCGCTGAGGCTGAGATCAAAGGCCGCGTCCTGGCCCATGACGCGCATGGCCCCGGCCTGGACATCCACCGGACCCCGGGCGTGGATGCGGGCGCGTCCGCGTTCGAGGACCAGGCGCGAGCGGCCGCGCTCGCTGGACGCCAGCAGCACGGTGTCAGCGTCGAGCACCACGGTGAGACCTGGCGCTGGAGACAGGCTGCGGATCTGGCCGGTTCCAGCGGCGAGCCGCTGCTGTGGCGGCTGATCGTCGGGAAAGATCGGCCAGGGCGAGACGGTGGCCAGGGCGATGGCCACAACGAGGCCGGCGGCGCTGGCCGCCCACCACGCCGCGGGCGGCGGGCCCCGACGCGAGGCGCTAGTGCGCAGGCGCAGGTCCGAGAGCTTGGAATGACCCAGGATCGCCGACTCTTCGTAGCGCCGGACCAAACGGTCATAGGCGTCCTGGCGGCCGGGCGCGGCGCGCCAGGCGTCGAAGTCAGGGCGCGCGGTCTCCGCGCCAGGTCCGCGCATGCGCGCAAACCACGCGGCCGCCTCGCGGCGCAGATGCTCTTCTTCCCCCGAGGTCATGGCGTGATCCTAGGGCCGGCCGAGGCTGCGGTCGACGGCGGCGATGGCCTTCATCATGTGCTTTTCCACAGCGCTGACGCCGATGCCCAGGGCGGCGGCGATCTGCGGATAGGTCTGGCCGTCGACGCGATGGCGCAGATAGACCTCGCGGGTCTTGGGCTTGAGCTTGAGGACGGCGGCCTCGTGGCGCTCGAGCAGCTGGCGCGCTTCGAGGGCCAGGTGGGGATCGCCGTCGCTCGTCGCATGCGCCTCGGGCTCAAGAACGGCGTGGCTGCGCTCGCGGCGACCCGAGACGCTCTTGGCCCGGTCGCGCAGCAGGTTGCGGGCGATGCGGCCAAGATAGGCCTCCGGCTTCTGCAGGGCCTGCTTGCCTGCCGCATGGGTCAGGCGCAGGAAGGCCTCCTGGGCAAGGTCCTGGGCCTCCTCGGGATTGGTCCGCCGCGACAGGAACCGCAGCAGGGCCGGAGCTTGGCGCCGGAACAGCGCGTCGAGCTTGCGGCGGGCGTCGGTCTGGGTCTCGCCCAGGACCGGATCGACGGTCTTGAGGGTCATCGGCGCGGGCTCCCGCGCCGAGGGGTTCTGGCTTGAAGTCTGGTCTCTGCTGGCCCGGTCACGTCCGCCTCCAAGGAGAGGCGGCGGAACCGGCGAAGCCGCATTCCCGAGACTCAAGCTTGAGTGTGGAGCGGCCGTCATGGACGGCGCCGCCGGCGCAACACACCGGTCGCGCCGGGGCGGAGCCGAACGCGAAGCGGTTGGTTCAAGCGAGGTTCTCACGCCTCGACGCCGCGCTTTCAGCGACGTGGCACGAGTCTAGAACAGGGTTCGGCAAGATGGCAAGGCAAGGTCCTGGACGCCTGCCGGATTGTCGCCTCGCAGGGCGCCGCCTGCATCAAGCGGGCTAGCCGATGCGGCTGAACGCGCTGCGGCTGTTGCGCGCCTTGCCGGCGGCTTTGGCCAGGACCGGCTTGAGGTGTCCGGCCTCGGCCAGGGCCAGGCGCACGCAGGTCACGCCGCGAGCGCCGGCCCCGCCTGCCTGAGGCGAGAACACGCCGGGCGCCGCGGCCAGGGCCGCCGCCTGGTCTTCGGGCGAAAGGCGCAGGACGGCGAAGGCCGGGTCGGGCGCGCCCAGGGTGGCGAACACCTTGTCGCCGACCAGGAACTCGATCGTCCCCAGGCGGGAGGCGACGCGGGCGTTGAGCTGGCTGAGCGCCAGTTGGCGGAAGTCGTCGGGGGTCATGGGTCGGCGTTCATGGCTGGGGTGGTAGGCCCGCTGATGCCACGGGCCTTCCGACTGCCCAAGGGTTTTACGCTGTTGGGCGTGGGCCATGAGGACGGGATTGCGCCATCTGCAGACATTGGCGCCGCTCCAGACTCCGGACCTTCAGACAACGGCGCGGATGATCGTTCCAAGGCGCGTCCGTCGCTGTATGCATCCATCGGCGCAGAGCAACGCAAAGGCGCTTCGGACCGTCAACCGGGAGACCCCACAGAGGCGCGCCAGACGGCGTTCATCGGGTAGCCTGTCGCCAACCCGCAGCTCGCCCGTGGCGAGACGATAGCGGATCAAAGCGTATAGTTGCCGATAGAGCGGACCAGGCTCACTTGGCAGAGCCCAAAAGTCGCTAGCCGATTCGAGCGATGCAACTCGAAGCTGGCCGACATCCGGCGCTCGCCTAACAATGGTCTGCGTCCAGCCCGAACCAGCCGGGCTTTCTAAGAGTGAGCCTTCCACTTAAGGCGCCTTCGATTTGGTTAGCATCCAGCCGTCCAGCTTTCGGATCGTCGCGGTTCCTCCTCGCGCGCTGGCCGACCATTTGAGCCCGCCGCCACCCGGGAAGAACCGGTCGGTGATGGTGGTCTGTCCATCGTTGACATAGAGCTCGATGATCGACTGGTCGACGAACGCCCGTAGGCGCACGCGTCCGGACGTAAGGTCGACCGGCGCGGTGTGGCGATCGGCGAAGGCGTCGTGGAAATGGGGACCCGACCGCGTGCGGTCGATGAACACCTCGTTGGTCTTGGGCGTCACGCCGATCAAGGTCTGGAAACCCTTGTCGTCGGTGAAGGCGATCTGGACCTGTTCGGCGCTCCCCGTCTCCAGCTCCAGGTCCAGCTCGACGGCGCCGCCTTCGATCGGCAGCAAGGTCGCACTCTCGCCGAGGGCAAGCGCACTGGCCGATCGATGGCCCGAGCGAAGCGCCTCGACTTCCCTGACCGGCGCCTGGGCGATGCGATAGCCTTGCGGCGTCTTCTTGAGGCTGACGACGCGCGGCAGGGACATCAGGCCCCGCGACGGATAGGTCGGGATGGCGTTGGCGTAGCGCCAATCGTTGGCCCACCCGATCCAGATGCGGCGCGGATCGTCCTTGGGAAGGTCGTTCCAGGAGACGGCGGCATAGAAATCCGCGCCATAGTCCATCCATTGGGGCTCGCGCCCCCAGCTTGGATCGGGCGTGAAACGGGCGCCGTCGAAGTCGCCGACGAAATATTGGCCGCCCGAGCCGCCGCCGACGCCGCTGTCGCCCAGATTGATGCCGAGCACCCAGCGCTTTTCGCCGGGCTTGCCGCCTTCGACCGGCAGCTCGAAGAGATCGGGGCACTCCCAGTTCTTGCCCCGGCCGCCGGCCGGGCCAAAGTCGCTGGCGTGGGCCCAGGTCTTCAAGTCGCCCGAGGTGTAGATGGCCAAGCGGTTTTCGACCGCCATGACGACCAGCATCACCCATTGCTTGGAAGCCGCGTGCCAGAAGACCTTGGGATCACGAAACTCCGTCGAACCGATGTCGAGCACCTTGCCGTGGACGGTCCAGGTGCGCCCCTTGTCGTTGCTGTAGGCGACGAACTGCGACTGGTTCTTGGTCTTGGGGTCATAGCCGGTGTAGGCCGCCACCATCGGCGGGCGACCGTTCTTGCCAAAGCCGCTGGTGTTGTTCCAGTCGATCACCGCGCTGCCCGAAAAGGCCATGACATCGGTTTCTGGCAAGGCCACCGGCAGCTCTTCCCAAGTCACCAGGTCGCGGCTGACGGCGTGGCCCCAGCTCATGTGGCCCCAGCGATCCCCGTAGGGATTGTACTGGTAGAACAGGTGGTACTCGCCTTCGAAATAGACGAGCCCGTTGGGGTCGTTCATCCAGTTGCGAGCCGGCGCGAAGTGGTAGGCCGGACGGGCCTCCTCGGCCAAAGCAGCGGGCGCGATGGGGAGCGACGCTCCAGCGCCGATCAGGGCGGCCGCGCCCAGGGCTAGCAGGCGACGCATCAGTGGACCCTCCGGAAATCCATGTCCTCGAGCGCGATGCCGTTGGTCTCGGGCATCACCTTCCAGACCCACAGGAACTGCAGCAGCATCATCGCGCCGAAGAAGGCGAACACCCATCCACCGACGTGGGCGGCGAAGACCGGGAAGGCCCAGGTGATCGCCGCGGCCATCACCCAGTGGGTGGTGCTGCCCAGCGCCTGGCCTTTGCCGCGCACGGCGCTGGGGAAGACCTCGGAGATGAACACCCAGATCACCGCGCCCTGCGAGATAGCGAAGGCGGCGATAAAGCCCAGCAGGCCCGCCAGGACAAGAGCGCCATTCGGGTGGGCGCTTTCCAGCTGCAGGCCGACCAGGATCAGCGCCGCGGCGGTGGCGATCGAGCCAAAGTACAGCAGCGGCTTGCGCCCATAGCGATCGATCAGGAAGAAGGCCAGCAGGGTGAACACCAGGTTGGTGCCGCCCACGGCTACCGACTGCAGCAGGGCGCTGTCGGCGCCAGCGCCGCCCAGTTCGAAGATCCGCGGCGCGTAATAGAGCAGCGCGTTGATGCCCGAGAGCTGGTTGAACATGGCGATGGCGATGGCGCAGGTCACCGGCACTGAATAGGCCGATTGGAAGAGGCTGGGCTTCGCCGCCGCAACGTCGCGCTCCGCGGCGACGCGCATGTGGGCGACCTCGGCCTCGGGATCGATGAAGCCAAGCCGGGTCATGACGCCCCGGGCCTCACCGTCGCGGCCGTTGACCACCAGCCAGCGCGGGCTGTCGGGCAGCAGGAAGGTGACCACCAGGAAAAGCACCGACGGGACCGCCACGATGCCGAACATCCAGCGCCAGGCGACGTCGGGCGGCGCGAGGCTGGCGATCACGTAGTTGGACAGGAAGGCCAGCAGGATGCCCAGCACGATGTTGAGCTGGTTGAGCGCCACCAGTCGCCCCCGAACATGGGTCGGCGCGACCTCGGCGATGTAGATCGGGGTGACGACAGAGGCCGCGCCGATGGCCAGACCGCCCAGGAAGCGGAACGCCACCAGGCTGTGCCAGTCCAGCGCCAGGCCTGTTCCGAGCGAGGAGACGACGTAGCAGACGGCCACGGCCAGGAGCATGGGGCGACGCCCGAAGCGGTCGGATGGCCAGCCAGCGATCAGCGAGCCGATCACGGTTCCGATCAGCGCCGAGGCGACCGTGAAGCCCAGATAGCCTTCGCTCAGGGAGAAGCGTTCCTGCAAGGCCGAGGTGGTCCCGGAGATCACGGCGGTGTCGAACCCGAAGAGCAGGCCGCCGAGGGCCGCGCCCAGGGCCGATAGGATCATCGCCAGCGTGACCCCGGACTTGGCGGGCGGCGCTAGCGCCGTATCGGTGGTCGTCATGATCAGGAGACCTTCGAAAGGGTGGAGACAGAATTCTGTTGCGCGCCGATCGCCCAATGCATGGGCCATTGGCGGGTGACGAGGCGGTGAGCGATGGCCAGAGCGCCGGTGAGGCCTGCGGAGTCGCCGGCTGTGGGCGCAGCGACGTAGGCGTCCATGTCCAGTTCCGCGATGCTGGAGTCGTAGCCGCCCAGCTGCTTGTGCAAAGCGGTGCGGACGCGCGCGTGCATGTCGATCGGCTGCATGACGCCTCCGCCGATGATGATCCGGTCGGGACGTACGATGTAGGTCAGGCTGGCGCAAAGACCGGCGATGTACTCGGCGATGACCCCCCAGGCCGGGTGTTCAGGCGGCAGCTCCTCCGCCGGCATCCCCCAACGGGCGCGGATCGCCGGACCGCTGGCCAGGCCCTCCAGGCAGTCGCCGTGGAACGGACAGATGCCATCGAAGGCCTGATCGCCCAGTGCGCGCGGCAACCGGATGTGGCCCGCCTCAGGGTGATTGGCGCCGCCGTGCGGCACGCCGCCGACCAGCAGCCCGACCCCGATGCCCGTCCCGACCGTCACGTAGCAGAACGTGTCCAGGCCCCGGCCGCTGCCGAACAGCAGCTCGCCCACGGCCGCGCAATTGACGTCGGTGTCCAGCGCCATGGGAACGTCCAGGGTCTGGGCGAAATGGCCCAGCAGATCGATCTGGCTCCATCCGACCTTCGGTGTCGAGGTGATCGAACCGTAATCGGGAGCCGTCGCCCTGAGGGACAGAGGTCCGAAGCTTCCGATCGACAGCGCAGCGAGCGCGCCGTGCCGGGCCTGAGCCTTGGCGAAGAAGGCGCTCGCCGCGCTCAGAGTGGCGGCAGGCGTGGTGGTCGGGATGCGGACCTGGTCGAGAACGACGCCGTCCTCGTTGGCCACGCCGCACAGAAACTTCGTGCCGCCCGCCTCGACGCCGCCGAGCAATTTGGGTTCCGCCATGGGTTTAAACTCTTGGATGGGATCTGTGAAAAGGACGCCGCCCCGGACCGGCAGGATCGGCCGGGGCGGCGGCGCTTAAGGCCGCCGCGAGATCGGGCGCGCGCGGAATGCCTGGTCGGGGAGGACGCCAGGGAGCGGCGCGGCTAGGGCGGGGAGCGCACAGGTTGGAGACGCGCCAAGGCGCGATCGCAAAGACATTCGTTTCCTCTCGGGCGCCTTGACGACGCGCTCGTTGCTGGCCGCAGGACGGCGGTACGCGACTAAATCTATTGATGTGATTTAGTCTGTCAACGGGAGAAAGCGAAAAGCTTGGCTAGGCGGCGTCGCCCTTCAGCAGCGAGCCGAGGTTTGGCGTGTAGCTGGCGTAGAGCGGCAAGAGGCCCGCCCCCACCGCCGGCGCGGTGTCGCGGATCTGCCCCACCAGCAT
Source organism: Caulobacter sp. CCNWLW153 (assembly GCF_036889365.1). Classification (NCBI taxonomy): domain Bacteria; kingdom Pseudomonadati; phylum Pseudomonadota; class Alphaproteobacteria; order Caulobacterales; family Caulobacteraceae; genus Caulobacter; species Caulobacter sp. CCNWLW153. The sequence goes on from NZ_JBAKFV010000006.1 coordinate 96,432, forward strand.
GTTGGGCTTGAAGAAGTCCTTCGGCGCGGTGGCGGCCATTCGCGCCTCGACCCGCCGGGCCAGCGCCTGGAGCGTGGTCTCGTCCATCGCGCCGCTCAGCACGACCGCATCGAGGTCGAGCAGGCTGTTGGCGCCCAGGATCACGAAGGCGATCCCTTGGGCGCAGGCATCCAGCCAGGCGGCGCGAACCGCCTCGTCGTTTCCTTGGCCGAGCGCTGCTTCCAGGCTGTAGAGCGAGGCGCGGTGGAGCAGGAAGTCCTGCCCGCCCTCGTCGGGGATCGGCATGGAGGCCAGGGCCGCGGCGTTGCCGTGCCGGCCTTGATGGATCTGGCCGCCCAGCACCAGCCCCCCGCCGACGAAAGTGCCGACATGGAAATAGAGATAGTTCTCGACCCCCAGGCCGACGCCGCAGAGCAGTTCGGCCAGGGCCGCGGAGTTGCCGTCGTTCTCGAAGAACACCGGGCAATCCAGACCCGAGCGGAAGGCCTCCTCGACGTCGGCGCCCCATTCGCGGGCCTGGTCGGGCGTGACCCCGATCTCCTCGCGCCAGGCGCCGATGAACCACGGCATGGCGATGCCGACGCCGAGAAAGGCCTCGCGTTGCTCTGGGCCGAGCGCCGCCAGCTGGACGCGCGCGAACTCCGCGATTTCCGCGATGACCGCCGCACGCTCGGGAAAGGCCATGGGCCGGGTCTGGGTGGCCAGCACCACGCCGTTGAAGTTGAGCAGGACGCAGGTGAGGCGGTTGCGACCGACTTCCACGCCGATGGTGTAGCCGTTCTCGCCGTTGATCTTGTAGATCGTCGAGGGTTGGCCCATGCCGCCGGTGCGCCGGCCCGCGACCATCAAGAGCCCGTCGGCCTCCAGGTCCTCGACGATCCGCAGGGCCGCTTGCGGCGAGAGGCCGGTGATCTTGGCAAGGTCGGCCTTGGACGCTCCATCGAGCCGGCGGATGGTCGAGAGCACCAGTCGTTCGTTGTAGCGACGAACGCCGTTGGAGTTGCTGCCGCGGCCCATGGAAGGTGACGCCCCCGGTTTTTTGGACGGCCATGATACGCACCCGCCTCCGAGTCGCCAGCGCGCTTGTCATTCCGCCGACCCGGCCTCGCCCCCATTGACGGGCTTCTTCGACGCCCATGCCGCGCTCGGGCGCCCCTGGATCTTGGGGAGAACATGGCCGCCGAGCGTCTTGATCACCCCGCGCGCGGGGTGCGCCGGATGTCACCCGGGCCGGATCGTCGCCGCGCCGCAACATTGCGAAGCTTTTCGCAAGGACAGTTGACAGACTAAATCACTTCAGTAGCTTTAGTCGCATACCGTCGTCATGCCGGCTGGAAAAACGCGCCGAAAAGGCGTCCTCGGGAGGAAACCAGTGTCTCTGAAAAAAGCATTCTGCACGTCCGTGTCGGCGGCCGTCCTGTTCACCGCGACGGGCGCGCTGGCCCAGGCGGCCGCACCGCCCAAGCCCGCTGACCAGGACACGGTTCAGGTCGAGGAAGTCGTCGTCACGGGGGTGACGGCCGGCACGCGCAAGAAGGACGCCACCTTCTCGATCAACACCCTGACCACCGAGGAAATCCAGCGCCTGGCGCCGATCAGCACGGCCGACCTGCTGGCCAACATCCCCGGGCTCTACACCGAGGGCAGCAGCGCCGGCGAGGCCAGCAACAACGTCACCGTCCGCGGCCTGCCGGTCACCGGCGGCTTTCGCTATGCTCCGCAGCTGATCGACGGACTTCCGGTCTACGAAGAGCCCGAAGTCCAGTTCATGAACAACGACGTCTTCATCCGCACCGACCTGATGACCGATCGGGTCGAGGTCGTGAAGGGCGGTCCGGGCGGCATCCTCTATTCCAACGGCCTGGGCGCGACGGTGAACTATGTCACCAAGACCGGCGGCCAGGCGTTCGAGGGCGGCTATCGGCTCGAAGTGGCCGACTACGGCTTCGTGCGCAACGAAGCCTTCGTCTCGGGCCCGATCAACAAGAACCTGACCTTCGCGCTGGGCGGCTTCTATCGCGTCGCCGACGGCATCCGCGACAACGGCTACACCGGCGACCACGGCGGCCAGATCCGCGGCAACATCGTCTACACCAGCGACGACGGGGCCACCCAGATCCAGGCGCACGCCCTGTTTCTCAACGACCACACCGCCTTCTACCAGAACCTGCCGATCTCTGTGCCGCGCCTGTCGGGCCCGGGCACGGCCGACAATCCCACCAAGATCGACCAGGACACCATCGAACCGCTGGGCATCAATTTCGCCCATGGCACGGTGGCCTCGCCGTTCAACCGCCACTTCACCCAGATGGGCGAATACGGCTCGCGCGACATCGACCTGGCCGACGGCATCCACCCCAAGTTCAACGTCTTCACCCTGAAGTTCTCGCGCGAGATGGGCGATGGCTGGACCTTCAAGGCCGGGCTTCGCTACACGAGCGGGACCAACGACTTCAACACCATGTTCACGGGCAATGACACCGCCTTCGCCCGGGACTTCCTGAACGTGCGCCTGCAGAACGACGTCATCTCGCCGGCCCATGGCGCGGCGCTCAGCTGCAACCTCAACAACGCCAAGCTCCGGGGCTTCTTCAACGTCCCGACGAGCAATCCTTGCGGCGCCTTCGCCGGCATTAGCCGCGAGGACTTCATCGCCAACTACGCCAAGGTGGCGCGCGTCCAGGGCTACTACCTGGACAACGGCCAGGCCGTGGCGCCGGACGCCTATCTGAACTTCCTGCTGCCCTTCATCGCCAACATCAAGGCCGACAGCGCCTCGATGGACCTGCAGGCGCAGAAGACCTTCAACCTCTGGGGCGAGCACAAGCTCACCGCCGGCGTCTACGCCAGCGATTACAGCTATGACGCCAACTTCCAGGCCAGCCTCCTGGTCTCGACGATGGGCGAGCCTTCGCGTCTGGTCGATCTGCGCGGTCTGGACGCCAACGGCGCGATCGTCGGTCCGAGCCTGACGAGCGGTGGGGCGATCCTGCCCGGCTTCTTCGGCTTCGTGACCGACTCCAGCTCGCGCGGCTATGCGGGCTACCTGCAGGACCACTGGGAGACGCTGGACAGCCGCCTGAAGCTGGACCTAGGGGTCCGCTGGCAGACCCAGAAGACCGACCTGGTCCGCCGCGATCGCAACCTGATCTTCGACGCGACGCCGGCCAGCGTGGTCGTCGGCTCAAACCAGGACACCACCGCCGACAACGAGCTGTCGGTGCCCGGCGCGCCGCGCTACCTCAACAAGCGCTTCAGCGCCGTGGGCTGGTCGGTCGGGGCCAACTATTCGATCTCCGACCCCATCGCCGTCTATGGCCTGGTGTCGCGCTCGTTCCGCCTGCCGAGCCTTGAGGACCTGAACGAGTTCCGCGTCGACACCACCCAGCAAGTCGGCGGCGAGACCATCAAGCGCAACCAGATCGAACGGATCTGGCAGCTGGAAACGGGCGTGCGGTACTACAAGCCCAAGTTCGACGCCTCAGCGGCGGTCTACTACAACGACTTCACCCCGCGCGACTTCGTCAACGTCTACCGCGACTTCCAGTCGCCGCAGTGCGCGGTCACCGGCGCGGTGCCGCAGATCAACACCTGCCCCGAGGTGGGCGAGGTCTACCAGCGCGGCGTCCAGAACATAGGCGCTGAAGTCGAACTGGCCTGGCGCCCGGTGGACGGGCTCGAGCTGAAGGGCACGGTCACCGTCCAGGATCCGAAGATCACCGACGCCAACTACAAGATCACCCGCGAAGTGCGCAACGCCGCCAACGTCCTGACGGGCTACGAATATGTCGAGATCGGCGAAGACGGTCGCCGACCTCGTCGCCTGCCGACGGTGATGGTCAACTTCACCCCATCCTTCGACTTCAGGCCCCTGACCGGCGTTCCGGTCTCGGTGTTTGGCCAGTTCTACTACTACTCCTCGCGCTTCTCGGAATCGACGGACTTCAACGTCACGCAGTACCCGGCCTACTACATCATCAACGCCGGGGCGGCCTGGGCGGTGACGCCCAACCTGATGGCGCAGGTCAACGTGGCCAACCTGACCAACCAGCTGTCGTTCACCGAGGGCGATCCGATCTTCTCGGACCTGCTGTCGCCGGACGGCGCGCGCAACCGCGGCGTTGCCCGCCCGCTGTTTGGCCGCACCTATCGCGCCAGCCTGACCTACCGTTTCTAGGGGGCGTTGGCCCGGGTCGCTTCGGCGCCCGGGCCGATATCCCCTGGGACTGGGCGCTCGCCGCCCTCCTGCGGACCGGCCGGACGTCGAGCTCGACGCACGCCCCGTCGCTCCGTTCTTGTCGCCCACAACTTGGGCCCGGTCGCCTCGGCGACCGGGCCCTTTTGCGTCACGTCCCGAGGAAAACACCATGCGCCGCTGCGCGATCCTGCTGGCCTCCCTGCTGCTTTGCGCGCCGAGCCTGTCAGTCCATGCCTAAGACGCGGTGACCCTGTCCTTCGACGACGCGGGCTTGCCCGGTCTCCACAGCCGTTGGCCTGCGGAAATCGCGCCGGACGCGCAGGGTCGCGCTCTTCGGACCGAAACTATAATACGACCTGGCGGGAACAGCCGCTGCAGTTGGAAGGATCGCGGTTCGTCGATGCCGCGACGTGGGTGCCCCTGGAGAGCTACCCTTCCGACCGCGAGCGCCCGGCGCGCGAGGCCACGCCCAAATCCTTCTTGAACCAGGCCGACGGCAAGCGCGGCCTTGACCTCTCTGTCGACACCTACGGGGAGTCTACCAGACCGGTTGGCGCCAATAGCGGTCCTTCCGGAGCCTCCAGAAACTGGACGTATCTTCGGCCTAACCGGCTCTCCACCTCGCGGCGTCCTTCGAGGCCGCAGTCCGAATTGACGCGCGTACTCGCGGCTAAACTGACCACGCAGCGCACGGCCGCGCCCTTGGCCAGGGCCTTGCGCTTGGCCGGCAGGCGTAAGGCCTGGCGGCGGCCTTTACCGGCGCTGACGAGGTAGTAGCCAGTTTCCTGGCCGTTCTTGACCTCGGGCTCGACGACCAGGGGCTGCAGAACGCCCTTGTGGGTGATCCTGGCGGCGCGGGACTCGATCACTTCGGCGCTGTGGCCGACGCGCCGGACGTTCTTGGGCGAGGCCTTGAGGCGGTTGAGGGGAGTGTCGCGGACCTCGCCGTACTGAACGACGATGTGGGCTGGGCCTGCGGCCTTGCCGCAAGCGGCGGCGGTCGCGGGGGTCTCAGAGGTGGACATTGAAGCCTCCTTGGGCTGTCGGGGTTCGAGCGCAAAAAGCGCGCTCGACCCGGGCGCCCCCCGCGAGAGCGGGGGTGCAAGCGGAGGCGCCGGCTTCGCAGGGACCCGTCTGCAGGACACCGGCCGAAGCTGGGCGGAAGCCGATCCGAAGCGCCCCGAGGGCGGCAACCCTAAGCCTGCGCGCTCGCAGGCGAGCGCCCATGACGAATGAAGCCGGCAAGGAGACCGCGCAAAGCGCGTGTCGGAACGTCCGCGTCGAGCGGCCGGCGGCAGGCCAAAGCCTGCCCGAAGGCGACGCGCCCGTAGGAGAGCTGAAAGGCTCGGGACCGAGCGTGACCGCCGGCCGTTCTCCTTAAGCCGAAGGCGCGGGAGGCCCGCCGAAAGGCGGGCCGGAGCATCCCAGTCTAGTCGTGATCCCGAACAAAGCGCCGGGTACGATCGGTGACGTGGACCTCGCGCGCCGTGTAGGGCGGCTGACCCAGCGTGTGGTAAGCGTCAACCAGCTTGGCCTCTTCGAGATAGTTCAGCGCGCTGTTGGCCTGCCGGACCGTCCAGTCGGGAAACCATTCCGGGATCGCCTCGGCGAGGCGCACGCCGTCAACGCCTTCGCTGATCAGCCGGCGGGCGAAGCTCAGCGCATCAGCCCGATTGTCGAAGTCCATGAAGGCGTTGTCGAACTCGACGAACAGGCCTTGGCGCGGCCAGAACGACCGCTCACCGTTCAACTGTTTGGAACGCTCGATGAGCCCGGCCTCTTCGAGATCGAGGGCCCCGATACGGATGTCCTCGATCGACAAGCCCGTGGCCTCGGCGATCGCTGCAGCCTTGACCTGTGGATCGGACGGCCTGCCCGTCTGGCTGTTGCGCACCAGGAACTCGGCGACCGCTGCGGCGCTTTTGGACCAGGTGCTCGGTGTCGACGGCGCCTTGCGGACATAGGACGGCGCGGTCCCTCGCGGCGGCTTCTTGGTCACCCCATAGAGGTCTGCAATGAGGGCTTCGATCTCGGCGTCCTTCTCCAGGTCCACCTCGGGGCACCGCGTCGTCTGCAGGAAGATCGACAGGTCGGAAATCCGGGCGCCGATCCTAAGGCCCAGGAAGCGGGCCTTGGACTGCACGGCCTTCATGAAGCCCGCGTCGATCTCGGTTTCCACCCAAGGCTTGCCCACCGAGTATGGCGTCAGCAGCACAAGGAAGTGGGTGCAGGCCTCCAGCCCCTCCTCCATCCTTCGCTTGAGGCTGTCGCCGGTCTTGATCTCCCAGGCATCGAGCCAGACCTCGATCCCTGCCGCCATCAGGCGCTCGGCCAACGGCTTGGCCAGCCGTTCATGGTCTTCGGACGCGTGAGCCAGATAGACGACCGGCGTTTCGGGCGAAGGGGTCGCTTGCATCGAGGTAATCACTCCTTTGCCCACCCCGAGCCTGCGTTCGAGTTCGCGCGCGAAGGCGGGGGAACCTTCAGTGCGGGCGACTACCTTTTCGCCGACACGGCGGACAAAAACCGCGGCGTGCTTTCCGGTTTCCGGATCGACGATCGAGCCGGCCGCGCCATGAGCGCGCGCCTCGATATGGCTCATCGCCAAGTCGAGACCCTTCTTTTCGATGTTCTTCCAGAACGACGAAGCCGACACCTTTCGGCCTCCGCTGTAGTGCTGAATCTTGGCCATAGGTCGAGCTTAACCCGTACCGAGCGAGAACAAAACCTGAATAAAACAACCAGGGCGGTCACTCAGACAGTCAGACGACTTAAGAGCCTCCCTTTGCCTCCACGGCGTCAAGGCTCGACTTGACCAAGCGCCCACAACTCGTGGCAGGTTTGATAGCGACGCTTCGGGGGGGGGCAATATCTCGTGTCAGATCCAAATTACGCGAGCACCATAGACTGGCAGGCGACCGGGACCATGCTGCAGGGTATCGGGGCGATCACCGGAGCGCTGACGGTGATGCTCGCCGCGGTCATCGGCGCCAACACCTTCGAGAAGTGGCGTCGCCAGAAGATCTCCGAACGCCGTATCGAGCAGGCCGAGCGCTTCCTCACCGCCGCCTACAACGCGCGACGCGCCCTGGCCCGCGTGCGCAGTCCGGCAATGATGGGCTATGAGCTCGAGATCGCCGAAGAACGGCTGCGCGAAGCCGGTCGGTTTGAGCCGCCCCTCGACGCCGCCAAGACGCGGCGGCTGTGCACCGCCCAGGCCTATCATGAGCGGCTCAATCGCGAGCGCGAGGTCAGGGTCACGCTCGACGAGTGCCTGCCTACGGCGCGCGCGCTATTCAGCGAGGCGCTCGAAAAGGCGCTGGAGACCCTGAGCCGCCAGTTCCACACCGTTCAGGTCTACGCCGACGCTAGCGTGCGCTACACCGAGGGCCGCGATCGAGCCCTCAGCGACAAGATCGATCAGACGATCTGGTCGGAATATCCCTCCGCGGCCGAAAACGAGATGGACAAAACCATCGCCGAGCAGATCGGCATCATCGAGACGGCTCTGCTCCCAGTGCTCCGGCTGGAAGCGCCCAGACCGCGCCGTTGGTGGTCGCCGTTAGCGCGCAGATCCATCCCGCGATCCAACGCTTCCGACGCCCGGGCCTAGCGCGGCGCTGTGCTTTTCAGCCCATCAAAAGCGAAGGCGCTGGCGAACCGCGCTGACAGGATCCACGATGACAAACGACATCCCCAACGACGCCTTCCCGTCGTGGAGAAGCTACTGGCTCTTCGAACGCTCGGTGACCCGGGAGTTTCGCTATGTGCGGCCGCCCGAAGTCGAGGCCTTCCTGCAGGCGGTGCTAGTCACCAGCCAGTCTCGCAAAATCGATATTCCGAGGGGCAGTCTCTTTTGGCGGGCCGCACTCGGTCACGACTGGCGTGCCTACAATAGCTGCATTGATGACGAAGTCCCATGCGCTCATCCTCCCGCGCGGATGAAGCCGCTTCCCGACAAGGCATCGGACGGCCGAGCTAATGCGCGCGGCATCCCCTGCCTCTATATGGCGACGAGCAAGACCACGGCCATGGCCGAGGTTCGCCCCTGGATCGGCTCGAAAGTCTCGGTTGGGCAATTCCGGACCAATCGTCCGCTCAGCGTAGTCGATTGTTCGCGCCGCCATGATGCCTCGCCGTTCTTCCTCGATCTGGAGATCGGCAACGGCGAGCCGTCGTCGGAAGAGCGTACCGAAGCGGTGTGGACGCATATCGACAAGGCTTTCGCTGAGCCGATGACGCGCTCTGACGATCAGGCAGACTACGCCGCGACGCAGATCCTGGCCGAACTCTTCAAGTCGGCGGGCTTCGATGGCGTCGTCTACAAGAGCAACTTCGGCAAGGACGGCTACAACATAGCCCTGTTCGATCCGAACGCGGCGGATCTGATCAAGTGCGGCCTCTTCGAACTGAAGGCGATCGAGCCCGACTTCAAGGCGTCCGACGACTTCTATTACGTCGGGGATGGGCTGACGTCTGACGATCAACTCCAAGGGGCGCACGACGCATCGGCGGGCCTGCCCGCCTGATCAACAGGTTAGTTCATGGCCGGCACATCTGCTTGATGTCGGCCGTCGACTGCGGCGCGCCCGGCATGGCGGTCATATCCACGCCCTTGCGCTTGGCCTCCCGCTCCAGCGCGAAGTCGCCGCCGGACTCGGCGTAGGCGGGATCGGCCATCACCGCCTCCAGAGTCACGAACTGCGCCCCAGCCTGCCGCAGTTTTCCAGCGTCAGCGGCAGCACGACCGCGAAGCCGCCCAAGTGGGTGAGCAGGACCTGCGGCGGCAGATCCCCAGTCCCGGCTCCGAGGCGGCTGGACCGCCCCTAGCCGAGCGCGCCCTGCGACATCGGCGGCAGCTCCTCGCCACGCCGCGATCGCGCCAGTAGCTGACGTTGGAAGGCCTCCAGGAACACGACGTTCGTCGCCTCGCCGCTGAGGCAGCTCACGACCGATGCCGTTGAAAAAGGCGTCTTATCTGGCGGGCGTTAGGTAGTGATGAGAAGTCGTTGTCGCTCAGGCGGGTGAGGCCTGAGGCTACTGTTGGGCGAGCTTGGCGAGTTTGCGGAGGTTTTGGGCGGTGGCGGCGAGGAGGAACTCGTCTCTGGCGCCGTTGGGGCCTCGTAACCTGAGGCGATCCAGCCCGACGATGCGCTTGAGGTGGGCGAAGAGCATCTCGACCTTTTTCCGCTCGCGCCGGGAGGTGATGTAGGGGCGTCGGTCTTGGCGATATCGCGGGCCATGTCGCGCGCGCCCTCGTGGATCGAGCGGGTCACTTTTCGACAGGGCTGGCTGGGGCAGCAGGCCGCTTTGAGCGGGCACGGCTGGCAGTCGTGGGTGCTGGCGCGATATCGGATGGTGTCATCGGCCGGAGCGTTGTTGCGCGGAACCTTGAAGGCGCGCCGGCTGGACCGGAGCAGTTTGCCGCCCGGACAGGTATAGGCGTCGGCTTGGTGGTCGAAGCTGAAGTCGGCGCGCGAGAAGGTCCCGTCATCGCGCTGGGATTTGTCGAAGACGGGGATGTGGGGTTCGATGCCCTGATCATGGACCAGCCAATCGAGCATCTCGGCCGTGCCGTAGGCGGTGTCGGCGGCCAGGCGCTCTGGATAGAGGCCTAGCCTATCGTTGGCGCGCTCGATCATGGTGCGACAGGCGGCCAGCTCGCCCTGGCGCACCGCGGTCGAGGGCTCGACATCGACGATCACCGCATGATCCAGGTCGATGAGGTAATTGGTGCAATAGGCGAAGCTGGCCGGCCCGGCCTGGGCGGCTGTCCAGCGTGAGGCCGGATCCGACAGCGAGATGTACTTGGGGGTGACGGGCGTGGCCGCGCCAAAAGCCGCATCGTCCAGCACCGCCAGATACTCCTCGACGGCACGCCCGGCGGCCTCGGCCGGCAAGCCCGCGGCGCCATCGACGGCGGTCCTGTGCCGGCTGGCGTCGGCGCGGATGATGCTGGCGTCGACGGCGAAGCCCTCGCCGCCGACCAGGCCCTCGGCCATGCAGCGGCGCACCACGCTCTCGAACAGCTCGCGCAGCAGGTCGCTGTCGCGGAAACGACCGTGGCGGTTCTTGGAGAAGGTGGAGTGATCGGGGACCTCGCCATCCAGGCCCAGACGGCAGAACCAGCGATAAGCAAGGTTGAGGTGGACCTCCTCGCATAGCCGGCGCTCGGAGCGCACGCCCATGCAGTAGCCGATCAGCAGCATCCGGATCATCAGTTCCGGATCGATCGAGGGCCGGCCGATCGCGCTGTAAAAGGGCGCGAGATGGCCCCGCACGCCGTCCAGATCGACGAACCGATCGATGGCCCGCAGCAGATGATCCTGGGGCACGTGCCCATCGAGCGAGAACTCGTAGAACAGGGCCGGCTGCTCGATCCGACGCTCGCCCATCATGACCGCGACCTCCTGCTTCAACAGCAGTGAATCAGGCCGCAGGCGCCGCCTCAACGGCCTTTTTCAACACAATCGACCCTGAGCGGACGTTGGGAAGGTCTGCTCATGACGCCGTTTAATGTCAGTGTCCTTCGGCGAGGCGGCGCAGTTTCTCGGGATTTCGTACGACATAGATCGCACGAATGCGACCCGCAGCAACATCAAGCGCGGTCGTGCCGAGGGAGTCGTCCGGATAGCGGCTGATATATCCGGGCATCCCGTCGATCACCGCTGTTTGCACTAGCGTCTGTGGCGGCAGGTTCTTGCGCCGGACGTTGGCGAACAGCTTCAGCACATTGGTGATCCCGCGCACGATGTTGCGGAACGCCATAACCTTGCCGCCGCCGTCAGCATGGATTTCAACGTCATCCGCCAGCATGTTGGCGAGCGCCGTGGTGTCGCCATCGCGGGCGGCGGTGAAAAAGGCTCGGGCGATGCTGTCGGCCTCGGAGGCATCGAGCCTGTAGCGGACGCGCTCCTTCCTGACGTTCTTACGCGCTCGCGAAGCAAGCTGGCGAACGGCGGCAGGGTCGCGATCAAGCGTCATAGCGACTTCCGTGAGCGGCACGTCGAAGACATCGTGCAGAAGGAATGCAGCCCGCTCGAGCGGCGAAAGCCGCTCCATGGCCAGCATCAGCGTGACCGTGACGTCGTCGGCGATGTCATCATACGGATCAGCCGAGTTCAGCAACGGCTCGGGGAGCCACGGGCCGATATAGGTTTCACGTCTGGCCCGAGCCGACTTTAAGCGGTCGAGGCAAAGGCGCGTCACGATACGAGTGAGATAGGCGCCGGGGACGTCGACGCCCTCTTGCACCCCCGCCCAGCGGATCCATGCGTCCTGTACGACATCATCGGCCTCGCTCAGCGATCCGAGCATACGGTAGGCGAGTCGCTTCAGACGTAGCCGTTCGGGCTCAAAATCAGCGATCCGTTGATCGGGCGACATGCCGGCCTCCTTTGGCAAGTTCGCTGTCATGACGACATTGCGCCCGTCAGTGTGACATGGCGAAATTTCTGCTCGCAGCATGTCACAGCCGGGACGCGCGCCTCGTCAGACCCGTGATTGCCGATGATCGGCATCACAACGACGGAGCCACATAATGAGCAACCTCACTCGACTGACCTGGCACGAGGTCGCGCCCGACGGCGCGAAGGCGCTGTTTGGCGTTCATCACTACGTGACGCACAGCACCAACCTGCCTGAAGAGCTGATTCACCTCGTCTTCCTTCGCGTGTCACAGATCAATGGATGTGCACACTGCATCGACCTGCATACCCGCGACCTGCTGAAAACCATGCCGATCGACAAGGTTGTGCTGGTCCCGGTCTGGCATGAGGTGCCTCATCTCTTTTCTGACCAGTACCGAGCCGCCCTGGCCTGGGCCGAAGAGGTCACCAACGTCAGCGAAACCCATGCGTCCGATGAAGCCTATGCGGCGGCAGCGGCGGCCTTTAACCCGAAAGACTTCGTCGACCTTTCGATCACAATCGCCGCGATGAACGCATTCAACCGGTTGGGAGCGCCGTTCCGGCTGCCGGTGAAGGCAAAGCCCTAGGCTAGAACTCACCCGCTCCATCCATAGCGGGCGTGCGGGTGCTGTGCCGTCTATCGGCTCGCCATTCTTTGAAATCTGAGATCAGAAATCGGAGTTCGCGAACGTCTGCAAGGTGAAGGTCGATGAACGTCCGCGTCCCACCCTCCACGGCCGATCCAAAGGTCCGCCTCGCCGGCGGCGCTGCGCCATCACCAGACATTGGCATGTTTCCAGGAAGGCGACGTTCGACCGATCTCAGGCAGAGCACTCACTAACAGAATCTGAGATCAGAAAGCGGAGTTCGCGGCGTTCTGAAACTTGGCACTGAGGGGGCGCTCGCGGATGGCGGGCGCTTTCGAGACGGAATGCCCATGACTGCCAAGTTCGCCCTGCCGACCACGCCAGAAGGCATTGTTCCCGCGCTGCTCAAGCACCTAAACTCGCTCGACGTCGACACCATGCTCGGCTTCTACGATCCGGCTGGCATGATCGTCGATGCGACGGGCAAGCCTCATATCGGGCGAGAGGCGATCGGCGCCGAACTGGCGAAATATTTCAGCCTCGGACTCCAGATGTCGATCACCCAGCGCCACCTTTTCGTGGCCGACGACATCGCCTCGCTTATCCTAGATTGGTCGTATGTCGGGGTTGCTCGGGACGGGACGGAGGTGAACATGGTCGCGACCGCCACCGACATCGCCCGCCGGGGCGACGACGGCTGCTGGCGCTATCTGATCGACAATCCGTTCGGCGCCGCCCGCCGGGATGTCGCTTGATGACGGCCGCCGCCGACAACGCGGATGACGCCCGATGGGCGCGCATGGCGGCGCGTGATCCGACGGCGGACGGCGCCTTCTGGCGCGGCGTGACAACGACCGGAATCTATTGTCGTCCGACCTGCGGCACGCGAAGACCCAAGCGGGAGAACGTACGGTTCTTCGACCAACAGGAAGAGGCCGAGGCCGCCGGCTTTCGCCCTTGCCGGCGTTGCCGGCCCGATGATGGCACGCCAGCGACCCGCAACGTCGAGCTGGTCGCTGAAGCGTGCCGGTTGATTGAAGCCGACGAAGGCGTGCCGTCCGTCTCGGCCCTGGCGCACGCGCTGGGCGTCAGCGAGGGTCATCTGCATCGTCTCTTCCGCGCCCGGACCGGCCTTACCCCCAGGGCGTACGGCCAGGAAAAACGCGCGCAGCGAATGCGGAGCAGCCTCGCGCTGGGGCGGCGGATCACCGAGACGATCTATGAGACTGGATACGGGTCAAGCGGCCGCTTCTATGCCGTGACCCGCAAGTCCCTGGGCATGACGCCGACACAGTACCAGGCCGGCGGCGCGGGGGAGACGTTGAGGTTCGCGGTGGGGCAAACCTCACTCGGCGCGATCGTCGTGGCGTCCAGCGACGCTGGTGTCGCGGCCATCCTGCTGGGCGACGACGCAGAGTCCTTGCTCCAGGATCTACAGGAGCGCTTTGTCCACGCCACCCTGATCGGCGGTGATGAGGCCTATGAAGCCTTGGTCGCCCAGGTCGTCGGGCTGGTGGAGGAGCCCGCGACCGCGCAGGTCTTGCCGCTAGACGTGCGCGGCACGGCTTTCCAGCGCCGCGTCTGGCGAGTGCTTCAGGCCGTGCCGCCAGGGTCGGTGATCTCCTATGACGAGATCGCCCGACGCGTTGGTCGGCCCCGCGCCATCGGCGCCGTGGCCAGCGCCTGCGCCAGCAACCCGCTGGCGGTGGCCATCCCTTGCCATCGGGTGGTCAAGAGCGACGGCGGGTACTGGGGCTACACCTGGGGCCTTGATCGGAAACGGGCGCTGCTGCTTCGCGAGGGCGCCGAAACCCAGTCCGCGTCCGTCGCCGACTGATCGCAGTCCGACCTCTCTGCTCCCGGCGCGCAACCTACGTGGCCGCAGAAAATCGCGCGCGGCATGTCACATCCGGCGCGGCTTCGTCGTCATTTCCATCGAACGTCCAGCCACAAGGAAATCCCATGACGCGTCTGACTTGGTACGAGGTCGCCCCCGAGGGTGCGAAGGCCCTCTTCGGGGTCCATCATTATGTCACCAAGAACACCAGCCTGCCCGAAGAGCTGATCCACCTGGTCTTCCTCAGGGTCTCGCAGATCAACGGCTGCGCCCACTGTATCGACCTTCACAGCCGGGACCTGCGAAAGACGATGTCGGTGGACAAGATCATGCTGCTTCCGGTGTGGGAGGAAGTCCCGCACCTGTTCTCGGAGCGCGAGCGCGCGGCGCTGGCGTGGGCCGAAGAGGTCACTCGGGTGAGCGAGACCCACGCCTCGGACGAGGCCTATGCGGCCGTCTCGGCCATGTTCGAGCCCAAGGAACTGGTAGAGCTGACGATTACCATCGCCGCAATGAACGCCTTCAACCGGCTTGGCGCGCCGTTCCGCCTTCCGGTCGCGGCCCAGGCCTAGACTGGCCTGGAGGCGCTCTCTGATGGTGGAGAGCGCGCGCAGCCAAGCTGCGATGGCAGCCAGAACTGTCCCTCCACGATCCTCAATCACCGCGCGGGATAACCTCTTGTCGACTTTCAAGACCCCCTTCAGCTTCGCCTCGACGGCGGACGACGTTGTCGACGGCATCGATCTGTCTGGCAGGAACATGATCGTCACTGGCGGGGCGGGCGGCATCGGAGCCGAAACGGTCCGCAGCCTTGCCAGGGCGGGCGCGACGGTCACCATTGCAGCCCGCAATCCCGACGCGGCGGAGGCTGTCGCGGTGCGCCTGAGAAGCGAGACGGGGAATGACCGCATTCTGGTCAGCGCTCTCGACCTCGCCGACCTGCGGTCCGTTGGCGCCTTCGTCGAGGCGTGGAGCGGCCCGATCCACGCTCTGGTCAACAACGCCGGGATCATGGCGCTGCCGAGCCTGGAGCGAACGCCTGAAGGCTGCGAGATGCAGTTCGCGACCAATTTCCTCGGTCATTTCGCCCTGACATTGGGCTTGCGAGCGCACCTCGCCGCCGCTGATGGCGCGCGTGTGGTTTGGGTGAGTTCTACCGGCAATCTCTTCGCGCCGGTCTTCTGGGATGATCCGCACTTCCTCTTCATCCCTTACGACCCTCTACTGGCTTACGGTCAGTCGAAGACGGCCTGCGTCCTGGCCGCCGTCGCCATGGCGTCGCGATGGGCCAGCGACGGCATCTGCGCTAACGCGCTGAACCCGGGCGCCATCGCGACCAATCTGCAGCGACACACCGGCGGCCTCAAAACGCCGGAGCTCCTTCGGAAGAGCCCACAGCAAGGCGCAGCAACGTCAGTCCTTCTCGCGGCGTCGCCACTCGTCGCGCAGATTAGCGGTCGCTACTTCGATGATTGCAATGAGGGTATCGTGCAACAACAGCGTCCCGCCGACGCACCTCAAGGCGTGGCGTGCTATTCGATAGACGAAGGCAACGCCGAGAGGCTCTGGAGTATGGCCGTCGAGCTAGTCGAACGACATCGAGATTAGCCGCCAGGACATGCCGCGGACCGAACTAGGTCCCTGAAGCATTGCGGTGACCAAGCAGAGTTGCACAGCCAGATCCCCAATGCGCCAGAAGCGGAACTTGGCGTCGCTCCAGAAACGGGACGTTCAGCGCAGCGGAACTCGGCTGACCAAATCTCTAGAGCTCGGAAACAATCCGGCTCATCGCTCGGTCTCCGCGTCGATAACCAGGTCTCGGAGCTTGCGATGCGCTCTCGCTCACATGCGCGGTGAAAGCCTCATCACACCGCATGAGCTTCCAACCGCGCGGTTCATTGCTGTTGCTGCCGCCGCTGACCTGCCAGACTCGCATCAAGGGGTTTCCGTCGCGCGAGTAGCCCACCGCATGAACCTCCACACAGCGGCTCCAACCGTCATACCTTAGCTCCAGAACCTTGCCGGACCGGAGGGCCTGCGAAGCGGTTTCCATCCACATCCTTAGGACTTCCGGTTCGCTCGTTGGGTGAGCGCCGAAGCCGCCGCGCTCTTTTCCGCCGCTGTCGATTTGGGATCACGCAGGACACTAGAAGCTGCGCTCGCGGCTGAACGGCTCGTTTGCTCAAGTTGGGTCGCGCGTTGGGTGAGCGTGGAGCCTGCAGCACTTTTCGCGGCCGCGGTCGCGTGCGGATCCCGCAATACCTTGGCCGCCTTGCTCGCGGCTGCCTTGCTAGACTGCTCTCGGTTGGCCACAGCGCACCTCCGGATCAAAGCATGAACATGGAGCAGCTAAGGCCACGCTTCAAGTGGCGGACCGATGTTCATTCATAGCGCTCTGCGCCAGGAGCTGACTTAGGCCCAGCTCCGGCAAGTGGACCTTGAAGTCGCCGTCGTCGCGGCAGAACCGATCTTCAAGGAGACTGCGTTGCGTCTTGCCTTCCACGTAAAGGCCAAGCATCGTCGCGCCATTCTTTGAGGTGGACCTGGGCGTGACGGAAATCGCTGACGATATTGCGGCGATCGCCTCGATCGGTCTCGTTCCCAGAATCCTGCAGAACATATGTCGCCTAACCGGGATGGGGTACGCGGTCGTCGCTCGGGTCACGGCCGATCGTTGGGTCGCCTGCGCGGTGGCTGACGACATCAACTTTGGCTTGCCGGTTGGCGGCGAGTTGAAGGTCGAAACGACGCTTTGCAGCGAAGTTCGCGACCATCACCAATCAGTCGTGATCGACCACGTCGCGGCCGACCCGATCTATAGCAATCATCCCACACCTGCGATGTACGGACTGCAAAGCTACATTGCCGTCCCCATTTTCTGCCGCGGCGAGTTCTTTGGGACCCTGTGCGCAATCGATCCGGAGCCGGCCCCGCTGACGGATCGCGATGCGCAGGAGACCTTTGAGATCTTCGCGGAATTGATTGGTGAGAAGCTAGCGGATCAGCACCAGCTCGCGGTGAGCCAGGCGGCGCTGTCAGATGAACGAGCCGGCTCTGAACTCCGGGAACAGTTCATCGCCGTGCTCGGCCACGACCTGCGCAACCCGTTGGCCGCCATCGAAGGTGGCGTGCGCCTGCTTCGCAAAGACCCGACCGGACCGAAGAGCGATTGGATCCTCGGACAGATGGAGACAAGCACCGCGCGAATGGCCGGCCTAATTTCCGACGTGATGGATTTTGCACGCGCACGTCTCGGCGGCGGCTTCAATGTCGATCTTTCTCTCGAAAGCGAAATCGGGTCCGCACTTCTCGATGTCGTGTCTGAACTTCGGACAGCCCATCCCGAGCGCGTCATCGAGGCTGACATCGATATTCCCACGCCGCTGCCGGCCGACCCCGCCCGGCTAGCTCAACTCCTTTCGAACCTTCTAGCCAACGCGTTGACCCACGGTGCCAGGGACGCGCCCGTTTCGGTCGAGGCGAAGACTGTGCACGGCGTGTTCGAACTGTCCGTGGCCAATCAAGGTCCGCAGATCCCTAGAAAGACGCTTACCCGTCTTTTCCAACCTTTCGAGCGGGCCGCGGCCAAGCCGACACAGCAAGGTCTCGGGCTTGGCCTTTACATCGCTTCAGAAATCGCGCGCGCCCATAATGGGAGCTTGACGGCCAGTTCGGATGCGAGCGAGACCCGATTTACTCTCCGTATGCCGGTCGAGGATTAGCCCTCTTCTATTGTCGGAAGGCGTTTCGCCCAGGAATTGTGCGCCTGCTTGTTAGAGGATATTTGCGCGCTCGTGGCCGCCCCGCGCCAGTTGCTGCCCTTGATGCACCTCCAGGAACTGGACCTTCCGCCGCCATCTGACAGCGCGACGTTTCGCCAGGGGGAAATCACTGCGCGATCGAGAGAAGGGCCGTGCATCAGACCATCAAAAACTGTGGACAGCGATCCAGCGAAAACCAACCGGCAACCATCCTGCGCGAAAACCCCCGCATTGGATTGAGCCGAGAGGTTTGGTCATGGATTTTCAGGAACACGCACACAACCATCACCACATCCGCGAAGCGCTCGTCGCGGCTCTGAGCGAGCGACAACCGATCGATTTGGCCGCCTTGCGATCGGATCGTCACTGCCCCACCGGCTGCTGGATCCACGGCGAGGGCGCCCGGCGTTGGGCCGGCAACCATGCCTTCCTAGGCTTGCTGGAAAACCATCGGGCCTTCCACCAGCAGGCGGGTTTGGTTGCCGACCAAATCAATCGCGGGCAATGGTCCGAGGCTCAGAAATCGCTCCGCAATGGGTCGCCCTTCGCCTTGGCGCTTTCAGACCTTGCCGCCGCCCTAAGGCGAATGCGGGCGACGGCTGAGTCGCTTGCGGCCTAGCTAAGCGCGCAGTGCCAAGCCCGCTTCCGTGTCCGCCGCGTGAGGTGGAAACAGGAACCGGCCGGCGCGCGCGCCATCGCGCAGGCGAATCTCCAAGACCACAGGCTCGCCGGCGTCCGCCAGGCGATGCGCCCAGTCACGCGCGGCCTGCTCGGCCCGGGCGCCGGTGGTGAACTGCAGGGGACTGTCGCGGAAGTCGCCGCGAACGATCCAGCCGTCGCTCGACGGCTCGACAAAGATGAAACAAGGCATGGTCATAACGCAAAGCAGCGAGCGGAGCGAAGTGGCGGCCGACCATCGGCTGGCCGGCCGCCCGCCCCAACTCAAGAGAACAGGTCGCGGTCCAGGCGGCGCAGCGCGGACAGGACCTCGCTGAGCGGCACAGGCGCGGGCGTTCCCAAGAGCCATCTCTGACTGGGCCGATGCTCGACCGCGCTCGCATCGGAAGCCCAGGCCGCCAGGATTTCGCGCTTTTCGGCGAGATCGAGATCCTGATCCTTCAGCACCTCCAAGGGGTGGAGGAAGCCGACCGCCGGCCGAACGGGCCATGGCCGAGCCCGATCTTTCGCATGGGTATGCGTGCGCATGGCCAGCTCCTTACGCGGCCTTGCGCGTCTTGGCCGGCTTGAGCTCCAGCGCCTGCTGGCGCGCGCCGACCCCGATCGCAATCTGCTTGGGCTTCAAGGCCTCGGGCACCTCGCGGACCAGATCGATCGACAAGACGCCATGGGCATGGACGGCGTCCTTGACCACGACATAGTCGGCCAGCTCGAACCGGCGCTCGAACGCGCGGTGGGCCAGGCCCTGGTGAAGGAAGGTTCGCGCGCCCTGGTCTTCGTTCGCCGCCCTTCGGCCCTTGATCACCAGGAGGTTCGGCTGGGCCACGACCTCGAGATCCTTCGGCGCGAAGCCCGCGACCGCCAGCGAAATGCGGTAGGCGGTCTCGCCGGTTTTCTCGATGTCGAACGGAGGATAGCTGGCGCTCGCCTCGGTGCGGAGCGCGGTCTCGACGAGATCGACCATGCGATCCACACCGATCATGGAGCTGTAGAGAGGGCTGAAATCAAAAACAGTGCTCATTTCCATCTCCTCGAAAGCAAGTTGGACATGAGGGGCGCCGAGCCACGCGCTATGCGCCCCAGGGCCAGGCCCTGTCGGCGCCCGGCAAGCAGGCGATGAATTAGGACACGGCCGAAACGCGTCAAGACGCTCGCATCAGAAATTTTTCGATCCGTGAACCAAGGTGTCACCGGGCCCAAAGCCAAGGCGGAGCCGAGCCACCGCGCATGGCTTGCCGGGGGCTAATGCAGCGAGATCACGCCATTGACGGCTCGCCACTCCGACGGACCGATCAATCGATGGTGGGCGACCTGGACCGAGTGCAGCGCGGCTTCGATCTCGCGCCGCCAATGGTCGAGAAAGGCCTGCAGCATGGGAAAGCGCGGAGCAAGGTCGTATTCCTGCCAGACGTAGAGCTGAAGCACGGCCGGATAGTCGAGCCGATAGTAGTGGATTTGGGCGGTCGCCAGGCCGTAGCCGTCGAGCTGCTTGAGAAAATCCCTGTCCATGGGCGGCGTCCTCAGGCGATAGCGACCAGGCGCTTGGCGTTAGAGACACGGGCGCGGGGCAAATCGAACCTCCTGTTCTTTGATCCTTTCCCGTCAGCGAACGCCGATCACGCGCATTCGCGTGCGCTGATTTTTTGGCCCAGGCGCTGGAAGCGTCAAGCCGTCAGGGACCATCGCAAACGGCCGCCAGGGGCGGATCCAACCCCGTCGAAAAATTTTCACCGCGGGCTCTTGAAGCCTCTTCGGCGCCGCCTAGCTTGACGTCCGTCCGCTAGGTGCGAGCCCGGTGGACCCATCACATTCTGTTTTGCATCTGGAGGTTATGCATGCATTTCCGCCCCTTGCACGACCGTGTGGTCGTCCGCCGCATCGAGGCCGAGGAGAAGACCTCGGGCGGCATCATCATCCCCGACACCGCCAAGGAAAAGCCCCAGCAGGGCCAGGTGGTCGCCGTCGGCCCCGGCGCCCGCGATGACGCCGGCAAGCTGGTCGCGCTGGACCTCAAGGCCGGCGATCGCGTCCTGTTCGGCAAGTGGTCCGGCACGGAGATCAAGATCGATGGCGAGGACCTGCTGATCATGAAGGAGAGCGATATCCTCGGCGTTCTGGAGACGGAGGCGACGCTCAAGAAGGCCGCCTAATTCGCCATCCCATTTCCGTCCACTGACAGCCCAACCGAGAGGAGTAGGAACCATGGCTGCCAAGGAAGTAAAGTTCTCATCCGACGCGCGCGACCGCATGCTGCGTGGCGTCGACATCCTGGCCGATGCGGTCAAGGTCACCCTGGGCCCCAAGGGCCGCAACGTCGTCATCGACAAGAGTTTCGGCGCCCCGCGCATCACCAAGGACGGCGTCAGCGTCGCCAAGGAAATCGAACTGAAGGACAAGTTCGAGAACATGGGCGCGCAAATGCTGCGCGAGGTGGCCTCCAAAACCAACGATCTGGCCGGCGACGGCACCACGACCGCCACTGTGCTGGCCCAAGCCATCGTCCGTGAAGGCTCCAAGGCCGTGGCGGCCGGCATGAACCCGATGGATCTCAAGCGCGGCATCGACCTGGGGGTCGGCGCCGTGGTGGCCGATCTCAAGAGCCACGCGCGCAAGATCAGCGCCAACACCGAGATCGCCCAGGTCGGGACCATCTCGGCCAATGGCGATGAGGAGATCGGCCGCATCTTGGCCGAGGCTATGGAAAAGGTCGGCAACGAGGGCGTGATCACGGTCGAGGAAGCCAAGAGCCTGGCCACCGAGCTGGAGGTGGTGGAAGGCATGCAGTTCGACCGCGGCTATATCAGCCCGTATTTCGTGACCAACAACGACAAGCTCCGCGTCGAGCTCGACGACCCGTACATTCTGATCCACGAGAAGAAGCTCTCGAACCTGGCCGCGCTTGTGCCGCTACTGGAGAAGGTCGTGCAGTCCGGCCGCCCGCTGCTGATCATCGCCGAGGACGTCGAGGGCGAGGCCCTGGCCACCCTGGTGGTCAACAAGCTGCGCGGCGGCCTGAAAGTCGCGGCCGTCAAGGCTCCGGGCTTTGGCGATCGCCGCAAGGCCATGCTCGAGGACATCGCGGTGCTGACCGCCGGCAATGTGGTCTCCGAGGAGCTGGGAACCAAGCTGGAGAACATCACCGTCGAGATGCTCGGCCGGGCCAAGAAGGTCACGATCGACAAGGACAACACCACCATCGTCGACGGGGCGGGCCAGCGCGGCGAGATCGATGCTCGCGTCGCCCAGATTCGCAGGCAGATCGAGGACACCACCTCCGACTACGACCGCGAGAAGCTGCAGGAACGCCTGGCCAAGCTCGCCGGCGGCGTGGCCGTGGTGCGCGTCGGCGGGGCGACCGAGGTCGAGGTCAAGGAAAAGAAGGACCGCGTCGACGACGCCCTGCACGCCACCCGCGCGGCCGTCGAGGAAGGCATCCTGCCCGGCGGGGGCGTGGCCCTGCTGCGCGCCCTAAAGGCCCTGGACGGCGTCAAGCCGGCCAATGACGATCAGAAGGCTGGTCTCGATATCGTGCGCCGCGCCCTGCAGGCCCCAGCCCGCCAGATCATCGCCAATGCCGGCGAGGACGCCTCGTACGTCGTCGGCAAACTCCTGGAGAAGACCGACTACAGCTGGGGCTTCAACGCCGCGACCGGCGAGTACCAGGACCTGGTGAAGGCCGGGGTCATCGACCCGGCCAAGGTGGTGCGCACGGCCCTGCAGGACGCCGCCTCGGTCGCCTCGCTGCTGATCACCACCGAGGCCTTGATTGCCGAGGCGCCCAAGGACGTCGCGCCGGCTCCGGTTCCGGCGATGGAATACTGATCATCGCGCCTAGCGGACGCTAACTTCGAGGGGCCTTCGGGCCCCTCTTTCTTTGGTTGAAGTCCGCTACTCCAAAGCCTCAGGGGCCAACCGCTTGACGGTCCTGCCAGCGCCAATAGCAGCCGTTGGCGCACTTCCATAAACTGGACCTTCAGTCCCTAAACTGGGAAGACAGCGTCTTCTGGATGCCATTGAGCAGGGCGGCGGCGGAAATGGGCTTGGCGATATGCGAATCTGCGCCAGCCTCAAGGGCCTCGGCGCGGTGGTGCTCCATCGCGTTGGCGCTCAGGACGGCGATGGGTGTTCTGCGGCCTTGAAGTCCACTCGCCTCCTCCGCCCGCATGGCGCGGATAGCTGTTAGACCGTCCATGACCGGCATCTGCATGTCCATCAACACCAAGTCGAAGTCCTGACCGCGCCAAGCGTCAAGCCCCAGCGCTCCGTTCGCCGCGATGGTGAGGTCGATCTCCGCCTGCTCCAAGATCATCTGGACGACCCGCTGATTGATCTCGTTGTCTTCCACGAGCAGCACGCGCAAGGCGCGCTCCAGGTCGGCCGGCGTTTCGGGGCGATCTGATGCAGCCGGATCATCGACCGCTTGGACAGGGATCCGTGCGGTGAAGGCGCTTCCCTCCCCGATCGCCGAACGGGCGCTGATCGATCCGCCCATGGCCTCGACGAGGGCCTTGCTGATCGACAAGCCCAGCCCGACGCCGCCGACGCGCCGGCTGATGCCGGCATCGACCTGGTGAAAGGGCTCGAAGAGAGCGTCGGCCTGATGCGGATCGAAACCGATCCCGGTATCCCGCACTGATAACACCAAGGTTGGCGCGTCCTCGGCGATTTCCACCGTCAGCTCAACACGCACCACGCCTTGCTCGGTAAACTTGATCGCGTTGGACGTGAGGTTGGTCAGTATTTGTCTCAGCCGCACCCCGTCCCCCAGGAACGTCCGGTCCAGGCCAGGCCCGCTGACGACCTCGAAAGCCAGCCCTTTGGCGCGCGCGTTGAGCGCGGCGAGATCCAGGACACCGCGAAGCTCCTCGTCGGGTCTGAAGGCGCCGATGCTCAACGCGAGCCCTGACGCCTCGACCCGTGAGATTTCCAGTATGTCCCCGACCAGCCGCTCGAGGGTTACGGCGGAGGCCTCGATCAGCGCGACCATCTCCCTCTGCTGGGGCGAGAGAACGGTGCGACCGAGCGCGCCGACGACGCCAATGACGCCGTTCAGCGGCGTGCGGATTTCGTGGCTGATATTGGCCAGGAAGTCTGCTTTCACCCGCAGGGCGCTCAAGGCCTCCTGCCGCGCCTTGGGCACTTCAGCCTCGTAGGCGCGGGTGGCCACGGCCTGGCTGATCGCCATGTGGATGGCGCCGGGGCGCCCGTGGGCGTCCCGCGCCTGCGCGGCGTTGATCATCACGGGCACGCGCCGCCCGTCAGAGCGCGCGAGGTCCAGCGCGATCTCCTCGACTCGGCCAGCCAGGGCCAATTGCGCCTGCAAGCGGCCTTGCACAAAGATCCGGCTCGCCACGCTCAGGAGGGCGGTGAACTTCAACCCGTCGGCAAGCGCCCCATCCGCCAAGCCCACCATCTGCAGGAAGTAGGCGTTGGCCGACCTGATCGTCAGCTCCGCATCCAGGCTCAGCAGGCCGCAAGGCGCGAGATCATAGAACTCTTCGGCGGGCGGGAGAGGCATAGAGTCTTTCAGGCCGTTGCGGCCGGAGCGCCCGCGAGAAAGGCGCGCATGGCGTCGAGGACAGCGTCGGGCGCCGTAAGGTGGGGGCTGTGCCCCGTCGCCTGCAGAACGACGCGCTGGCTGCCAGCGATCGCCTCATGAACGAAGGCGCCGACGGTTGCGGGTGCGAGCGCGTCGTCGCTGCACTCGATGAGTAGGGTCGGGGTCGAGACGCTCCGGCAATCCGAGCGATGATCTGAAAGAAAGGTCGCGCGGGCGAAGTCCTCGGCGATGACCGGGTCGATCCGGCACACCTTGTCACGCCACTCGGCCTGGAAGCCGGCATCGCCGACCACGGCCGGGGCGAGCGCAGACGACCAGTCCAGCTGGTTCTTGGCGAGCAGCTCGATCAGATCCTCAAGGTCCGCCTGATCGAACCCGCCGCCATAGCCTTCGTCATTAGCAAAGCGCGGCGAGGCGCAGATCATGATCAGGCGACTGAAGAGGTCAGGCCGACGGATCGCCGCCAGGGCGCCGATCATGGCGCTTACCGAATGGCCGACGAAGACGACCTCGCGAAGCCCCTGGGCCTCGCAGATCTCGATCACGTCCTCGGCATAGCCGGCCAGACCAGCGTATTTCTGACGTTGGTAAGCGCTGACGTCAGAGTCTCCTGCTCCGACGTGATCGAACAGAACGACCTTGTCGGCGAGAAAGTGCGGGGCAACCAGCCGCCACATGGACTGATCACAGCCATAGCCGTGGGCGAACATCAGCGTCCGCGATCCCTCGCCCTCAATGGTGACGTTGTTGCGACGCTGAACGTTCATAGACGAAGCGAGCCCTGGGTTGCCCGAGCGGTCACGCGGCAAGGTCCCGCGACCACTGGGTCGTCCGGGTGCGCGCGCCGGTCTCAAAGCGCGACATCAGGCGGGCAAGGTGCCGGCTTTCGCTCTCGATGTTGGCGGCGGCGGCCGTGGCTTCCTCGACCATCGCCGCGTTCTGTTGCGTGACCTGATCCATCTGATTGACGGCCGCATTGACCTGGTTGAGGCTCGCGGCCTGTTCTTGCGCCGAGCGCGAGATTGCGCCGATCAGTCCGTCGATGTCCGTCACCTTGTCGACGATCTCGCTGAGCGCCTGACCCGTTTTCGTGACCAGTTCCACGCCGTGCGTCACCTGTTGGCTGCTGGTGGAAATCAGGCTCTTGATCTCCTTGGCCGCTTCGGCTGAACGCTGAGCCAGGGCGCGGACCTCCTGGGCGACGACGGCGAAGCCGCGACCGGCCTCTCCCGCGCGGGCAGCTTCCACCCCGGCGTTCAGCGCAAGGAGGTTGGTCTGAAAGGCGATCTCGTCGATCACCCCGACGATCTGGCCGACCTGGCCAGAGCCCTGGGCGATCGCTTCCATCGCGAGGATGGCGTTCCGCATCACCTCTCCCGAAGCGCTGGCGTCGCTCTTGGCGTGCGACGCGGCGAGGGAGGCTTGGCGAGCGCCGTCGGCGCTCGTCCGCACCGTTGCGGTGATCTGATCGAGGGCCGCGGCTGTCTCCTCGAGACTGGCGGCTTGCTGCTCTGTGCGGCGCGACAGGTCCTCGGCCGCGCTGGCGATTTCACCGGACCCTGCCTGCAGGTTGTCCGTGGTGTCGGCGATCGCGCCCATGGCTTCAGCGAGACTGTTCACCGAGCTGTTGAAGTCCTGCTTGATACGGTCGAAGTCGCCTGAGAAGTCCGCCTCGATGCGCGTGGTCAAATCGCCGCTCGCGAGTCGTGCGAGGCACGACGCCAGGGTCGAGACCACGCGGCTCTGCACTGCTTCGGCGCGATCGCGTTCGGCGAGATCGGCCGCTTGTCGCCGCCGCGCTTCGGTGATGTCGTTCGCGAACTTGATAATCTTGTAGGGCTTGCCTTCCGCGTCGAACACGGGGTTGTACGTGCCCTGGATCCACACCTCCGCTCCGCCCGCGCCGACCCGGCGAAAAGCGTCGGCGAAGAACTCACCGGCCCGAAGGCGCTCCCAGAAGCGGGCATACTCCGCGCTTGCAGCATCCTCCGCAGCAACGAACAGGCTGTGATTTCGGCCGCGGATGTCCTCGAGCCGATATCCCATCGTGGCCAGGAAATTCTCGTTAGCGTCGATGATCGTGCCGTCCAGCTCGAACTCGATCACCGCCTGGGAGCGACGAACCGCCGCGACGATCGCCTCCAGCTCGGTGACTCGTTCGCGAAGAGCTCTCGCCTGCCTGCCGTCGATGCCGAACATTCCGATCTCCAAAACAACGAATGGAGCCGGTTTAAACGGCGATGCTTAAGACATGATTATATCGACTTTGATATTTTCACTTTCGGCAGATGCAACTCCGCGTTAACGTTGGCGACCTATCTCTGCCTCCCATCGAGTCCTGTGGACCGAAGTTAGGGCGAGCGTCCGCAATGCCATCCCCCACCCCCTCGCCAACGCCAAGTGCTCAGGCGGCCTATGACGAACTGCATCTCGACAAGCAGCTATGCCTAGCTCTCCAGGTGGCGAGCAGTCTCGTCACCAAGATCTATCGCGGCTTGCTTGAACCCCTGGGCCTGACCCATCCGCAGTATCTGGTCCTCATTGCTCTGTGGGAGCGGACTGAGCGTACCAGCATGGGCGACCTGCGCCGCAGCCTTTGCATGGATACCGGCGCGGTGACGCCGCTCGTCAAGCGGATGGAGACCGCCGGCCTGCTGCGCCGCGTGCGTGACGAGGTCGACGAGCGCAGGGTGTGGGTCGACCTGACGGACGCCGGCTGGGCGCTGCGAGACCAGGTTCTGCAGGTGCGGCGCGGTGTCGTCGACCGCCTGCCGCTATCTGCGGAACAGATCGCTGCGATGCGGTCGAGCCTGCAGGCGCTAAATGCGGACATGCTTGCGGCGGCGCCGCCGATACGCTGAGCCCAAGTTTATTGCTCCGGGGTGGTGAAGTGCGCCAACAGCCGACATTAGCCCACCGCCAGGAGCACGACGTTCAGGTCGCCGGCGGTCGGGTGAGATCGAGCCTTGGCGCACATACAGGTGTTCATCGCCCGGTGCTCCACGCTTGGCGTCGCCGCCGCGAAAGTTGTTTTTGGCCTTGGCTAGCGCGATGGAGAAGTTCGGGGCCGGCGGCAAAGTCGGACCCGCATCACGCCTAATGGGGTGTCGTATCAGACCTGCAAATCGCGCTACCGGCGTCTTGGCCAAATAGACCATTTAGTTTCGGGAAAGCCCGACCATACAGCAGGCGCTGAAGTCGCTTGATGCGGAGAGTTGACGACGACCGAGCCTGAGCAAACGCCCCGCATGGGAGACCCAATCAGCAAGCTTTCTTGGGACGACCTGCGCATTGTCCGCGCGATCGCCGAGACAGGCGCGCTCGCGGCCGCTGCCCACATGCTGGGCATCAACGGCTCGACCATCGCGCGCCGCCTGTCGAGGGTCGAAGAGGTGCTTGGCGTGGCGCTCTTTGATCGGCGCCGAACGGGCTATGTCGCCACCGCGCAGGGCGAACAGATCGTCGCCTTGGCTGGGCGGATGGAGTTGGACGTGGTCAGCGTCGCGCGGCGGGTTTCCGGCCATGCGCAGGGTCATGCGGGCGATCTCAGGATCACCACGAGCGACTCGATCCTGCTCTACTTCCTCACGCCCATGATCGCCTCGTTCCAGGCCCAGAACCCAGCGATCCGAGTTGAGGTGAACGTCGGCAATGGTGCGATGAACCTGGCGCGTGGTGAGGCGGATATTGCGATCCGGGCCACCGAGGCTCCGCCTGAGAACCTGTTCGGGCGGAAGGTCGCCACGATCGCCTGGGCCCCGTACTCGGCGTGTGCTGGTTCGATCGGCGGCGACCGTCCCATCGCCGAGCGTCAATGGGTGTCGTACGGTGGAAGGCTTTCGGGCCTGAAGGCGGCCGACCTGGTCGGGACCCGCGTTCCAGCCGACAGCATCGCCTACCGCACCGACTCGGTCGCCGGCGCGGCGGCGGCGATCGCCGCTGGCCTGGGCGTGGGATATCTACCTTGCATGCTGGGCGACCTGTCGCCGGATATCGAAAGGGTGGGACCAATAGAACCGGCGCTCAGCGACGACCTCTGGCTCCTGACCCACCCGGATATCCGCCGATCTGGCCGGATCTACGCCTTCATGAGCCATTGCGTCGAAACGATCAGCCGGCAGCGCGATCTCGTCGAAGGGCGTCTGGGCGACGCCTGCGATCCGCGTGCGGCGCCCGACGGACCTTGGCGTCCGCTCAGATTTCCGGCAGCACCGCGGTAAAGGTGATCTCGATCAGCTGCTCGGGGAAGGCCAGCCGCGTCACGCCGATCAGGTTGCTGGCGACCTGGGGGCGCGCGACGTCGTAGGCCTCGCCACGAACCTTGGCCGCGACCGCGAAAGCAGCGTCTACGTCGAGAACGAAGAGCGTTTCCTCGACCACATTGTCCAGGCTGGCCCCGAACTGCGCCAAGAGCCTGGCCGCATTGGCGTAGGTGGTGCGCATCTGCGCTTCCATCGTCGAAAAATCGGCCGGCTTGCCCTGTTCATTCAGCGCCGCCGGCGCGACCAGCTTGCCGTTGCTATCGTGGCTGAGCTGGCCGGAGACGCGGATGATGTTTCCAACCTTGATCGCTTGGGCGTAACCGTAAGCGTCCTCCCACGGCACACCCAGATAGGCGGCTTCCTTCTTGATGAACGCCGTGCTCGTCATACCCATCTCCTTGCATTCCCGGCGTCCCGCTACGGGGCCGGTCAGCAAGTGATGGCAAGAATTCGGCGCATCTCTCAAACTGCATTTATGCAGAATTGGTCGCGCCGAAATGCCGTTGGCCAGAAGTGCGGACGCTCCCTAACCACTCTTTCGACGGGAGGCGGCTGGCCTCGCCTTGACTGAAAGCGTAGGTCGCCATGATCGCTGAATCTCTACCTCTTCGCACATCGACGCCGGGCGCATTCGAGGCCACGCAGCGACCCTTCTCGCGCTCGGTCATAGACGAACGCTGGCTGGATGGGGCGCGGCCGGGCGCTGTTCAGGGGCAGGCCCCAGATCTGGCGACGATCGACCTCCTCGTGCGCGAAGGCCTGGAGCGTCTCGAAGACGACATGTCGGCAGCCCGCCGTTACCTGGCGGCCGCGCGGCGTCTGCTGTCGCCTGACGATGCCTGCCGCCCCGGCGGCCTCCTGCCTTGGCAGGTCAGGCGTGTCGGCCGCTACATCGACGAGCGGATTGAACGCCGGATTACCTTGGCCGAGGCGGCGGATCAGGTGCGGCTGAGCACGAGCCATTTCTCCCGCTGCTTTCGGATCAGCTTCGGCTCGCCATTCACCAAGTATGTGACGCGCAAGCGTATCGAGCGTGCACGCTGGTTGATGATCACAGGGGACCAAAGCCTGGGCCAGATCGCGTTAACCTGCGGGTTCGCCGATCAAGCGCACTTCACCCGCGCCTTCACCCATCTAACCGGAGAGGCTCCGGGCCGGTGGCGCCGACAGGTGACGGAGGTCGAGCCTCTGGACCAGTGAGCCTGACCACACAATAGGCCCGGAATACGCGGGAGCCCTGAGACCTGAGACGTCGTGATGTCCGCGCGATTTCTCTACGAGCGACCCAAACGTCCACCCATAACCTTTCCCTGCCGATCCTAAGGCCCGCGTTGCCGGCCGGGCAGCGCCAGAAGCCGCCGTTGGCGCACCTCCAGATACTGGACGTTCGGCGCCTGGGGCGAGAAGAGCGCTTCCGCCCCATCTCGGACGTTGGAAATGGTCGAATCAGTGTGACCCGGCCAGTACCATTCGAGGTGATGTTCGCATCGATTTCGCAATCGACGCGCCTGATCGACCCCAGCTTCTACCGCGCGCCCAGTTGGATAGGAATACTCGCCTTGGTAGCCATGGCTGCACTCGGGTGGTTTAGTGCCCCTAGAGATTGAGTCGGGGGTGGGCTGAAGCTTGGGAATCAATGAAAGTCCGCCTGCGGCGTCGCTGCAATCGCTGCCCGCGCCGTCGCCCTGGCCCAACGCAAATGCGCGCCTGCTCGGACTGGGTCTGGGTCTGCCCGTCGATCCCCTCGATCGTCTGGCTCAGTTCAGCGCCAAGGACTTCGAGCGCTTCACCCTGGAATGGGCCGAGGACTTCCTAAAGGCCAAGCGGCCTGACGTACACGAGGTGCAGCAACGCGGCGGTGCAGGCGACAAGGGGCGCGACATCATCGTGTGGCTCGATGCGCCGTCGGCGACGCCGCGCCGCAGTGAAGTCTATCAGTGCAAGCATTACAGCGCAGCGCTCGGACCAGGTCTGGCGTCCGGCGAGATCGCCAAGCTCCTGCACTACACACGGGCCGGCGAGATTCCCGTCCCCGAACTTTATAGCTTCGTCACGCACAAGGGCGTCACCGGCACCTTGCAGGATCTTCTGGACGAGCCCGACAAGCTCAAGTCCTTCGTTCTGGCCAACTGGACCGACCATTGCGCCAAGGCGGTCTCGACCAAGTTCGTTTTCGAACTCACGCCCGAGGTTAAGGCCTATGTCGAAGCGTTCGACTTCACGATCTTTCGGGCCAAGCAGCCCCAGGAGCTGCTGAACGAGCATGCTCAGACGCGCTTCCATCTGGCGGTCTTTGGCGCGCCGCTGATCGAACGCCCTCCGACCCAAACCCCGCCCTCCAGCGTCGCGCCGCTAGAAACGGCCTATGTCGCCCAGTTGTACGAGCTGATCGGCCACGAGATGAGCCAGACTGTCAGCAAGCCGGACGACCTACCGGTCAAAGGCCCTCTGCGCACCTTGTTCGACCGGTCCCGGATCACCTTCTATTGCGCCGAGGGGCTCAAGGAGCTCGCCCGCGATCAGATGGCCGACCCTCAGTTCTTCACCACCCTGTTGGACGAGTTCACCGACGGTCTGTTCTACGTCTACACAACCCCCGGGCAGACCGGGCATCAGCGTCTCCTTGAGACGGTCAAGCAGTCGCAGAGCCTCCAACTGGGCGGCCACGTCCTAGCGCCCCACGTCCAGGCCAAGGACCGCGAGGGCATGTGCCATCAGATGGCCAATGACGATCGCCTGAACTGGTGCGCGCCGTGAGCCCGCAGGTCGCCGTCCGGCCCGCGCAGCCGCGGCCGTTCAACTCGCCTCTGGAATGCGGGCTGCGAATACTGTTCGTGCTCGACGCGGCCAAGGCTAAGCCGTGCGATCTGCAGCGCCTGATCGCCTACGACTATCTGCTGGTCCATTCAGGGGATGTCGAGGGACCCGTCAGTCTCCATCCGGCTGTGCCATTTAGGGGCGGGGAGATGTTGGTCAAGCGCGACGTGCTCAAGGCCGGCCTGGACCAGATGTTCTCCAAAGAATTGCTGGACAAGCGGTTTGACGCCAATGGCATCAGCTATTGCGGAACCCCGCTGACCACGGCTTTCATCGACCTGATGGCCAACGACTATTCCAGGGAACTGCGCTCGCGCGCCCATTGGGTCGTAGAGCGGTTTTCAGCCCTGTCCGACCATGAGCTGTCGACGTTCATGGATGAAAACCTTGGCCGGTGGGGCGCGGAGTTCGACCGCTTCACCGCCCTGAACGACCTGGAGCTTTAGCGTGTTTCAGCTGCGTAGAGTTGTCGTACGTGGCCCGGGCCAGCCGGACGCGGGCCTCTCCTTCCATTCGGGCGCGAACATCCTGGCCGGTCTCTCCGACACCGGCAAAAGCTATCTCGTCCATTGCCTGGACTACATCTTCGGCGCGAAGAAGATGACCAAGCAGTTTCCCGAGGCGCAGGCCTACACCCAGCTCTACGTCCAGTTCGCCAATGACGAGGGCGAGCCGCTGACGCTCTATCGCGCGCTCACGGGCGGGGACCTCCAGGCCTACAAGTGCGCCATCGACGACGTTCGTGGAACCGGCGAAGTCATCGTGCCGCAACGGTACGGAAAGAGCCTTAAAAAGGATGTGACCTCGGCGCTTTTCCCGTTCGCCGATCTTTCCGAAGCTAGCCTTCGCAAGAATGTCCGCGGCGAACTGCAGCGTCTGACGCTGCGCCACTGGATGCCGACGATGCTGGTCGACGAGGTCGCCGTCATCGACGAGCGCTCGCCGGTCCAAGGCAAGCCCGGCTATGACACGACGATCAACGAGCGCGCCTTTGCGTTCATGCTATCGGGACGCGACGACGCCGAAATCGTAGCAGCCGAGCGCAACGACGTCATCGCCGCGCGGCTGCGCGCCAAGCTTGGCGTGATCGACGCGCTGATCGAGCCGATCCAAAAGCGCCTAGACCAGCCGGCCGGCGAGACCGAGGATTCGATCGACAGGGTCGAGGCGGCGATCGCGCAGCTGTCCACCGTCATCGAAGGCAGCGCCCAGGCCCACGAAGACCTGCAGGCCGAGCGCGAGGTCGCCCTGGCCGAGCAACAGAGGGCCGAGGGGCAGGTCATCGCCATCGACGAGCTCCTCAACCGCTATCGTCTCCTAGAGAGCCGGTACGTCTCGGACCTGGACCGGCTGGATTTCATCGCCGAGGGCGCGCACTACTTCGGCGAGCTGCAGACCGTCGCCTGTCCGCTTTGCGACCAGGCCATGGAGGGGGCCCATGACCACGGCGCCCATGGCGCGGATGTCCAGCGCGCCGCGCGGGCCGAGGGTGCCAAGATCAAGGCGCTGCGACGGGATCTGACCGGTACGATCGAGAATGTCGAGGCGCGTCGCGCCTACCAGCAGGACCTCGAGCGCCGGGCGCGCTCGGCGATCCGGCGTATCGATGGCGACGTGGCCGCCCTGATGAGCCCGACGCTTCGCGATGCCGACGTCCGCCTCACCCGCCTGGTCGAACGACGGGTCTTGCTGGAGGCCGTGCGCAGCGACCGCGACCAGCTCGACAGCCTCAAGGCGATGCGCCAGCAGATCGAGCGAGACGCGGCGCAGCCGCGCAGTACGGCCCAGACCTGGGAGTTTCTCCCGTCCAAGCCGCTGGATGAGCTTTGTCAGGAGATCGAACAAGTGCTGGCCGACTGGAGCTGGCCCGGCAAGGGACGGGTGACCTTCAACCACGAGGACTACGACATCGTGGTTGACGGCCAGCCGCGGCAGTCGCACGGCAAGGGCGTGCGCGGCGTCCTCTATTCGGCCTTCGTCATCGGTCTGATGAACTATTGCCGCAAGAGAGGCCTGCCGCACCCTGGCCTGGTGGTGATCGACTCCCCGCTGACGGCTTACAGCAAAGTCAAGTCCGCAGGTCCCGGGGCCAAGGGCGTTCCTGTCGACGCCGGTGTCGAGGCCAAGTTCTGGGACTCCCTCAAGCACATCGGTCCTGAAGTTCAGGTGATCATTGTCGAGAACAAGCGGCCACCTGACGATGTCGCTGAAGCGCTCGGCGCCATCTGGTTCGCTGGCGAGTCGACGCACGGCCAACGGTTCGGGTTTTTTCCACCGTTGCCGCCTGAGGCCGCGCTGGACGACCAGTAACCACCCTCCCCGATCGATCCGAAGGGCTGTGTCGCCGGCTGCGGAGCGCCAGTCGCGGACATTGGCTTGCCTGCGAGAACTAGACGTTCGGCAATCTTACCGTTGAGGCAAATGCTGCTCCTTTGCAGACCCGCGCTTGAATGAGGGGCGCCGGCCTCAGGCGTTCGTCGGCCCGGGAGGATAAGGCGTTGCACCTCCTCACCGCGGGCCACCACCGGGGATTTTGCTGATGGCCAGGGCGACCACGCCGAGGGCGGCGAGCGCGACGACGAGCGCGCCGCCAGGACCGATGGCGGCGGCGACAACGATGGGGATCAGTTCCGTCAGAGACATATTGGAGGCCTTTCTGTTCCCCGACAATCGGCTCAAAGACGATAGCCATCAGGGGCGTTTCGGTAGCCTCCGGTCTAGCGTCACGACCAACCGGATGCTCTGTCGGCCCGTTGTGCGCAGCCGTGCGCACAACCTTGCAGGCGACGAGGAGGCTAGGCCTGTTGAGAACCGCGGGCCCAGCCCCCACGAACCCGCCCGGCTCAACCAAGGGGAATTTCAGTTTGCTGGCGGTAAGGAAGAGTTGCAAAGCAGGTCGAGCGGAAAGG
Source organism: Caulobacter sp. CCNWLW153 (assembly GCF_036889365.1). Classification (NCBI taxonomy): domain Bacteria; kingdom Pseudomonadati; phylum Pseudomonadota; class Alphaproteobacteria; order Caulobacterales; family Caulobacteraceae; genus Caulobacter; species Caulobacter sp. CCNWLW153. The sequence goes on from NZ_JBAKFV010000006.1 coordinate 130,450, forward strand.
TCGGATCTCGGGAGGGCAGCATGCACATCGCCAAACTGAAGCTGTGGAATTTTCGGAGTTTCGCCTCGACCCATCCGGACCTGGAGGACATCGCCGGGCCCTGTCCGGTCGAAGTCGATCTCGAGGCTGCCACCAGCGTCTTCATCGGGCGCAACGGCGCGGGCAAAAGCTCTCTGATCCAGGCCCTGCTGCGCTTGTTCGGCGAGACGCGCGATGAGCGCAGCGTGCAGCCGGCGGACTTCTTCGTACCACCGGGACAGCGCCTCGAGAGCGTGCCCGAGCGGCGCCTCTTCATTGAGGCGACGTTCCACTTCCCCGAGCTGGTGAAAGACGGCGGCGACGCAGAGAAGACGGTGCCACCGACCTTCCGGCACATGATCGTCGAGAAGGCCGGCGGGCCGCCCTCCGCCACGGTGCGACTCGAAGCCATCTGGCAACTGGCCGGGACGCTCGACGGCGTCGTCGAGGAGGCCCTCTATTGGATTCTCGGTTCGGGGGCCGTGGAGTTCGGCGACGTCGATCCCCTGCGCAAGAAGAAGGTCTCGGCCGGTGATCGCGGCCAGGTGCTGGTCCGTTACGTCCCCGCGTCGCGCGACGTAACGGCCCTGACCCAGCTGACAGTGCGCAGCCTGGGCCGAAGCCTGATGAAGGCGGTGAAGTGGGAGAAAAAGGCCCAGATCGACGCCCTCATCGCCGAAGCGTCCAAGGAGCTCGACCAGGAAGCGGCGCTCGGCCAGGTCAACGCCGCCATCAATTCTTGCTGGTCTCAGCTTAACACGGCCGAAACCGGCACAACCGCCGCGCTCTCTGTCCTGGCCCCGGATCTGCAGCAGATCGTCAGGGCGGCGACGATGATGCTCACCCCGTCCTCTACGGGCCGGGTGATGGGCGTGGAGGATCTCAGCGACGGTCAGCGCTCCCTGTTCCATTTCGCTCTGGTCAAGGCGCTCCTGGACCTCAAACTGGATCTGGAAAAGGCGACCGCAGCAGGTGACGACATCCCCTTCCAGGCCGAGTTCGCTCGGGCGCCGGCCCTGACGGTCTTTGCCTTCGAGGAGCCGGAAAATCACCTGGCGCCGTACTTCCTGTCGCGGCTGCTGACCCAGTTGGAGGCGCTAACTGGTACGGGTCGCGTCCAGGCCGTCGTCACCAGCCACGCACCGGCCATCGTTGGCCGGATCGAGCCGACCGCGATCCGCCACGTCCGCCGCGTCCACGCCAGCGGCGCTTCCGCCATTTCGCGACTGGCCCTACCAGAAGGCGACGCCGAAGCGGCGAAGTTCGTGCGCGAGGCGGTGCGGGCCCATCCGGAGATCTATTTCGCCCGCCACGCGATCTTCGGCGAAGGCCCCTCCGAGGAGATCGTTATCCCGCGCCTGGCCGAAGCCCTGGGCGTGCCCATCGACCGCTCGTTCGTGGCGATCGTCCCGATCGGCGGTCGCCACATCCAGCACTTCTGGCGGCTGGTCGAGCAGCTGGGCATCCCCAGCACCACCTTGCTGGACCTCGACCTGGGCCGCAGCAGCGGCGACTATCAACAGTTCAAGGCCGCTGCGACAGCCCTGAAGGCCTCCGCTCGGACGCTGACGGAGATCGAGAAGGGCGACATTGAAAAGGCGCTTTCCAACCAGCGTCCGGATCCCTCGAAAGGGGGCGTGATCGACGTTCCCTTCATCGAGAATTGGGCCAGGGCCTTCGAGTCGCAGGGCATCTTCATGTCGTCTCTGCTCGACCTGGACATGCTGATGCTGAAGGCGTTTCCGAAGGCCTATAAGACCTTGTCGCCCGGCGCCACGGGACCGCGCATGCCCGACGACGCGGCTCGCCAGCTCAAGGCCGCCGAGCGCGTGCTGGGCGAAGATGGGCTCGGCGTGTCGACCTATGCCGGCGCGCCCGAAATGGCCCTGTTTCCCTGGTACGCCTATCTGTTCCTGGGCGATCGGGGCAAGCCGGCCGTCCATCTGGCAGCGTTAGGCGAACTCGATGATCTCGATATCGAACTGTCGTGCCCCGATGTTCTCCAAAGGCTGATCGCCCACGTCCGAGCCTCGCTCGAGGCACCGCTCGCATGATCGAGCGGCAGGCCTGGAAGCCAATCGGCGTCGCGGCCATGGAAGCCGCGGCGCTCGACGCGGTGAAGGTGCGGGGCAGCGCGCTGGTCGTCGCCGGGCCCGGCACCGGCAAGACCGAGCTCCTCGGGCAGAGGGCGAGCTATCTACTGCAGACCGGGACGTGCACTTTTCCCAGGCGGATCCTGGCCATCAGCTTCAAGCGCGACGCGGCCAGCAACCTGCGCGATCGGGTCGAACGCCGCTGCGGTCCGGACCTGGCTCGTCGGCTGGACTCGATGACGTTCGACGCCTTCGCCAAACAGATCCTGGACCGGTTCTGGCTCGCCCTGCCCGCTCACCTGGCTTTCGGCGGCGCCTATGGCATCGCGCCGTTCTTCGGAAAGGACGCCTTTGGCGAGCTGCAGCGCTCGGCGGCCTCTGGCTTGCAGACAGAGGGCCACCCGGCCCATTGGGCCAGGACGCTGCTCGGCGTGAACGCGACCGAGAGCGGCGTCTACGGCGTCAACCTGGACACCTTCAACAAGGCCGTTCAGACGCTGACGCTGGAGTCGCTCGCCGTCACCGACCACGCCCAGTTCCTGCACGTGGTGCAGCTGCGGGCGGCCCTGACGAGTCCCACGCCGCAGTTCGGCTTTCCGATGATCGGTCGCCTGGCCCAGGCTATCGTCGCCAGCAATCCGCAGATCCGGCGGGCGCTCTGCGCAACCTACGGCCACGTCTTTCTTGACGAGTTCCAGGACACGACCTCGGTCCAGTACGACCTGATCGCCACGATCTTCAAAGGCGCCTCGACGTCCCTCGTGGCCGTGGGCGACGACAAGCAGCGGATCATGGGCTGGGCGGGCGCGCGCGACGACGTTTTCGGAGCCTTCGCGGCCGATTTCCTGGGAGGGGCCAACGACCTGGCGCGGGTGGTCCTGACCCAGAATTTCCGCAGCAACCAGCGGATCGTGACGATCCTCAACGGACTGAAGCAGCGCCTGGCACCGACCGAGCCCGACTTCATCGCGGCCAGGCCGGCGCCGGCCCTGCCGGATGAAGAGATTTGCGCCATTCTGGTCGCCCGGGACGAGGATGCCGAGGCCGCCGCCGTGGCCTACCACGTCGCCAAGGCGGTCGCCGCGGGCGTCGATCCGCGCCAGATCGGCCTCTTGGTCCGGCAGAAGGCGGTCGACTGGGAGCCGCGCCTTGCGAAGGCGTTCGCCGCCGCGGGGGTGGCGTTCCGCAACGAGGATCGGGATGTCGGCGGCGCGGCCATCCAAGACCTGATGACTGAAGCCTATTCGCGCGTCATGGTGGACTTGCTCGAGCTCCTTACCCGCCGACACGGCGGGGTCTTGTGGAGCGCGGCCCTGGGCCATCTGGCGACGGTCTCGGGGCTGATCCAGGACGACGACCCCGAGACGGAGCGCGCCCTGGCGCTGTCACTGGCCGCCTTCCACAACACCCATCGGCTTAAGGGCGTCGCCACGCCGGCGGCCATCGAGCAGGCGATCGCCGAGATCGAGGCCTTCCTGCACTTGGACCGTCTAAAGTCCATCTCGCCGCAGTACGCCACCGGCGACTTCTTCGACCGTATCCGCGCGGCCACCAGGGCCTTCTTGCTGGAATGCGCCACGACTGGTGGAACGTGGACTCAAGTCATCGAGCGGTTCAGGGGAGCGGGTCAGGCGCCGCTGCTCACCATCACCAAGAGCAAAGGCCTGGAGTATAGCCTGGTGATCCTGCTGGGCCTGAACGACGACCAGTGGTGGAGCTTCTCCAAGAACCCGTCGGAGGGTCGGTCTGTGTTCTTCGTCGCCGCCTCGCGCGCGCGAGACCGGTTGCTGATGACCCGATGCGGCCATGACCGCAACACCAAGATCGCCGAGATCTTCCAGGCGCTGGCAGCGGCCGGAGTCAAGGAGCAGCAAGTCTGACGCCAAGCCGCCGGAGTTGCCTATATGGTCAAATTAGTTGACTATCATTTCCGGCGAAACGGCACGACGTCGCCGGCCTGGATCATCGGCGGACGACTCGTGGGCTTGAGCCGCACGACCTCGGCCGGGTCGCGATCGAACCATCCCGTCGGCAAGCCGACGAGATTGGTGATGTCGTCCGGAGCGATCGTGAACTCGACGGCCAGCAGATCGGCCTTGGTGCGCACGCCCTCGTCGACGATCAGCTGCAAGGCCTCGCGCAGGACGCGGGGCTTGCTCGGCTCCCACTGCTTGTCCAGCGGTTCTTCCTTGGTCCACCCCTTGGCCGAGTGCAGCTTGTACATCTGCGTGGCGTATTCGGGGGACACCAGTCCCAGATCGGCCAGACGACGGATCTGGGCCTTGACCGAGACCCGCCAGCGCTCCTTCAGCAGCAGCAGCTGGGCGAGCGAGGCGGACTTGACCTCGAGCGGATAGGTGGTGGCCGGCAGCAGAAAGGCGCTGGCCAGGCGGAAGGCCTGGGCCTCGATCGCCTTAAGGTCGGCCTGGAACTCCTCGTCCGAGACGCCGCGGTGCAGCAGGGCGTGGGCCATTTCGTGGGCGGCGTCCATCTGCCGGCGCGGGAACGACATCTTGTCGGTCGCCAGGAGGACGTGGGGCCGGCCATCGATCGGCGACCAGCTGCACAGGCCGTCGAGCTTGGCTGTACCCATCTCGATCGTGGCGACCACGAAGCCGACGCGCTCGAGGATGCTGACCACGTCCGTGCAGGGACCTTCGCCGATGCGCCAGTGGCGACGGAGGTCCAGTGCGATGGCGTCTAGGTCGGAGTCGCGCAGCTGCCGCCAGCTGCCGCCGCCCAGGACGTCGGGCAGGTCCAGAACCGGCAAGTCGACATAGTTCTCCAGCGTGCTGCTGATCTCCTGCAGCCATCGCATCTGGGCGCGTTGATAGTTCAGGTCGCGGGTCAGCGTGCTGGCCAGGGAGCGGAAGAACACCGGCTCCTTGGTGGCTAGCGGATCGCGTAGGAAATACTCCGGCCGAACGCCAAGTTCGGCTGACAGGCGCTGCAGGGCTTCATTGTCAGGGGCGGCGGCGCCGTCCTCCCATCGGGACACGGTGCTGGGGTTTATACCCAGCTGGCGCGCCAGCGCCGACATGGTCGGAATCCGTCTAGCATCCCTGGCCTCCGACAAGCGGCCAGGGATGAACCCAGGTGTGCCTACGCGCATGGCGTCGTTCCCTACTGCGCCTGGCCCCGAAAGGCCAGGGGCGCCCCCGCCAGAGTAGATCAGCCTTCCTTCTTGTGGTCGTTGGCGGCGTCGCCCGGGTCGTCCTCGGGGGGGGTGAAGGGCTTGCGTGTCCGCTTGAGGCGCACGAGCGGCGGCTCGCCCGAGGGCGGGTTCGGGCCTTCCGGACCCTTGCCGGCGTCGTCGGCGCCATAGCCGTCGAGGAACTGGGCGATCGGCTCGTAGAACAGGTAGGCCTTGTACTCGTCGTCGATCACGCCCACGGCGATCTCGTCGATCAGGCCCGGGCTCGCCCGGTCGCGCGCCACCACCAGGCAGACGAAGATGTCGCCGGGCTGCGGGTCGTCCGGCATGGTGAACAGGCGCTGGGTGAGGTTGAAGTTGAGCGTCACGCCGGCCAGGCGCGAGCGGTTCTTGGCCGGCAGCTCGCGGGGCGTGGGCATGGTGGCCAGGGCCAGCACCACACCGGGCCCCTCGCCGCCGAAGCGCGCGAAGGGCTGAAAGGCCTTGGCGGCCACGCCCGGGATGACGCCGTCGACGAGGATCACCCCGCCATGCTTCTGGCAGGTCTCCACGAAGCCCTTCTCCTGCATGCGGAAGCGCAGCTGGCCGATGGATTCATTGGCCCGCTTGGTGTCGAGGTCGGCGCCGTCGCGGACGATCTCATAGGCCTTCAGCGCCCGCGCCGCTGCCATGTCGAACAGATCGATCAGCAGGTCGCGCGGCAGCGTCGAGATCAGACGCTTCTTCAAGTCGTTCGGCATCGAATCTCTCCGTCCACATTTGCATCAGCACGGAAAACGTACCACGAATTGTGCATTAAGGAAGTGGCGTCTCGGAATTTATGCGCAATTGGCCACATTTTCTACGGGAGGGGTGGCTGGGCCGGCCAAGCTGGCGATGGCGGCGATCGCCCCGTCCAGGCTATGCGCGACGCGGCAGTCGAACAGCTGGTCCAGCCTGAGGTTGCCCGCAGTGATCATGTGGTGCAGCGGCCGTTCGGTGAGGAACATCTGGCAGTAGCCCAAGGCGGCCACGGCGTGCTCAAAGTCGTAGAGATCGTTGACCTCGAACTTCTGACCCTTGTTCCAGCGCAGGGCGGCGTGGAGAGCGGCCAAGGCATGCAGGGTCCGCAGTCGTCGGCGCGGCTTGGGCCCCTTGCGGAGCGCGGCGGTGATCAAGGCGCACCAGCGGGCCCGGCTCTCATCCCAGGCCCTGGAGCCCGATGGCGGCATGGCCACGCCTGCGGCGCGCGCCTCGTCGGCGACAACGTCCATCGCCATGTCGCCGACCAGATCGGCGACACCCGCCGCCTCGGCGGCATAGGCGGTCTTGAAGCTGTCGAGTTCGCCGCCGTGCGCGGCCGTCCCGTGGTTCAAATCCGCGACAATGGACTGGAAGCCGTCGTCCTCGAGCCCGTCGAAGGCCGCGAGGATCTGGTCTGGGCTGACCGACCGCCAGAGGTGCTCGACATATCGGCGCTGCAGGCCGACAGCCGTGTCGGCGTCCAAGCCGGGGATGTACGGACAGTCGATCCCCATCACCCCCAGACCCCGGGTCCAGACCAGATGGTGCAACGGGTGGAACAGCACCGGGTCCAGGCCCGGTCTCCCGGTCTTGATCAGATGGCAGACTTCGGTGGCCATGCGCCGCCGGCTGTCCACGATGGCGACACCCTGGCTGAGCTCGGCGATCAGCTTGGCCGTCTCGGCCCGAGAGGTCGGGGCCTGCTTGAGCACCTCGAAGAGGGTCATGTCGCTGATCGGGAAGATCGCCACCCCGGCGGCGACGGCCCCTCTGGCTCGCCCGAGCAGCTCGGCGCCGCGAACCCCCAGCTCCCCGCGCTGGGCGTCGCGCAGGTGGATCCAGAAGCAGGTGTCCAAGTAAATGGCCGTCCGCCCGTCCAGCGACTGGCCCAGTTCCACCGTCAACGCCTTGACCTGCTGCTCGCGGTCAAGCCACAGGCGCCGAACTAGTTCATCGTTGTCCCCGGGGACTGCGCGGTCGCCAAATTTTTGGCCCGACGATTTTTGGAGGGAGGAATCGAGGTCGAGACCGGTCATGAGGGCCCGATCCGAGCGGGAGCCGACCGAATTGGACGGGATCTGATGAGGTTGGGGTATGACTTAGAGGAATAGCCCCTCTCCTCTGCTGTACCCTGGGGGCGGTGACTATCTTCTGGTGCGATCCCGGTGATTTTAAGAACGTCCGGAACATCCGTGGACCGGACGGAGAACATCGCGCGCGGCGTCCTGGGTCCAAGGCGCGCCTGGTCGTGGCGTTGCAGCAGCCCGACCGTTTCCAGCCGCCCGCGGGCGCGGCGAAGGCGTCGTTCGTCCCAGGCGCCGAACGGCCCGCCGTGCTGAGCACACATGCCGCGGACGCTGAGCTCGACGGTCGCCGGCGCGCCCCACTGTTCGGCGATGACCGCGTAGAGCACGGCGGCGTCGGCGTCGCCGCTCAGCCGCGATAACAAGACCGTGGCGTCGAGAGTGGTCTCGAGTGGCGCGGCCAGGCGATAGGCGCCGACATTGCCCCGGCCACGCCGCGGTCGCTCGGTGATTCGCAGGCGGCCCGAGGCGATGAGCGCCGAGATCGCCGCGCGATAGTCGGTCTGGCTCCAACCGGGAATGGCGGTATGTCCGACGAGGCGCGCCGGGGCCAGCACCAGGTCCTCGCCGGGTTGCGTGGTCTGCGACAACACCAGAAGCAGCGCCACCGCGCGTGGCTCGCCGCAATGCTGGACGAGCGCCTCGCGGACGTCGCGCCGCCTGTTGGCCGGCAGGCGTTGCATGTTGGCCAGCTCCCAGCGCCACGCACTCAAACCCGTCTTCTCGACCTCGGGCGTTTCCAGGGGCGGGTCGCAGACGACCTGATTGTAGCGGGCGACGCGATCGAGCAGGAGATCCTGGCCGGCCGCGTCGGAGGTCTCCCGGCGAATCTGCCGGCACTCGCGGCGGGCGAAGGCGAAGACCGCGCGGTTGCGCTGACCTTTGGGGACCCGGTCCAAGGCCAGAAGGGCGATCCGGTTGGACGCTCCCGACGTTTGGTAAGGTTCGAGGGGTTGCTCGACGGCTTGGCCCGTCCCCATCAGCGACGCGTAGGTCTCGTCGGCCAGCGGGGTGAGGCGGCGCAATCGCTCGGCGACGAGGCCGGGCGTGTCGCTGAGATCGCCGTCGGCAAGTCGGTAGTCGCCGTTGGGTGACACCGAGCCGGGCAGGATGACCAGATGACAGTCCTGGGCGGCCTTGATGTCGTAGGCGCGATCGGTCGGTCGGTTTCCGCCGCGGCGCTGCGAGGTGGGGTCGGCGAACCACCAATGCTCGCCCTTGGGCGTCAGGCTGCGCAGGACGGGTTCGATGCTATGCGTCTTGAGAAAGGCCAGCGCCGCCTCGTCGTCGGCGTCGAGCACCACCACCTTTGCGCGCCGCGTGGCGAAGCCGAGATTGGCGTGTGGGTAGCGCCTCGCCCAAAGCTCAACGGTTCGCAAGGACGGTGCTCGTCGCGCGGCGTATTGGCGGACGAGCGGCTTTTTCGTCAGGGGGCAGACGGGAAAGGTTGGTACGCCGGCGACGGCGTAGGCGCAGGCCAGGCGCCCGTAAGGGCCCTGGTCGGATCGCGCTGCCGTGTTCAGTTCCGTGCTCATGGATCGCCGATGATGGGACGAGAGAACGCGCGCACACTAGATCTTGTGGGTATCACGTTCCGGTCGACCGCAGAACGTCGTTAACGGCCGCTCCGGCCGTTTTGATGGGGACAGGCTGTGGACGGACACGATGGCGTCTGAGACGGTGGCTCGGATCGGAAGCGCTACTGGACCTTGAGCCAGTACGCGGCCGCCGCGGCCGTGACCTGCAGGACGAACCGGGCTTCCTCGCGCGAATAGACGTGCTCACTGTTGCCGTCGCCGTCGCCGTCATCGTGGTGGGGCAGGTGCGTGCAGTGTCGCGCGGAGGCGATCAACAAGTCGACCCGCTGGAGGAAAGACATGTCGAGCTGCTTGTCAAGAAGCGTGGCTTTGGGCGTCGCCGTCAGGCCCAGGCGGTCATAGGCTAGACGGCAATCGCCGATGCACTTGCCGTAGTCGCCATTGTGGAAGGCGGTCTCGGCGGATAGGAGCTTGCGCGCGATGCCCGCGTCGTCGACGCCGACTGCCAGGGGGATGGAGGCTTCCAGCAGCAGGACGCCAGCGGCACCGGCGGCGTTCAATTGGTCGATCCACTCGGACCGGCGAAGGGTGATTGTGTGTTCGCCGCTCACCGGGACGCGGCCCACGTCGTCGTCAACTACACCGCCGACGCCTGCGACCGACAGGCGAAGGTTCAGGTCCTTGCCATCGCGCAGGTCTTCCAGGGCGAGCAGTTGCCGGCGCTGGAGGGAGGCTTGGAACTCCACCTGCTGGGTCAGGGTGTTGTCGAATTGCTCAACGCGCACCGCCGAGACAGGGCGCAGCGTCGCGAGATGTCTACCGCCGTTCGCCGAGGTCAAGTGAACTCCGACGGAATCGATACGGGCCCAGCGACGCACCGATGGCGCAGGCGGCGGGGTCGTCGTGAGATGGACGAGCAGGGTCAGATCGAAGGCGCCGACGCCCTGCCGCAGCTGAAGGGCGATGACGTTCAGGTCCGCGATGATGTTGTGCTCGACCGTGAGCTTCATGTGTTCCTGGCCGGGTCCGATGTTTCGTATGGCCAAGGTCTACCGTCCGTCGGCGTCGGTCGAGGCCCAGGTTGAAGTTTTCTGTACCGAGCAGCGGACCTTCCCAAGGTCAGAGAAGAGTCAACCTACGCCACTTGAACACGGTGGATGTGCATCGGTCTGGCCGGGTCAGAGGGTTCTGCCCATGGTCTGGCAGTAGGTTTCGAAGCCCCATTTGCGCCAGAAGCTGACGGCTATCTCGTTGGCAGTGGCCACTTCGATCTCAACTCGCGTGAGGCCGCGGCCGGCCAGCCAATTGCAGAGGGCGCCCAGGATCAGTTCGCCGACGCCGCGCCGCCGATGGCTGGCGGCGACCTCGAGGTCGGAGATCAGGCCGTGTTCGATGGGTTCGAAATAGGCGGGGCGCCGGCGAAGCTGGCAAATGCCATAGCCGACGATCTCGCCGCCGGCCTCAGCCACGACGACCGCGGCGTCGTTCGCCGCCATGTGCTCGGCCAGGAAGCGCTCGAAGGCGATGTGGCCGTCGGCCTTGGGTGTGAAGATCGGATGTTTTTGCGCGTGCTGGGCCATGGACGTGCGCCACAGGGCCACGATCGGCTGGATGTCGGCTGCTTGCCCCTCGCGGACGTTCAGGTCTTCAGGCGGGCGAGGGCCTTTCGTCATCAGGCTCGCTCCGAGAACCGCTCGAAGGCGGTGATCCGGCGTGGGGTGAGGCCAGGATCGTAGCCGTAGATCTCCTGGGTGAGGAAGAGAAGTTCGGCCTCGCGGTCGGGTTCGGCGACGTCGGTGTACCAGGCCTTGGGGCCGGCGACGTCGTCGCCGTTCCAGCGGTAGCCGCGGGCCTTCAGCTTGTCCTTCTGCTCGAAGGGGGAGTTGGCGGCGGTGATGCGCCAGGTCGGGGCGCGGGCGGCCTGGAGAAGGTGGGCGAGAGCCGTGCGGCCGTCGGCGAGCGGGCGGGCCAGGATCTCCAGGCCGGCCAGGCAGTCGTTCTCGGCGCGATGGCCGTCGAAGAAGAAACCACACCGGCTGGCGAGATGGGAGAGTTTGGCGCTTTCGGCCCCCTCCCCTCTCCAGTCGACCTGGCTCATGGAGCAGGCCCAGCCCTTGAGCTTGAAGGCCTCGGTCAGGCGCTCGACGATCGGACGGTCGAAGGCGGCGTTGTGCGCGATCACGATCACCGCCGGCGCGATGAAGGCCGCGACCTGAGCTGGATCGATCGTCTGGCCCTCGACCATGGCGTCTGTGATGCCGGTGATCTTGGTCACCTCGGCCGGGATCGGCTTGGAGGGCTGGTGGAGGGCGATGAACGGCTCGTGGACGGCGCAGAGGCGGCCCTCGGCGTCGTAATCGAACGGGACCATCGCCAGTTCGATGATCTCGTCCTTGCGGGTGTCGGTGCCCGTGGTCTCGGTGTCGAGGAAGAGGCCGCGCTTCAGCGTGGCCGGATCGGTGCCGGCGTGCAGGGTGCAGCCCTCGAACCGGCGCAGCAGCCGGTAGCGCCCGCTGGCCTCCAGCTGGGCGGCCATGGCCTCCAGGGCGGCGAGGTCGGGCTGATCCAGGGCTGTGGGCGGGGCGTTGGGCATTGGCGTCCGGAAGATTCGTCGCGCCATCCTGCCACACCGCCGGGGGGCTTGTGGACGACGGGCGGATGAGGATGATCGGGGTCCGGGGGCGGCTCTGGACATAAGGCGCTAGGCGGGTGGACGATCAGCAGGACGAGGCCGACGCGTTGCTGGCCCGGATCATGATGGTTCGCGACGACCTCAAGGCTGGCCGCCTGACCCTGGCGCAGGTGGAAGCCTATCGCCGCCTGGGTCGCACCGTCGATCGGATCACGCGCCAGATGGACGCCGCCGCCGATATCGAGGCGGCCACTGCGCTGTGGCGGGAAGGCGCCGAGCTGATCAGGACCTTCCTGGCCGAGCACTTCGAGACCCCGACCTGTCACTGAGCCCGCGCCGGCGTCGGGGCGGTGACCGGCGTCCGCGCCATGAACGCCTCGTGCACGCGCCATGAACGCCTCGTGCACGCGGCGGGAACGGTCGTCATAGATCGCCCGGGCCTTGGGCTTTTCGCGGCGCCACCGGAAGAAGCCTTCCAGGACCTCGTTTAAGATCGGGATCGTCCAGAGGATGCGCAGCCAGGCGATCGCTTCCTCGCGTTGGGTCCGGTGGAGGCTTTCGGCGGGGCGGGTGTCGGACTGGTCGCCGGACTGAGCTCCTCGATCCGGGCGTTGAGATCCCGCTTGAAACGTGCGCCGGGGCCTTTAGCGAGCGACGGGACATCCGCGACAGCCGCCCGGACCCGGGGGCGGCTCAATCCTCTGTGTCGCGTGAGCCTGGTCCGGCGCCGGGGAAAATCATCAGGGCGCGGCCGCGTGGTCGATGCTGAAGGTCCGGGCCATGCGCCATTGGCCGTCGGCGCCCAGCTTCCACAGGATCGAGAACCGCGCCGTGCCGGCCAGGCGCTCGGGTCCCTCGCCCTTGCGCTCATAGAAACGGTGAGCGCCCTCCTCGACCGCGCCGAAGCCGGGAATGGGATGGACTTTCAGCGTTTCGGGGACCAGTTCGCGCCGGGAACGCCAGGCGTCAGGGGCGCGCTTGGCCGCGCAGCTGCTGGCGTAGTCGTCCACGAAGGCCTTGCGGTCCATCGCCCCGCCCTTGTCGTGGTAGAACTCCATGTCCTCGGTCACCAGGGCCGCCAGGGCCTCCGGATCGCATTGGGCGAACATGACGTCGAACAGGGCCGCGTCGCGTGCGGCGATAACCTGGCTCAGCGCCGGTGGAGGAGGGACAGAGACGGCCGCGGCGGCCAGCGCGGCGAGGAAGGCGAGCATCCAGGGCTCCTTGGGATCGGCATGATCATCAGCCCGACCTGGATCCCGCATCCGCCGCGGTCTGTCGCGTGAATTCGCCGTTACGAACAGGGGATCGCCCACGGTGTCTCCGACGGGTCTTTCCACGACGGCCTGGCGGCGGGGCGTCGGTAGGTCGCCACGTGGCGCTCGCCCTGCCACACCGAAACCGCCATGGCCGAGGCGTGGTCGTTCAGCACCTGGACGGCGTGCTCCAGAGCGGCGCCGTCATTGGCCAGGTTGGCCATGACGAAGGTCAGGCAGGCGCCGTCCGGCAGACGGGGATAGAACAGGAAAGCGGCCATCGAGACCTCCCGCGGCGTCAGGCGGGAGCGTGGGGCAGGGCCTAGTCTCTCAGCCGCCGGCGCCCATGGATCGTGGCCGACGATGCGCCGACCCTAGCGGCCATATCGCTGTTATGCGAGCGCTAGCAGAGGAACGATTTGTTACAGCTGTGAGGTTGGGACCGCGAGGCGTCCCGTCTGCTGCGGCCGGCTCCTAAGGGCGGGGCCGCCTCGAGCCCCCTCCCCTGAAGGCTTGGCTCAAGTACTGGCCTTGGCGGTCGCTGATCGCCGCCCGGATGTGCGGCCAACTTGGGGTCGTGAGCTGTTGACTCTTCGGCGCTCCGGAATGAGAACGTTTAAGGAACACGGAGATTGTCATGCCCACCCAACGCGCCGACCGGCGCGCGAGCCTGCACGCGCCTACGCCGGAGAGGATCGTCGGCCGCGAGATCGTGAAGCTGCGGCGCGTGCGCCAGTATGGCGGCGCCGACCACGGGTTCACGCTGATGTTCTCCTTCGAGGGCGGCACGCGCCGCGCCGAGCGAAGCCGCCACAGCTTCATCGACAGGGAGCGCGTGCCCGACTTCGAGGGAGAGGAGGCCTGGTTCGAGGTCGAGCAGGTCAGCGCCAAGCCTTGGTCGTTCTGGCGGGCGGTCAGGCGCTTAGAGGGGCCGGGAGGATGAGGGGGCTGCTGGTCGCCTGAGCCCGCGGGCGGCCTGGTCGGCCCTGGGCGGCATGCCCATCGCCCGTCGCCAGTCCGGGTCGCGCTTCTCCGCCTTGTGCAGCCTGTCGTGGCAGGCGGTGTGCAGGAGGCGAAGGTGCGACAGGCAGATCTCCGCCTTCCGGGGCGCGGTCGACAGGCAGGGACCGCAGTCAAGAATCCGGGTGGCGTTGCCGCCAAACGTGCAGCGGTGATCATAGGACAGGTGATGGATGCTGCAGCCCTCCAGCGACGGGCTGACGATGTCTACGGCGCAGGATGCGCACGCGCCGGCATGGCGCTCATGGAGCGCCCGCTTGACCGATGGGGACTCGCAGATCCAGGTGGCGAACTGCTTCCAGGCGTCAGAGTTCTGGTGCTTCGCCTCGAGGCTTCGCTTCTTGTTCTGCCTGTAAAGGGAGGAAAGGGGCACGCGCGGGGTCCCGCTGGTTCAAGGCCGCAGGCTTGTGGAGCCTGCGACGACCACGCAGGCGATCAGAGCGCCATTGCAACCCTAGCGATGCGCTTGGCGTCGACATCCGGCATGCCGTCGCGTGATCCAACCACACCGTCAGGGGAACGGGGGTCCCGCCGGCGGCGGCCGAGCACTAGGCGGCGGGGCCGCCCCCAGCCCCCTCCCCTCCCCCGGGATCGGTCCTGGATCTCGGTCCGTTCGGGTTGCGATCCCTGACGCGGGGAATGCGGCGAGGCTCAGCTTTCCTCTTCCGCCGCCTTGGCCAGTTGCGCCAGTCGTTTGGCGCAGACGGTGCGGACCAAACTGACAAGGGTTTCGACCGAGGCCTTGAGGTACTGCAGCTCGGCCGTACTGATCTTGTAGGAGGCTTGGTTGTAGCGCGCGTCGACATAGGCGCGCTTGAGTTTCCCGAAGGGCTTGCGCGCTTCCCGGGTTTCGCGCGGCCAGGCTGGGATCAGGGCCGGCGCCTTGGCCTCGGCCTGGCCGCGGAGGAACAGGATGTTGTGCGAGCGCGGCGCGTAAAAGCCGGTCAGCAGCAACACGGCGATGTAGGCTGCCTCGGTGGCCTGGTGCAGGTCGAAGGCCGCCTTCTGGGGCCAATCCTTTATTTGGCCCTTGGCGATCGCGTCCGCGGCGCGCTCCAGACTCGTTTCGACAGCGTCCATCTGCGCGCCAAAGTATTGATTGGCCAAATCGAGGGCGGCTCGGGACGTCAGCGGCTTCAGTGGATGGAAGGCGTGGCCAGGGACCTCGTAGAGGATCACGCCCTGCTCGATAACCTCGCGGAAGAAGTAGAGGCCTGCGTCCAGGCTTTTGTTGATGTCGTCGAGATCGTTGACCATCAGGTTCACGATGCGGCCGATGGCCGGGTCGTGTAGGATCTTCTGCTCGGTCTCGTACCAGTACTCGGCGATGTCGGTCAGCTTCTCGTCGCTGACCACCACCAGGATGTCGAAGTCCGACAGGTAGCCGTTCTCGGGCTCGTCGACGAAGTCGCCGCGCGCATAGCTGCCGAACAGGATGATCTTGTGGATCTTGGCGTAGCGGCGCCAGGCCGAGGTGCCGCCGGCCGTGGCCGTCTCGAAGCCGCGCAGCAGGTGGCCGGTGATGGCGGCCAGCTCTTCTTGCTGGCGGTCAGGCAGGTGATCGAGATTCGACTTCATCGGACTTGGAGTCTCGCCGAGCGGGCCTTGGCGGACAAGGGGTTTGCGCAGGATCGCGCGGCGGTGGAAGGGACGGGAAGCCGGGCGTTGAGAACACGTGAACCACGTGCGCCGCCGCCTTTAGCCCGAAAGCCTGTACAGAGCGACGACCGCCCGGCCGGGGCGCGCCCTTGCGAGCGCCCGACCCTGGCCTCGCCGGCGGACCGTCGAGGATGATCGACGTTAGGTTGTGTGTCGCCGGGCGCGCAATACCCCAATTCTAGGGGGTTTGGGGGAGGATCGGGCGGGCGGCGCCTGGACGGTGGGCCCAGCAGCGTCCTCATGATCGGGGACATTGATCGCGTTGTCCGAATGCATGTAGCGGGCGGATCGAACAGCCGTCGCCGCGATCGGCGTCCAGCTCGGCCATTGCCGCGAACAGCCGGTGGATGGGTCTGCTAGGAGTGGAAAGCAGGCCTCAGCGCCGGATCCGAAAGGGATGTTCTCGGTTCCGCTGCACGAAATCTTCGACATCACGCGGATGTTCGGGAAAGGGCTCCGCGTCCTGCCACCGCGTATGATTTATAAACCGAAATCCCGCCCCCCAGAGCGCGCTGACCTTGGTCCATTGGACCTTGTCCGCCTTTCGAGGAGCCTTAAAGGCACGCCCCATCCAATGTAGAGGCCCCGCGCACTCCGGACACTTGGCGTTGGTATCTTCGCTCAACTTCCATGACTTCCGACAGTCAAAACAAGCATGAGGCCAAAGGCAGTCTACGCCGCGATGGGATGGGGGACTGTAGGATTTCGGGCGGGCTCGGTTCCCTATGGAGCGCCGCAGTTCCATGCGCTCAGTTTTCGAGGGGCCGGCCATCCTCGCACTATGCGGATTATCGGAATGTCCGCAACGGGTGGTTAGCGGTCGTCCCAACACACCGGAGCCCAAGGCTGGCTGTCTACCCAGGCCCTGGCTTCGTCGAGAGTTTGGTGGGGAAGCGTATTCCCACGAAGGTAATATAGACGGCCGTCCGGTCCGGGCTGAACGGGGGCGTCGTCAGCCTCCAGCATCTCATCCGCCTCAAGGGTTCGATGCCAAACGTCATAGTCGCGAGCAATTATCTCAACGCGCGTGCGAACGGTCCCGCCGTATAGGAACCAGCCGCCGACGACCGGCACGCCTTCGTAGTTATCCAGGGCCATCCGCAACAATAGGTCGCAAGATGAATGCCTGACTAGGGTCGGGAGCGGGAATTAGCGCCGGCGCTGAACGCGGACATGGCGCCCGTCGCCACCGAGCGGACTATTCTGGCGTCAGCTGGGGGTGGAAAGCGGACGTCATGGTCAGTCGAAATCAAATACCTCGCCTCGCGCTTCACCGCCGAGTTCCTTTGCGCGATGCCAACTTACCCACAACGGCTCCGCAACCACAGCGCCCTTCAGGAGCGCATCCGCTAGCCGCCGCGCGAGCCAGTCCTCAGCCGGCGCCAGTTCATGGTCACGCACGAAGCAGTCTAGGCGCGAATGTGGATGGTAGCCCTCAGCCCCGATGTTGGGCTTTGTCGTGAAGTAGCGCCCGATTGGCGTTGCTAGCACGCCCCCCTGAACGGTCCGTTTCGTGTGGAAGATCTCACCATTCCGGAAACCGCTCTCGGCGTCGGATGCCACGTAGAAGTTCGTATCGATAGGCAGGTTTGGCATGGCGACGCTCTCTTGAGCGCTCCAATAACCAGACCATTGGAAAGACCGCAACGGGTGGTTATCGGGCGTTCTAGAAGGCCGCTTTCAGGTCCTCGATCGAGATCGCTTGTGCGGGCGCGTCGGGACCTTCCAGCAAATCAAACAGCTCGACACGTCCATCAGCCTTGTGGACGTCGATCTGAAGCGTGTTGCCGGAAACCCGCCATTCGTTGGTGCCCGGGTCGTTCAAAGCTTGGACTAGGCTCTGTTTCACCTGGACAGACAACTCCCCCTCTTCAAGGAGGCGACGCAGCAATGGATAGTCGGACGCTGAGTTCATCCGGCTACGCTACGGGGTGTGGCAAGGTCTGAGAAGGGTCGTGAGCCGTCATTGGCTCGGCTCCAGATTGGCGACTTCGGCATGTCGACATCCCGCGTCGGTGCTGGCGACCGCTGCCGACCCGTTGCGGACTTTTCGAATGACCGTCAGTTGCCCACAAGCAATGCAACTTCATCAGCGGTCATGGCGCTCTCCAATGCCGGCGTGACTCAGAACTCTTCCCAGCTATCGAGCACCGGCGCCGCCGAGCCTCGGATCGGCATGGGCGCGCGGGTAATCGGGCGTGCCTTCTGGATCGCGCCGGGGCGCTCGCGAGGCGGGCTGGACGCGGCTTTTGCCGCCGTGATCGCACTAATTCTGAACCGCCCAACCATCTGGCGAAGCTCGCTGGCTTCGGACTTCAGGCTGGCGGACGCGGCGGTGGCCTCCTCGACCATGGCCGCATTCTGCTGGGTGACCTGATCCATCTGGTTGACCGCGACATTGACCTCGCTGAGGCCCGTTGCCTGTTCCTTGGAAGACTGGGCGATCTCGGAGATCAGGCCGTCGATCTGGCCGACCTTCTCGACGATCTCACCGAGCGCGCGGCCGGTCTCGCCGACCAGCTTCACGCCGCGCTCGACTTGCGCGCCGCTGTTGGCGATCAGGGTCTTGATCTCCTTGGCCGCCTCGGCCGAGCGCTGGGCCAGGGCACGGACTTCCTGGGCGACGACGGCGAAGCCGCGACCGGCTTCACCCGCCCGAGCGGCCTCGACGCCAGCGTTGAGTGCCAGAAGGTTGGTCTGGAAGGCGATCTCGTCGATCACGCCGATGATGCTGGTGATCTGGCCGGACGACTTCTCGATCTCGCCCATGGCCGCCACGGCGTCGCCGACGATGTCGCCCGAGCGGGCGGCGTCGGCGCGCGCGCTGGAGGCGGCCGCGGAAGCTTGCCGCGCGCCCTCGGCGCTGCGGTTGACGGTGGCGGTGATCTGGTCGAGGGCGGCGGCGGTCTCCTCGAGGCTGGCGGCCTGTTGCTCGGTGCGGCGGGAGAGATCGTCCGACGCGATGGAGATCTCGTCGGCGCCGGCGCCGACGCTCCCGGTCGCCGCAGTAACCGAGCTCATAGTCTCGTCGAGGGCGGCCAGGGCGCGGTTGAGATCGTCACGCACCTTCTGGAACTGCGGATCGATGGGCTGGTCGAGCCGGCAGGTCAGATCGTTGGCCGCCAGGCGCTCCAGGGCCTCGGCGATCTGGTTGATGGCGTCGACCCGTCCGGTCACCACCGTGGCGAACTTCACGACCTTCTCGACGCGCCCCTTGGGCCCGAACACGGGGTTGTAGGAGGCCTGAATCCACACCTCCTTGCCGCCCTTGCCTATGCGTTTGAACTCGGCGGCGACGTATTCCCCCGCGTTCAGCTTGCGCCAGAACTCGGCATAGTCGGACGATCCGGCGTAGGTCTTGTCGACGAACAGCCGATGGTGCTGCCCTTTGATCTCCGAGAGACTATAGCCGAGCGCGTCCAGGAAGTTCTGATTGGCGTCCAGAACCAGGCCGTCCGTCGAGAACTCGATGATCGCCTGGGCGCGGCTAATCGCGGCGAGTTTGGCCTCGAAGTCGGCGTTACGCAGCTTCTGGTCCGTGATCACGGTCGCGACCTTCACCACGCGCTCGACCTTGCCCACGCCATTGCGGACAGGGTTGTAGGAGGCCTGGATCCAGACCTCACGCCCGCCCTTTCCGATGCGCAGATATTCGCGCGCATCGAACTCGCCCCGGGCGAGTTTGGACCAGAAGTCGCGATAGTCCCGGCTCTCCGCGTACGCCGGCTCGACGAACAAGCTGTGGTGCTTGCCGATGATCTCGGAGAGCCCGTAGCCCATCGCGTCGCAGAAGTTGGCGTTGGCGGTCAGAATCTTGCCTGACAGATCGAATTCGATCGTTGCCAGTGAACGATCCAGCGCTGCCAAGGTATGGGCCGGATTGCCATTCAAACGATTGCGTAACCCGATCACCGCGTTTCCTCCGAGGCCAAGCTCTAGCGCAAGGGAAGCGATCCAAGGTCAACGAACGGTAAAATCCGAATGTATGATTTGTCGCAGTCTTAGGCAATCGAACCTGATTTAGGTTGTTTGATCTGAACCAAAGGCAGCGCATTTCCGTATAGAGAAATCGGCGATTGAAAAATCTGCCATTATTTCTCGCTATGCGTGAAATCTGCGACGTGAGGCTGAAGAGTTCCAGAGGCGATCTGTCGCATCACCGTCGATCTGAGGATCGAGCATTCGCGTCTGCGATTTCTACAAGGCAAGGTGACCCGTACCGCGATTGGCTTCTCTTGGTCCGAGGCGCCTGCGCCCATAGTGCCAAAGTCAGGTTCATGGAGGTGGCCGAGGGTCAGGTCACCACCCCTAGCAGACCCACCCACCGGCTGTTTGCGGCAATAGCCGGGCGGGACGCCGATCGTGGCGACAGCTGTTCGATCCGCCGGCTACATGCAGTCCGAAGGGGCGATGCGCCCGGCGGCCCTCCGCCGCTGGATGTGAAACATGGGCGAAAGGGAGCGGCCTGAAGTTACGGATATCCGCAAGTCGTCTTGGCGAAACCGAGCCCTCCTGGCTGGTGGCTAAGCGTCAGTCAACTTGCCCACGCTCCCGGTCGGCGGTAGCCGCAACGCCGTGATCGCCACTCCATTCCAGACTTAGATTTGCACTCTTGCCTCAAGCGCCCAGGCCGATACCGGGTTGTGAAAGCGATAAGCACTTGGTGAAGCTAGCTGGCCTATATGTAACGACCTTATGTCCTAAGGACATAAGGTCGTTACATATGTCGTTGTCAATTGCCGCCATTCGAGGAGCGGTTGGCGCTGGTGGCGACGTTCTATCGTAATCTTCCCTTGGCCTAGAGGTCCGTCGAAAGTACGCGAGCATCTAGCGGCCTGATCCTCAAACGAGACCACCGTGCGGGGGCGCCGGGCGCCTGGCCCGCGACTTTGGCGCAACTGCCGCTATCGGCCGCCGATCCCGACCGCCTGGTCGGGGGCTGGGACGACCTGACCCTGGCGGCTCAAGGCGTGGGCCGGAGCGGAAAGCCGGGCGTTGAGAACGCGTGAACCACGCGCGCCGGCGCCTTTGGCCCGAAGGCTTGGACATAGCGTCGACCACCCGGCAGGGCCGATGGTTTGGCCGTCGCTCGGCGACGGCGGGATCAGGCTCGCGAGGCGGAGCGCTGAAGGTCGGGTTCCCGACAGACGTCACGCTAGGTTGCGGCGGGGGCTGGGGCAATCCCCCAATTCTGGGGGGGCGTGGAAGGCGGAGCCAGGGACGCGGCGGGCGCGCCGATGGGGCGCGCAGAGTGAGCGCCGACCATGTCTTCTTTTGTGAAATCGCCTGTGTCCGAGGGGGCTTTGCAGTCCGCCGGCGGCTGGTCCGAGGCCCGGGTGGAGCGCCTGAAGGCGCTCCTGGCGCTGGGGCTGAGCGCCCGCCAGATCGCCCAGGCCCTGGGAGCGGTGAGCCGCAACGCCGTGATCGGCAAGATCCACCGCCTGGGCTTGGCCGGCGGCGGGCCGCCGTCCGCCCCGGGGCGGCGCGCGCGCCCGTCGGCGCGGCCTGGGGGTCGGCGCAAGGCCCCCTCCCTTCCCCCGCCGCCACCCTCCGGCGGGGCGCCGGCGACGGCGACGGCGGCGGCCGCGGCGCTGGCTCGGCCGCGGGCCGCGCCCGTCGATGCGGTCGGGCTGGCGGCTGATCTGGCCGCCCTGCCCCGCCAGGCCTGCCGCTGGCCGATCGGCGATCCCAGGGATGCGGCCTTCAGCTGGTGCGGCCGGCCCGTCGCGCCGACCCCGACGGGACGGGCGTCCTACTGCGAGGGCCATCGCGCCCGCGCCTATCGGTCGGGCCAGGGGACGCCAGGCCGCGGGGCTATCGGCGCGGCGCGAGGCGGGGTCAGAGCGCCGGGACGGGAAGACGGCCTGGGGCCTGGCCGGAACGGGCCCTTGGCCCTGGCGACCTCGCCACCGTCCGGAGGCCGCCGCAAGGGACGCTGCGCTCAAAGCCCCTGCGGCGGCTGCCGGGCCAGCGGCGCGGAGGGCGGTCGCGAGCCGAAGGGCTCGTTCCGACCTCAAGCCCAGGAGCTTTCCCATGACCTTTCAGCCCCCTCCCCTCACCGGCCGCCTGACGCCCCTGGAGGCCCAGGCGCTCGACCTGGACGACCCGCGCCCGCATCCGCCCGAGGAGGCCCTCGTCCAGCTGGGCCAGGCGC
The DNA here is from genome assembly GCF_036889365.1 of Caulobacter sp. CCNWLW153. Lineage (NCBI taxonomy): Bacteria > Pseudomonadati > Pseudomonadota > Alphaproteobacteria > Caulobacterales > Caulobacteraceae > Caulobacter > Caulobacter sp. CCNWLW153. Next base: position 152,061 of record NZ_JBAKFV010000006.1, read on the forward strand.
TGATGACCGAGCTGCTCGACCTCGTCGGCGAGACCGCCCTGAAGGATTTCCAGGGCGTGTTCTGCGAGGCCCTGATCGGCGCCTTCCATTCGGCCTCACAGCGCATCGACCGCGAGGCCGATCGCGGCCGTGACGAGATCAACCGCCTGCTGCGCGACTTCGACGCCTCGGAGGTCGCCGACACCGACCTGCAGGCGGCGACGGCCCGGACCCGCGCGGCCGACGTGGCGGCCCTGGCCGCCGACCTGGTGCGCGACGCCGCCGCCGAGACCTACCGGGCGGCCACCGGCGAGGTGTGGACGCCCTGGCGCGGCAGCGTGCGCGGCTCGCGCGTCACCGCCGCTCAGGTCGAGGCGCGCGAGGCGGTGCGGGCGATGAAGGCCCGTCGCCAGCAGGCGGTCGATCCAGGCTACGCCGTGGTCGCCTTCCGGGCCGCGCCGGGCGCCGGCACCCCGCTCGACGGCGGGCGGATCTTCGACGCCCTCAACTGGGCCCTGGAGACCTGGCCCGACATGGCCCTGGCCACCTGCGGGGCGCGGGGCGGCGAGACGCTGGCCATCAGCTGGGCCAGGCAAAAGCGCGTCAAGCTCGTCCTGGCCAGGCCCGACTTCGACCGCGCGGGCCGCGCGGCCCTGTTCAAGGCCAATGACGCGCTGCTCGACCTGGAGCCGGTCTGCGTCCTGACCCTGGCGGCGAGCCTCCAGCCGCACCCCCAGGCGGCCGAGCGGCCGTTCGGTCCGGCCCTCAACCTGGCCCAGAAGGCGGCCGAGCGCGGCATCCGCTGCGTGCCCATCCGGCCGGCGAGGTAGCCCGCCTTTCGGCGCGGCGGTCCTCGCCGCGCCGCCTGGCCTCGCAGTGGGAGGGAATGAACCCGGAACGGCCGTCCAGATCTTGGGTCTGCGCCCTTGCCGGCCACGACGGCTTGGGGTTGGCGATTCGTTCGTGCGGACCTCGTTTCGGACCGGCGGCGACCCTGGCGGCGGGTCTCCATCCAGGTCGGCGGCGTCGCAAGCGCCCGCCTCGACAGAGGTCTTGGCCCTGGCCGCCCTGCCCTTCTGGCCGCTTGGCGCGCCGCAGGCCGACGACGAGCTGGCGGCGGCGGCGGATCCTGCGCGCGCCGCCTTGCGGCGTCTGGCGCGTCTGGCGGCGTCCCTCGTGGCGTCCTTCCGGCCGTTCGGGCGTGGGCCTCGCCGCCCGCGCCGGTGAAGCCGCTCGCGCCCTGGGTCAGCGGGTCTTTCGCGCTCCGGCGGATGTAAGCCCGCGGGTCGCGTCCGCGCCGCGATCGATCACGTCGTCCCTAGGGCGGGCCGGGCCGGGTCCAAGCCGACCTGGCAAGACCAGGCGCTCTGGCCGGAGCCTCCGGCCTTCCTGCGCTGCGCTTTCGTGCAGGCCGGCGTCCAGCCGCCGCGGGCTTGGGCCCGTCCCTCCTTCCCCGCCCAGCCAGGGCCCGTGATCGCGGCGAGGCCGCGGACCGCCGGGGCCCTTCCCGGCGGGAGACGGAGAAAGACCATGCTGAACAAGGCGCAACTGATCGGCTTCACCGGCGCGGACAGCGAGATCCGCACCACCCAGAAGGGCAAGGCCTACGCGGTGCTGCGGGTCGCCACCAGCCGCTACAGCAAGAAGGAAGGCGAGCGGCAGGACTTCACCACCTGGCACCAGGTCGAGGTCTGGAGCCCCGGCACGGTGAAGTGGCTGGAGGGCCGGGTGCTGGCCAAGGGCTCCAAGGTCTATGTCGAGGGCGAGATCCGCAACGAGCGCTACACCGACAAGGACGGCAAGGAGCACTACTTCACCAAGATCGTCGTCGCCGGCCCCGGCCACGAGCTCAAATCGCTCGACCGTCCCGAGGCCAATCCCGAGCCCGAGCCTGGCGAAGACGGCTGAGGCCCGCAGGCCCGCCCCGATCCGGGGCGGGCCGTTCCGGTCACTGATCCACCGACAGGGCGGAGCCGCGCCAGATGGCGGCTTTGCGCCTTCGGTCCCGGGTGGCGCGCTGCGGACGGCGCGGGCGGTCCTGCGGGCCTGGACGGTCGCTTGTGAGCCAAACGGCCGGAGTTGCCACGTGGCAACTTCCAGGGCCGGCGTGGCGGCCGCGGGCGTCGGGGCTGGGGCGTGGCGATGGGCCAAGGCCCGCGTCGGTCACTGATCCACCGTCAGCGCCGGAAGTTGCCACGTGGCAACTTTCCGGCTGCTGGCGCCGGGTCGCCGTTCAGCGATGAAGGGCGCGCGGCTGACGGGACGGCCGGGCGGGCTTTTGCGTCGGCCCGGCCGGGGGCGCACAATGGACCCCGACATGTCCAAGCGCGCGATTCGTAATCAAGAGTTCGATCTCTTCGTCCCCCAGGTCGCGGACCTGGCCTGGAAGGACCAGCGCGAGCTGATGGAGCGGCCGTTCTTCTCGCTGGGCAAGCGCAAGCGCCTCAAGCCCATCGAGTACGTCTCGCCCGACGGCGACGTCCATGTCCGGGTCAGCGCCAACCCCCAGTTCGGCATCGCCACCATCTGGGACGCCGACATCCTGATCTGGGCGACCTCGCACCTGAACAAGCTGCGAGATCGTGGCGACAACGACATTCCGCGCACCATCCACACCACCTCCTACGACCTGCTCAAGGCCATCCACCGCGACACCGGTGGGGCCGGCTATCGCGAGCTGCAGGCGGCTCTGGAGCGCCTGCAGTCGACGACGATCGAGACGTCCCTGCGTGCGCCCAAGCGCAACAAGCGCGCGCAGTTCGGCTGGCTGGACGAGTGGACGCTGGAGTCGGATCCGGTCACCGGCGCGCCGCGCGGCCTGACCCTGACCCTGTCCAACTGGGTCTATGAGGGCCTGATGCGCGACCGGGCCCTGCTGACCCTGCATCCGGACTACTTCCTGCTGACCGGCGGGCTGGAGCGGGCCATCTACCGCATCGCCCGCAAGCACGCCGGCGACCAGGAGGGCGGGTGGACCTGCCGGGTCAGCGTCCTCTACGACAAGTCGGGCAGCGAGGGACCGCTCAAGCAGTTCACCTACCTGCTCAAGAAGATCATCACCGCCGACAGCCTGCCCGACTACGCCCTGACCCAGGTCACCACCCGAGACGGGGCTGCGGCCGTCCATTTCGTGCGGCGCGACGCGGCCGAGCGCGCCCGAATCAAGGCCGAGCTCGACGCCCTGGCCGCCGCCGATTCGCGCCGGGTCCGCGAGGATGCGCGCGCGGCGAGCCTGGACGAGATGCTCGACCGGCGTCGCCAGCCCTCGGGGGATCAGTGACCTTTTCCTCGGGGGATCGGTGACCGGTCCATCGGGGGATCAGTGACCTTAGTGTCGGGGGATCGGTGACCGGCCTCTTTGGCAAACCCTTGCCAGGCAGGGCTTTGGAGGCGGTCGCCGGCCGCTTAACCCTTCTAACTTTCGTCGATAACGATTTCTTCTAACGCGGGCAGGGGAGTCGTTGCGAGCGCGACGCGCCTCGAGCCTTTGAGGGCTCGACGCGACGCTTGACGGTTAAGGTTTTGTTTACGCTCTCCAACGACAACTTTGCAAATATCGTCTAGTCTCATCGAAATTTGCAAAGTGGAGGGGTGATGAACACGACCGCCTTGGCGACCGAAGCCGCCACCGGACCCGTGCTGCTCGATGCGCTGACCAATCTGACCAACCGCGCCGACCATGTGATCACCCGCTTGCGCGAGACGGTGTTCGCCCCGGGCGTCGAGAAGGTCGTCGACACCCGCTTCCCGATCAGCAAGGCCGCCGAGATGGTCGGTAGGACCCCGGAGGCCATACGGCAGGCCGAGGCCGAAGGGCGTCTTCCGCCGCCGCGTATGACCGAGAGCGGTCGGCGCGAGGGCTATAGCCTGGCCGAGGTCAACGCCATGCGCGACCTCTTCGGCACGCGCCCGCGCCGGGCCGAGGGCGACCCGCCGATCGTACTGGCGGTGCAGAACTTCAAAGGCGGCGTGGGCAAGTCGACCCTGACCTGCCACATCGCTCAATATCTGGCGCTAAAGGGTTATCGCGTCGCGATTATCGACTGCGACAGCCAGGCCTCCTCGACGACGGTGTTCGGGTTCAATCCCGACATCGACATCGATGACGACCACACCCTGTTGCCCTTCTTCTGGCATGGCGGCGAGGCCACCCTGGACTACGCCATCCGCCCGACGGGCTGGGCCGGCATCGACCTGATCCCGGCCAATCTCGGGCTCTACCAGGCCGAATACGAAGCCGCCGCGCGGATGAAGGGCAGGCCCGATCTGCTCGACCGCCTGCGCAATGGTATAGCTGGTATTGCCGACCGGTATGACGTCGTTCTGCTCGACCCGCCGCCGGCGCTGGGCATGATTTCGCTGGCGGTGCTGCGGGCGGCCAACGCCCTTTTGATCCCCACGCCGCCGTCCACCGTCGACTTCGCCTCGACGGCCCACTTCCTGCGGATGATCGTCGACACGGTCGGCCTGCTCGACCAGTACGGCCTGGCCAAGAACGGCTACGAGTTCCTGCGCGTGGTCGCCACCAAGGTCGACGAGGCCAAGAGCGCCCATATCCAGATCCGCGAGATGATGGCGGCGGTGTTCGGCTCGGACATGCTGAGCAACTCGCTGCTGGACTCGGCCGAGATCGACAACGCCAACGTCCAGCTGCGCACCGTCTACGAGGTCGCCGGCGGCGGCCGGGTGCACGAGCGCTGCCGCAACAACCTCGATCGGCTCAACAGCGAGATCGAGATCCTGATCCGCAAGGCCTGGCCGAGCCATCGCGCCGAGCTGCGCCGCCTGGGCGTCGGTTAGGGGAGGGGAGTAAGGCCATGGCCTCCACGACGAGCAAGAACCGCAACATCCTGGGCAGCCTGATCGGCGAGGCCCCGCCCGCGGCGGTCACCAATCCCCCGAAGGTGGACGCCTTGGCGGAGGCGGCTGCGCCCGCCCCCGTCGTTCCCGCCGCCCCCATACCGCCGCGGGTCAATGACCGGATCATGGGCCTGTCGCGCCTGGCCTCCGGCGACCTGCAGGAAAAGACCCTGCGCCTGGTCGACCCGGCCCGCTGCCGGATGTGGGCGCGCCATAACCGCAAATACGATCTGTTGACGCCCGAGACCTGCTCGGAGCTGCTGGAAGGCCTGCGCGCCCAGGGCAAGCAGGAGTTTCCGGCCATTGTCCGCCGGGTCGCCGACGATCCGAACTTCGACTATGAGGTCATCGCCGGGGCCCGCCGCCACTGGGCGGTGAGCTATCTGCGGGAGGTCGAGCACCGCGAGATCAAGTATCTCGTCGAGGAGCGCGATCTTTCCGACGAGCAGGCCTTCCGCCTGGCCGACATCGAAAATCGCGCCCGCAAGGACCTCTCCGACTACGAGCGGGCGGTCGACTATCTGCACGCCATCGACCTCTACTATGGCGGGGTGGCCGCGCGCATGGCCGAGCGGCTCGACGTCACCAAGGCCTGGCTCTCGAAGTTCCTGGACCTTGGCCGCCTGCCGGCCGAGGTCGTCGCCGCCTTTGGCGACCACCTGCAGGTCCTGGAAAAGCATGCTCGTGATCTCAAGCCGGTCCTGGCCCAGAACCCCGAGCGCGGCCGGGTGATCGCGGCGGCCAAGACGCTTTCGTCCGAGCAGGCCGCACGGCGCGAGGCCGGCCAGCCCTATATCGAGCCGGCCAAGGTGGTCGCGGCCTTGCGCAATGCGGGCCTGGGCAAGACCGAGGCGCCCACGGCCGCGGGGGAGACGCGGGTCGTCAAGCACGGGGCGGTGACCTTGTTCACCGTCAAGCCGAAGGGACCGGGCAAGGCGGTGCTGGAGCTGGCGCTCGACGCGGGCGCGTCCAACGCCGACTTCATCGCCGCCCTGCAGGCCGAGCTGGTCCGGCTGCGCCCCAGCGCCTGAGGCGCGATCGATCATTCGCTTCTGAAGCCCCGTCGGCCGAGCCGGCGGGGCTTTTTCGTCGCCGAGACCTCAAGTTGCCACATGGCAACTCTGTCGGGGGATCAGTGACCGGCGGCGACGACGCCGAGCAGGTTCATGCACCTGACCGAGGCGGCCGGGGCGCGCCGATGGGCCTGACGGGCGCGCCAGGGGGCTTGGATGAAGCAGGTTGCCAGGTGGCAACTTCCACGGTGGATCAGTGACCGGGCCGCCCGAGCATGCCGCAGCCGCCCCTGATTTCTGGGGGATTGAAACGGTCGGGCGGGGTAGGGGGGCTGAGCGCATGCGCGTCTCCGGTGCTCTCGTCCTGGCCGCCCTGATCCCCGCGCCCCTGGCGCTGGGGTCGGCCTTGCTGGATGCGCCGCTGGTGCTGCTCAACACCTCGCCCAGCGAGCCTGTCGGGCTCTACCGGCGCGTCGCCGCCGATCCGGCCCCCGGCTTGCTGATCGCCTTTCGGCCGCCGCCAGCCGCCATGCCCTATCTGCGTCTCGCCCAGCCGGGTCGGGCGCGGGGCAGCATCCTGAAGGCGGTGGCGGCCGGGGAGGGGAGGCTGGCCTGCGCCGATGGCCGTCTGTCCATCGACGGGCGCGCGCTTGGGGCCATCGCCGACCGGGATCGGCGCGGACGCAGGCTGCCGCGCTGGCGCGGTTGCCGGCGCCTGGGCGCGGGCGAGTACGTCGTCTTTTCCGGACGGATCCCCAACAGTTTCGACAGCCGCTACTACGGTCCGGTCCAGGCTTCGGAAATCCTCGGCGTCTACGCCCCGATCTGGGCGCCGGGCGCATGAGGCCGCGCCGGACACTTCTGGCTCTCCTGGGGCTGCTTCTGGGCCCGCTGGCCGGGTTCGCGCGCGCAGAGGACCTGGCCGCGGCCTTGGCCGCGCCGGGCGCGCGCGAGGCGATCGCCCGCGTCACGGTGGCCGAGGCCGCCAACCAGGGCGACAGCGGCCTCCTGGCCGTCGTCTGCACCATCCTCAATCGTCTCGCCGACGGGCGCTGGGGGACGAGCGTGGACCAGGTGCTCAACGCCCGGGCCCAGTTCGAGCCGGTGCTTCGCGCGGGCGGCGACTGGCGAGCCTTGCCGGCGGCCAGCCCGGTTCAGCGGGCCCGCGTCGACACCCTGGTCAATCTGGTGCTGGAGGGGCGCGTTCCAGATCCCACGGGCAAAGCGCTCTACTTCCAGAACCCGCGCATCGTCGCGGCGCGGGCCGCGGCCGGCCAGGTCTCGCCCAGGCTCGTCCATTTCGGCGGCCGCACGCCCAGCGCGGTGATCGGCGACCATGCCTTCTATGCGGCCACGGGCCCGGCTCCGGGGGCGGTCGACGCCGCCGCGCCGCCGATCGACGCGATCTTCGTGCCTCGACCCTCAAGCGAGGCGGTCGCGGCGGGCGCGGGGTCCGGGGCGCGGGGGCTCTTCGTGCTGCCGGACGGAAGTCGGCGCTGAGGGCGGCGCGATCTCGCCGCCGTCGTGTGGCGCACGCCTGCTGAGCCTTCTGGCGACGTCTTCCCATCGTGACACGGACGACCCGAAGTGGGCGGCTGCGCCGTTCCCCTCGCGGCCTGTCGGCCGCTGTGGTGACTGCGGGACCCCGTCCGTGGCCCTCGGGTTCAACGTCGCTCACGAGGAGCGATGGTTGGAGCTCCACGATGTTCAACGCGATCTCTTCCTTCATGCGCTCGCTGCTCGGCGCCCAGCAGTCCGCGGCGGTTCCCTTTCAAGAGCAGGCCGACGCGCAGGCGGACGCGTGGCTGGATCACCTTGCCCTGGTCGAACATCAGGCCGAGCGCGCGAAGGCCCGGGCGGCCTGGGCGGCGATGTCGGACGACGAGCGCGGCGCTGTGCTCGACGGGTGCGATCGGCTGGACGCCGAAGGGCGGCTGGAGGATCACCAGTTCTTCGAGCAGTGGCTGGCGCTGCGGATGCAGGGTTACGTCGGCGACTGACCCCGGGGGGCTTGGCCCCCCTTTTGTCGCCGGCGGGCGGTTGGCGCCGGGCCCGCTTGCGGCGCCGGGCGGCCTCGCGGGCCCTTCGGGCCGTGGGCGAGGCGGCCCTACCGCCAGGCCGCGCTCGCGGACCTCCCGGGCGCGGGCGGCCGCCGATGGCGGCGCGCCGTGGCGCCCGTCGTCCCGCGTCCGACCGGTGGGGCCGGCCGGGCTGACGAGATCCCCACGGGATCTCGCCGCCGTCGACTCGCGACGGCGTAGCCCGCCGGACTGAGCCTGGGGGCGCCTCTTCCAAGATTATCCTGTCACCCGGCCCGTCAACCCGCTGGCGCGGGTTCCCCTCCGGGACCGCTGCGCGACCCCTCCGGTGACGGGCCGGGGCCCGACAGGAGGAGAGGGACAAAGGCGCTCAAGGGGAGCGTCGGTCCAGCCGGAGCCATCCCATGTCCGCGACCCAGTCCGATCACCTCGAGCGTCAACTGATCCAGGCCCACATCGCCAGCGGCCAGCCTCGCTACAGCATCGTCCTGAAGCTGGCCGGCGGGGCCTTCATCCGTCACTGGGCCAGCGAACGCGACGAAGCCATGACCCGTCACGTTCTGGCGCTGGGCGAGGCCGGGATGATCTCGGTGGTGACCTTCGACCATCTGACCCTGCAGACCCTGGCGGCCGACTTCCCGCCGGACGGCAAGACCGCCGAGCAGTGGAGGATCGAGTGCGACGAGGCGATCGATCAGATGTTCGAGCGGTGGCTCGCCGCCGAGACCCTGCACTAGGGGAGGGGGCGTCAGCCCCCTTTTTTGCCCCGTCGGCGCCCTGGCGCCGGCGCGTCGCTGGGCGCCTCGCGCGAGGTCTCCTGCGCCAGGCGCTCAGCCGCCATGGCGTCGAAATCGGGCAGGTCGGGGACGGTCCGCGCCTTCACCGGGGCGATGGCCAGGCCCAGGGTCTCGGCGATCGCCAGCCGGTCGCGGGGACGGTGGACCCGGGCGTCGACGATGGCCAGGAGCCGGGCCAGCAGCGGGTCGTCGGGATCCTGCGCGGCCTCGGCCAGCAGCGTCGTCCCCAGCACGATCTTGGCCCGGGTCTCGCGCTTGCGTTCGGTCTGGTCGAGCAGGGCTTCGAGGCGTTCGACCCGGGCGCGCCACACAGCCAGGCGCTCTTCGTCGTCCTCGATCCTGGCCAGCGGCGTGACGTGTCCGCGGTTGCGGGGCAGGGAGCCGCGCAGGCCCGACAGCGCCTCGCGGGCGCGATGCTCGCGATCGGCCAGGGCGACCTCGAGGGCCTGCAGACGCCGCTGGCGAGCGGCCGGGCTTTCGGGGCGGCGGCGGGAGCCAGGCGCGGAGACGGCGGGGTCGGGGGGCATGGCGTACGGCCGGTTGATTGGCGGGCGGGACGGTCGGCGGTTGATTTCGGATGATGAGGAGCGTACCCCTGACCTGTCGTGGGTGACAAGGGCGCAGTTATGCATTGCTAGCAATGCCTGCGGCCAGCGTCATCGGGATGACGCCGTCAGCCAAGGGGCCAGCCCCTTAGCGATCCCCGCGCCCAGCGCGAATTGGACCAGGAGATGCGGTGGCGCAGTTCCGGCTCGAGGTGCAGGCGATCAAGCGCGCCGACGGCCGATCGGCCGTCGCGGCGGCCGCCTATCGCGCCGCGACCAGCCTGCACGACCAGCGCCTGGAGATGACCTTCGACTACACCGCCAAGGGCGGGGTGGCCTTCTCGGGTCTGATGGCCCCGGACGCCGCGCCGGCGTCGCTTACCGATCGCGAGCGCTTGTGGAACGCGGCCGAAGCGGCCGACAAGCGTGCGGATTCGCGCACCGCCCGCGAGGTGCTGATCTCCCTGCCGCACGAGCTGTCGGATGATCAGCGCCACGCCCTGGTGCGCGCCTTCGTCCGGGACAGCCTGGTGGCGCGGGGCATGATCGCCGACTACGCGATCCACGATCCCGACGCCCACGGCGACCAGCGCAATCACCACGCCCACATCCTGGTCACCACAAGGCGGGTGACCCCCGAAGGCTTTGGCCTGAAGGGTCGCGAATGGGACAATCCCGACGCCGTCAGGGCGCTTCGGCTGGAGTGGTGCGAAATCCAGAACCAGCATCTGCGCCAGCACCTGGGTGCGGACGCGCCCCAGGTGACGCACCACAGCCTGGCCGATCAGGGCGAGGCGCGCGAGCCGACCATCCACCTGGGCCCGTCGGCCTCGGGCATGGAGCGGCGCGGCGAGGCCTCCGACCGCGGCGACATCAACCGCCGGGTTCGCGAGCGCAACCAGGCGCGCAAGGACGGGCCGGCCAGGCTGCGCGATCTGGAAGACCGGATGGCCGAGGGCCTGACGCGCGGACTCTATCCGATCGGCGCGGTGATCCGCGAATTCGAGACGATCCACGCCACCATGATCGCCGAACGCGACGGCTGGGCGCGCGAACTTGGCCGTCTGCAGCGGCCCGCTGCGCCCCGGGCCGGCGATATCGTGCGCGAGGTTCTGGCCGAGGCGGCCTCGGCGCGGGCGCTGGCCAAGGGGACGCTGATCGCCACCGAAGGCAGGATCGCCCGTGGGCGGGCCAGGCGCGCCAGCCTGGCCCGTTGGATCCGCAATCCGGCGCGGATGATCTGGGCGACCCATGCCGAGCTCAACGCCCTGGCCCGCGCCCGGCAGGCCGCGCGCCTGGCGGAGATCAGCTATGCGGTGCGGCGCGACTGGCTGCGCGGTCCCGAGGGACGGGCTTTCCTGGCCGCGCGACTGGATCCCGAAAAGCAGGCCGCCGAGGCGGCGCGGCGTGAAGGACGGACCCTGGAGCGCAAGATCAGGCGAGCCGACACGCGTATCGAAGCGGTGGCGCGCACCCGAACCCGCCTGATGGTCGCCAGGGAACTGGGCGAGGACGCCCTGGTCGCGCCCTCGCAGATGGGGCTGGGCGTCGGCCAGGCGGTGCGCGAGGTCGACCGGCGGGTGGTCGCGGCGATCGCCCGTCACCCGGTGGCGGCCCAGCAGAAGGGCCTGAACAAGGTTCTGGGCCTGGCCAAGGGCAAGGTTCCGTTCCTGGGGCCCGAGCCCTAGCCCCCTAGAATTGACGGATTGAAACGGCCGCCGGCCCTTGCTCGACTATCGCGCGGGGGCTTGGAGGCGATGATGGCCAAGGGGCCCAAGGCGCTCGCGATCCTGGTCCTTGGCCTGGCGGGCATGGTGGCGGGGTCATGGGCGGCCGGTCAGTCGGCGGCCCTGCAGTTTGGCTATCCGGCCGCCTTCGGCCCCGGCTGGGGCGTGGTCGGGCCCGTGCGGCTCTATGCGCCGTGGGCGTTCCTGGCCTGGTACGGCCGCTGGGCCGGGACCTATCCGCAGGTCTTCGACCAGGCCGCCCTGATCGGGCTTGCGGTGTTTCTCTGGCCGCTGCTGATGGTCATCGGCCTGACGCGTCGGTTCGTGGCGCGGCCCGGGCCCTTCGGCAAGGCCGCCTGGGGCGATCTGGCGGACGCCCGGCGCGCCGGGCTTGTGGCGGGGGCAAGGTTGCAGGGCAGGGTGCTGGGCCGCCTGAAGGGCCGGCTCCTCAGCATCGTCATGCTGGTCCACTGCGTGATCGTGGGCGCTTCGCGCTCGGGGAAGGGGGCGGGCCATGTGGTGCCCTCCATGGTCAGTTGGGGCGAAAGCCTGTTCGCCTACGACCGCAAGGGCGAACTCTGGCACATCACCGCCGACCATCGCCGCACCTTCTCGCACACCTTCTATTTCGCCCCGACCGATCCCAACACCGCGCGCTGGAACCCGTTGTTCGAGGTCCGCAAGGGTCCCATGGAAATCGCCGACATCCAGAACATCGTCGGCATCCTGGTCGACCCGACCGGACTGAAGGGCGGCAATCTCGATTTCTTCGACCAGAGCGCGGCCAACTTCTTCACCGGCGTGATCCTGCACTGCCTCTACGCCGAGCCCGACGAGCACAAGACCCTGGCCCATGTCCGTCGGCTGCTGATCGACATCGAGGCGACGCTGGACGCCATGCTGGCCACCCAGCACCGCTGGCGTCCCGACCCGGCCGCCGCGGACGGCCTGGCGCGCGACGATGACCTCGAGCCCATCGCCGAGATCCATCCCGAGGTCTGGCTTGGCGCGACGGCGTTCCGGTCGATGGAGCCCAGGGTGCGCTCGAGCGTGCTGGCCACGGCGCAGAAGTCGCTGGCCCTGTGGGCCGATCCGCTGGTGTGCCACGCCACCAGCGCCTCGGACTTCTGCATCGGCGACCTGGTCTGCGCGAAGGCGCCGGTCAGCCTCTACCTGATCACTCCACAGGCCCATGCCGATCGCCTGGCCTTCATGGTGCGGGTGATGCTGCGCCAGAGCCTCAACAGCCTGATGGAGACGGTGGACGCCGACAGCCGCGGGCGGCCCAAGCGCCACAAGCTGCTGATGATGCTCGACGAGTTTCCCAAGCTTGGCCCGCTGCCGTTCCTGGAGAACGCGCTGGGGGAGATGGCCGGCTACGGCATCGTCGCGCACCTGATCTGCCAGTCGTTCAACGACGTCTTCAAGTACTACGGCGTCCACACCTCGATCTTCGACAACTGCCACGTCACCGCCGCCTTCGCGACCTCCGAGCCGACCAGCATCGAGCGGGTGGTCAAGCGGGCGGGGCGGGCGCTGGAGATGCGCGAGAGCTTCAGCGACCCGCGCCTGGCCTTCGGCAAGGGCCATCACAGCCGCAACCAGGCCGAGGTCGAGCGCTATGTCCTGGCCGAGCAGGACGTGCGCGGGCTGGCGGCCGACAAGCAGTTCCTGTTCGTCAACAACGCCAAGCCGTTCGTCACCGACAAGATCCGCTACTGGGAGGCGCCGACGATCGCGGCGGTGACACGCAACTTTTTCGCCGGGGAGCGAGCGCTGTTCGTTCAGACCCCCGAGACGCTCGACACCCCGGGCGCGCCGCCCAACGACTGGCTCGGCGTGCGCGCGGCGCGGCCGAGCGGGCCGCCGCTGCAAGCGGCTCCGGCCAAGGCCGCCAGGACGCCCAGCGCGCCTGCGCCGGCGATCCTCAGCGTCGCCGACCTGACCTTCGACTTCGAGGACTGACCATGACCGTCCACGCCCCCGAAACCCAGGCGCGCAAGGCCCAGGCCCTGGCGCACGCCTTGGGACCGGTCATCGCCGAGGCCCTGGCCGCCCCCGACGTGGTCGAGGTGATCGTCAACGCCGACGGGGCGATCTGGATCGAACGGGCCGGTGCGGGACGGGTCCATAGCGGTCAGATAATCGCTCGAGCTGACGCCGAACGGGTGCTGCGCCTGGTGGCTGACCATGCCGGCGATGTGGTCAATCACGACAACCCCCTGCCCAGCGCCACCCTGCCGGGCGGCGAGCGCTTCCAGGGCGTCTATGCGCCGGTGTCGGCGGGCCCCGGCTTCGTGATCCGCAAACGCCCGCAGACCATCTTCACCCTGGCGGACTATGTCGACCAGGCGGTGATGAGCAGCGCCCAGGCCATGGTCCTGGAAGCGGCCGCCCAGGCGCGGGAGAATATCCTGATCGTCGGCGGGACGGGCACGGGCAAGACGACCCTGGCCAACGCAATCCTGGCCCTTCCGGCCTTCGCCCAGGATCGCGTCATCCTCATCGAGGACACCGCCGAACTGCAGTGCGCGGCGCCCGATCAGCTGGCGCTGCTGACCCGCCGCGCCGACCCTCCGATCAGCATGGCGGAGCTGGTGCGCGCCGCGCTTCGTCTGCGGCCCGACCGGATCGTCATCGGCGAGGTTCGCGACGGCAGCGCGCTGGACCTCCTCAAGGCCTGGAACACCGGCCACCCGGGCGGCTTGGCGACCCTCCATGCCAACAGCGCCCCTGAGGCGCTCGACCGACTGGAGGACCTGATCGGAGAGGTGAGCCAGACCGTCCCCCGCCGCGCGATCGGCCAGGCCATCGGCCTGATCGTCTTTCTGCGACGCACGCCGGGCGGCCGACGACTGGAAAGTCTGGTGCGGGTCGAAGGCTGGACGGCGGAGGCTGGCTACCGGTTGACGCCGATCTGACCCATGCCGGGCGCCTTGGGTGCTCAGGCGCGCGCGAGCAGCAGGTCGATCATGGCCTGGAACCGAAAGATCCGGGGCGTCCGTCGCGATTCATGTCGTTCTATCGAGCGGGCGCCCAATGGCCTCGCCTGGCTTCGCGGGCCTGGGCTTCTTCCTTGGCGTACGCGCCCTTGCTGTAGCGCCGGTACTCGGTCGCCAAGCCCGAGCGGATAAGCGCGGCGTTCACGTCGGGGGTCACCTCCGACCAGCAGCGGCCCACGAAGCGGCCATACCGATCCCGATCGACAAAACGGCAGCCGACCCGCCCGCGGGTGAGGCGAACGAGTTCGTCGCGAGCCGCGTAGGCGAGCGGTTCGGCTGGCGTTTTCCCGCGCCGAACTTCTGGCGCATCGACCCCGAAGAGCCGAACGCGCTCGGGCCCGCACCGCAGCGTATCGCCGTCATGAACGGGGGGCGCGGTGCAGGAGATGACGGCGGCGGCGAGCGAAGCAAGCATAGGGCGCTTGTCGCTGCAGCTAGCCTGTGGCGCAAGCTGTAGAGGGCGATGCTCAGGCCAGGCGGTTTGTTCGGGCCTGCACGCGGGACGCTGTCTGGCCGCACGCTTGGCCTTCCTGCGGGTAGATCACCCCTGCCGCGGTCCGTTTTCCCGAGACCCGAAGGCCCCAGCAACACCAGGGTCTCGCCCCGTCCGATCTTCAGATCCACGTCCCGCAGCGCGTGTACGTCGCCAGCGCCGGTGGGATAGGTCTTGCAAAGGCCCCTAAGCTCGAATCCGGACCCCGGCGACGGCGACGGGTCACTGACAGGCATGGTCGATCTCCACGCAATCGATCACCTGCTCTCACTTTCCGGCCAAGGACGGCTGTGATCGTGATCCGCCGCAAGTCCGCGCCGTGTCGCGCGAGCGCAGCGCTCCTCAGCTCAAAGAGCGGCTTCGTGCCGCCCTAGAAATGCTCGCAATGGGGGTGTGAAAATAAATACATCTCAAGGGTGCGTGGTGTTGTGTCTTTCGGCTCAGGCAAGCGGTCGTGTGGGCGATCGCGAATGGGGACACATCATGCGCGCATCGATCCTCGGCAAGCTGGGCGCCGCCGTAGCCTTCACCCTCGGCGTGGGTTCGGCCGTGCCGGGCGGGGCCTTCACCCAGAGCGTCAGCCTGGGGCCCGTCAACGCCGTGCCGATGGGGCACGAATGGCTGACCCGCATGTCGGCCATCGAGCTGCTGGGCTATTCGCCGGCCAGCGCCCCCGACCTGCCCGACCCCAACGACCCGCGGCGCGGCTGGACCGTGGGCGGCGGCAGGGCCTGGAACACCGTCCTGAACGGTCCTGGCCAGGCCGAGGCCCAGCGCATCCGCAGCCAGCGATGGAACGACACCCGCTACGCCTCGCGCTACAAGGCCGTCTACGACGCCATCATCGGCGAACGCTGGGTCGATCTGGCCGGCTACAGCGTCGCCGAATCGAAGAAGTGCTGGGACGCCGTGGCCCAGGAGCCGGCCGAGGTGCAGTACGATCACTTCATGCGCCGCTACGACGACAACGGCCCGGACGGCGGCGTGCGCGCGGCCAAAACCTCGCAACAGCGCTTCGTCGATTACTTCGTCGCCGCCGCCACTGCGCCCAAGTCGAACATCGCGGTCTATGACGGCGGGGTGACCTCGTCGCTGGTGACGGTCGACCGCAACTACTTCCTGTTCGGCCGGGCGGTGCACCTGTTCCAGGATTCGTTCAGCTCCGAGCACACGGTGCGGACCGCCAGCGACAACTACATCAAGGTGCGCGAGGTGAAGAGCTACCTGTGCGCGCTGGGCTCCGAGCAGCACAGCCACTCGAACTGGGCCGTGGCCGTCGACTATTCCAGCGGCGACGTGATCTGGAAGGCCACGGTCGACGGCCGGCTAAACCCCAGCTGGGACGCCTACAAGGCCAGCAACATGAAGCCGACGGCCCTGGTCGCGACCGAAGCCAGCAAGGACCTTTGGGCCGCCTTCATCCGCACCATGGGCCTGCCGCCGGCCCAGCGCGCCGCCGCCGCCCGGGCCGAGGCCAACACCCTGGTCAAGAACTGGCTGAGCTACGACGAGACCGAGATGCGCGGCTGGTACGCCAACGCCGCCAACCGTGGCGACACCTACGTGCTGGCCGCCGGACAGACCGGCAAGGGCATGACCCAGGCCCAGTGCATGAGCAAACTGGACTTCGGAACCACCGACCAGGCCGCGGCGGTCCGCCAGCTGCAGGACACCCAGCGCCAGTGCCTCTACAACGCCCTGCCCAACCCCGGCTATGAGGACCAGTTCGATCCGCAGACCCGGATCTGGTACAACTGGCGCTGGCGCAACGGGCCGATCGCGCCCATGAGCCCCACGCCCGCCGGCTGGCAGATCCCGACCCAACCGGCCAGCACCAGCACGGTGGTGCGGATCCAGAGCGTGGCCAACGGCAAGTACATGATCGCCCCGGACGGGGTGGTCCCCGACTCGCTGATCTACAATCGCGACGGAACGCCGCTGGACTTCGCCCGGATCGGGCCCAACACCAGCACGATGTTCCGATCCGCCCTGGACCCGATGCTGTTCCTCGACTACCGGGCTGTGACCGGCGCGGTGAAGCTGTTCGCGCCCGGCAACGGGACCCAGCCGGCCACCTACGACCTGCAGAGCGCCGGCCAGGGCACGTCGATCCGCAACACCTACTGGAACCAGTACATCTGGCTGTCGGGCGACGAGCCTTACCTGACGCGCACGGGCAACCCGAAGAACGCCAACGCCCAGTGGCGCATCCAAGCCCAGCCTTAAGGGCTGGCATGACGTGCGTTTGGCCCATCGCGATAAAGCCGTGCGGCGAGGTCGTGTCGGCGACCACGGCCCAACCACGCACCGTCGCGCGCATGACCTGGCGTCCACGGCGGCTGTCGGCGGTGCGGGGTCTGCCGTTTTTGCTGGTTCTCGGCGAAGAACCACGTTCAGGCGGGCGGAACGCGAGGAGCGCGCCTGGAGAGCCTTGTGGACGTCCGCTATGTGGGGCTTGATGATCCCTGCAACACCGGCTCGATCGCGGGCGAACTGCGTCGCGCCCTTGACGGAGGCGGCTTTGGGCGTGGTCGGTCGATACGCCTGAAGAGCGTACGGCGGGGACGTTGCGCAGACGCGTAGTAACGGGGGCGAGAATCTCAGCAGCGCGAGGTCCGTCCGGGGGAGCTCGCCGACCGCCTGCAGGTCTAGGGCGCCTGTGTTTACAGTCGGCGTTTACGGTGCGATGTCACAGGAGGGACTATGGCTCGCATTCTGATAGTCGATGACGACGAACTGCTGCGTCAGGTCTATGCCAGCGCACTCGATGGGGCGGGACACTACACCGAAGAAGCCGAGCACGGCGGTCGCGCCATAGAGAAGCTGGAGCGTGTCGCTTTCGATTTGGTCCTAATCGACCTGCTGATGCCTGTCCGCGAGGGCATCGAGACCATAATGGAGGTGAAGCGGCGCTGGCCGAGCGTGAAGGTCATCGCCGTGAGCGCAGGCGCGGGCCGACTTCACCCAGGAACCCTTTTGGATCTGGCCTCGGGTCTGGGGGCCGATGAAACGCTGATGAAGCCGGCAAGCCGGGACGTGCTTTTGACAAGCGTTGCGCGCCAGTTGCGTGAGTAAATCTTAACCGGAACCGCCGCGGGGGTCGTGGTCGGCCTGCCCGGCATAATCACTGTGGGCGGCGAGTGAGGCCTCCGACTGGTGAGCATGTGGACGATGCCCGAGACCACGCGACGATCGTCCACGCGATGCGCGCCCTTGCGTCCGCGCGGCAGCAGCGGCTCGATCCGAGCCCACTCCTCGTCGCTAAGCCACTGAACCTGCTTGGCCATCTCAAGGCTCCCTTTCAGAAGCCTTGAATCGGCAACCCCCGATTACCGCCAGCGCTTATTGAGTACCGACCCTAGGCGTCCGCGGCGCTGATGGGCGAGCATGCGAGCCTGAAAATCGAGCTGGATCTGACTGAGCGGCTGGCCGATCCGGTGCAGGACCGGCTGGACGCGGTCATCCGCATCGGCCAACTGACCTATATCGCCCTGGTCGCCAACAAGCTGGCGGACCAGATGCGATTGGTGGTCGCCGCGCCGGACTACCTGGCCCGCAGCGGAACACCGGGTTGCATCCAAGACCTCCGCGGCCACCGCTTGCTCGACAAGATGCATGGCGCGGACCATCCGGGGATGGGCCGACCTCCTGGGCGGCCCGGCTGGTCATTCTAGGCTGCAAGGTCGCGCCTAACCCGGCGCCAAGAGAGCGGCATTAGCCACGCACGGTTGAGACTTGTTCGTCCCAGCGTCGGATGCGATAGGCAGGGCCGGGTGGTCAGCTGTTTTGGTTGATCAGGGTTTACGTTGGTCGGGCCGCCAGCGCGGAGACCCGCGCCATGCTTGAGCGCCCCCGCAAGCTGTCCGTCTTACGAGAACTTCTGGACAGCGGAGCCGCCGGCGGGCTCCTCCTCATGGCCGCCGCCGTGCTCGCGCTCTTCGTCGCCAATTCACCGTTGGCGGACAACTACTTCAGCGCGCTTCACACGTCGTTCGCCGGTCTCGACCTTCTCCATTGGATCAACGATGGCCTGATGGCGATCTTCTTCCTGTTCGTTGGGCTTGAGATCAAGCGCGAGTTCCTGGACGGGCAGTTGGCCACCTGGTCAAACCGGGCGCTGCCGTGCATCGCCGCGGCCGGCGGCGTCGTCGTTCCTGCACTCATCTATGCCGGTTTGAACGCAGCAAGCGGCGACACACTTCGCGGCTGGGCCATCCCGACCGCCACGGACATCGCCTTCGCGCTCGGCGTTCTCTCGCTCCTGGGTCCGCGAGTTCCGACGAGCCTCAAGGTCTTTCTGGCGACGCTCGCCATTGTTGACGACCTCGCGGCGGTGCTGATCATCGCCGTGTTCTACACCGCCGAGCTCAATGTCGCGGCGCTTGCGGGGGCAGTGATCGCAAGCCTGTTGCTGGTAGGCCTTAATCGGCTAAAGGTAACGAGGCTCGCGCCCTATCTGGTGCTCGGCCTGGCCCTTTGGTGGCTCGTCCTGCTGTCGGGCGTCCACGCCACGATCGCCGGCGTGGTCCTGGCCATGACCATTCCCTTGCACGCCTCAAAGGCCGCGCCGGACGATGTGACCTCGCCGCTCCATCGCCTGGAACACGGGCTGGCGCCCTGGGTGGCGTTCCTGGTCGTCCCGATCTTCGGCTTCGCCAATGCCGGCGTCTCCTTCGCCGGCATGACGGCTGCGGTGCTTTTCCAGCCTGTCACGCTGGGCGTGGCCTTGGGTCTGTTCCTGGGCAAGCAGGCCGGCGTCTTCTTGGCGGCATGGCTAGCGATCCGCTTGCGGATCGCGTGCTTGCCAGTCGCGGCCTCCTGGCTCCAACTCTACGGTGTCAGCCTGCTGTGCGGGATTGGTTTCACAATGAGCCTCTTCATCGGACTCCTGGCATTCAAGGATGCCGCGCTTCAAGACGAGGTGAAGGTGGGGGTTCTTGTCGGCTCGCTTGTTTCAGCGTGGCTTGGAGCCGCCCTCTTGAGCCGTTCCAAGAAGCGCCTGCCAGTTGCGGCTGAAACGCCTCAAGCGCGATAGCCGAGCGTTTCGTGGCCGGTGATCACTCGATGAATCTGCCCCGCGAAGGTCGTGTTCCTGGAGCCGGCCCAACGGCGGCTACTGGCGCGCAGCGGCGCGGCGTCGGTGATACGGCGCGGTTCTTCTTCCGCTGACGCGAAGCTTGGCCCGCGCGCCGACCGTTCAGGCGTCGGCGCGTTCCCCGCGCCGCAGATCGAGCTTGCAGCGATCTGAACAGGTCTTCACCAACGCCCAGTCGCGGGCCCACTTCCTTCGCCATGAGAATGGCCGGCCACACACCAGGCACACCTTGTCTGGCGTGGTCGATTTGGGTCGGCGAGACGTCTTCACCGGGTCCGGCCAGGCAGGCTCACCACCACGGGGCGGCCCGATCAGCTGGCGTCGCGGGTTTGGCGCTCCATAGGAACACGAAATTGCGGTGCTCGGCCCAGGTCTGCCCTTCCACTGCGCCGCCCCTCAGGCAGGCGGTCGTATGATAGGGCCCTTTGCCGTCGCTGGTTCGAAAGCTTACGCAAATGCGGCCCCGCGCCGTCCGCCACCGGCCCGCCTCGATCGCGCTGTCGTAGAAGCTGCCCGTCACCCGTCCGTCATCCTCCAAGTCTAGGCTCATGCCCTTGAAGTAGGGCGCGCTGTCGCTCGCCGAGAGGTCGACGACCCAATCTCCCGCGAGGGACGTGGGTTGGAGCGCCGACGGGGGCGAGGGCGTGGCGGCCAGGAGTAGGGCGAGGGCGACCGAGAGCATCGAAACCTCCTTTATGCGAAGTCGACCTAGCTACGCGCCAATCGCCGGGCCGGACGCGTGGCCGGGCGCTTGCGCCCGCATCCTCTCGCATCCGATCCCACATCCCGCCGCCTCAATGCCTCGTATCTTAGGGCGGAGGACAGACATCATGCGCAAGCACATGCTCATCGGCCTTTCAGCGCTGGCCATCGCCTCTGGCGCCCGGGCCCAAGACGACCGGCCGATCGATCCAGCCGAGCACTATTCCGGCGTCTGGCTGGAGGTCGGCCGCACGCCGATGCGCCTTACCGACGGCTGCGTGGCGGGGACCACGCGCTATGTCCTCAAGGATCCGACTCATGTCGAGGTGGTCGACGACTGCCGACAGGGCGGTGTCGACGGCAAGCGGCGCGCCATTTCTGGCCGTGGACGAATAGAGGACCCAGGCGTCAACCGGCGGCTGAAGGTCGCCTACGCGCCGTTCGTCACCTGGCGCTACGTCGTCATGGACCGAGATCCCGAGGGGGAATGGTTCATCGCGGCAAATCCCAAGCTCAGCAAGGTCTTCCTCTACACCCGCGCGTCGCCGTCCAAGGAAACGCTCGGCGCGCTCGAGGCGAGGGTCCGTCGTCTCGGCTACGCGGGCGCGCTGGAATTTCCCGCAAACGCGGTCGCGCCGTCGGGCGAGCCCGTTGCACAGAAGCGATGAACGCGGCCTGGAGGAGGGCGAGCCGTGAAAACCTTGCGCCTGGTTCTTGGCGATCAACTTTCCAGCGGGCTCTCGGCGCTCGAGGACGCCGAACCGGGCCGGGACGTGGTCCTGATGATCGAGAGTCGGGCCGAGGCCACCGCCTGGAAACACCACAAGCAAAAGCTCGTCCTGGTCTGGTCGGCCATGCGGCAGTTTGCCGAGCGCTTGCGGCGGGAGGGTTTGGACGTCCGCTACGTGGGCCTCGACGATCCCGGCAACCGCGGTTCGATCGCGGGCGAACTGTGTCGCGTCCTTGACGAAGGCGGCTTCAGGCGTGTGGTCCGTACGGCCTGCGGCAAGTGGGGTCTGGAGCAAGCGCTGCTAAACCTCGATCTGCCCGTGCCCGTCGAGACCCGGGAGGACAGCCGCTTCCTTTGCTCGAGATCCGAATTCGCGGGCTGGGCCGAAGGCCGCCGTGAGCTGCGGATGGAGTATTTTTATCGCGAGATGCGGCGGAAGACGGGCCTCCTGATGGACGGCGGCGAACCGGCCGGCGGCCGCTGGAACCTCGACGCCGATAACCGCCGCAAGTTACCCGCGGGGCTCGCGCCGCCTGAGCGCCTGCGCGTAACGCCCAACCCCACGACCAGGCGCATGATCGACCGGGTCGCCCACGGCTTCGACGATCATTTCGGGGCGATCGAGCCGTTCGGCTGGCCGACCAATTCACAGGAGGCGGAAGCCGTCTTCCAGCACTTCCTGGACGATCTCCTGCCATCCTTCGGCGACTGGCAGGACGCCATGGCTTGGGAGCGCCCTTTTCTGTGGCATAGCCTGATCTCACCTGCTCTCAATATCGGCCTCCTGGACCCCCTGGACATCTGTCGGCGCGCCGAAGCGGCCTATCGCCAGGGACGCGCGCCGCTCAACGCCGTCGAAGGCTTCATTCGCCAGATCATAGGCTGGCGCGAGTTCGTGCGCGGCGTCTACTGGCTGAAGATGCCGGAGTATGGGCGGCGCAACGCTCTGGACGCGCAAGGCGCGCTGCCGTGGTTCTACTGGTCGGGCGAGACCGACATGGCCTGTGTGGCCGACACCGTGCGAGCGGCGCGTGACCACGCCTACGCCCATCACATCCAGCGGCTGATGATCACCGGAAACCTGGCCATGCTCCTTGGGGTGGATCCGGATGCTGTCGACGACTGGTACATGGTCGTGTTCGCCGACGCCTACGAGTGGGTGGAGATGCCCAATACGCGCGGCATGGCGACCTTCGCCGATGGTGGCATCGTTGGCTCCAAGCCCTACGCGGCCAGCGGGGCCTACATCGACCGGATGAGTAATTACTGCCGCGGCTGTCGCTACGATGTCAAAGATCGGCTTGGCGACAACGCCTGTCCGTTCAACGCGCTCTATTGGGATTTTCTCGACCGCAATCTCGGCCGATTGCGAGGACAAGGGCGCATGATGATGCCGCTGCGCGCTCTTGAGAGGATGGGGGAAGGCGATCGTCGCGCCCTCCGCGCAAAGGCGAGCGTGCTGCGCGAAAGCATGGGCGTTTTCTCCCGCTGATCGTCTACGACTGATGGAAGGATAAGTCGCGACAGCCACGGCAATCAGCTTTACGACCATCGGTGTGGGCTGACTACGCGCCGCGATCCATCGCGCGACGACAGCTACCAGGCCTGGCTCGACCGGTTGCATCCGGACGATCGCGATGAGACGGTGGCGTTGATCGAAGCGGCTCGCGATAGCCGGTCGACTTTCCATCATGAGTTCCGCGCCCTGTGGCCACCCATTTCACTCAATCCGACTATTTCAACGTACGTTGAAAATGCGCAATCCAGTGAAACTGCGGTTGACATTTTTCAGTGTATGGCGCATTTTCAACGGATGCTGAAAGTGCACGATCCATTGAAATTTGAGCGGGAGGCGGTTGAAGCGCTAGAAGCCCTCATCGAACTCATTCCGATCGCCCGCCTGGAGGGCGTCCATTTCGAGCAAGACGATCCCGACGTCGGCGCCGACGCAGTCTTGAACCTGACCGTGGGCGATCGCCCCTATCTCCTGGTCTGCGAGGTCAAGAGCAACGGGCACCCGCGAGCGACCCGAGATGCTATCCAGCAGCTCAAGCACTGGAAGTATCATTCCATGCCTGCCGCGCCGATTTTTCTGGCCCCCTACATCTCCGAACAATCGCGTGCGCTCTGCGTGGAGGCTGGCGTCAACTATTTCGACCTGTTTGGAAACACCCGCCTGCATCTGGACAACCTGTTTCTCGAACGCACGGTCGCCGACAAGCCCGCCAGCGAGCGCCGCGATCTGAAGTCGCTGTTCAAGCCCAAGTCGGCCCGCGTTCTGCGCTGGCTGCTGCGCGACCCGGTCACCCCGGTCCGACTGCAGGAAATCGCCGACGGCGCCACCGTCAGCCTCGGCCAGGTGCACAACGTCAAGGAAGGCCTGCTGGCCCGCGAGTGGGCCCAATCCACGTCCGAGGGACTGATCCTGACCGATCCCGACAGCCTGTTGGACGCCTGGCGCGACGACTACGAAGCCCCACCTGGGCAGACGCGCAAGTACTACACCATCCACCATGGCGAGGCGCTGACGGCGCGACTGAAGGGGCTGATGGCGAACGATCGCGTCGAACCGGTGCTGATGCTGGGGTCCTATTCGGCCGCCAACTGGCTTGCCCCCTACGGCCGAAACGAGACGACCTTCCTCTACGCCTGGCCGGAGGTTCTGCCGGAGTTGGAGGCGGCGTTGGCGCTTGAGCCGGCCGCCAAGGGCGCCAATCTCCTGGTCAAGGTGCTTGAGGACGAAAGCGTGCTGCTGGACGCCGTCGAACCGACGTCCGACCTCTTGGTCACCTCGCCCGTCCAGACCTATCTGGATCTCTACAATTCCGGTGAGCGTGGTCGTGAAGCGGCCGAGTTCCTGCGTCGAAAGGGACTCTCATGGCCAAGGGCATGACCGAAATCCATCCGCCCGCGCACGCCTATGACGACCGATCGATCCAGGCCGTCAAAGCCGTTCTTCTAGAGATCGGGCAGATCCTTGGCAGCTATCGCAACAAGTTCGTCGTCATCGGCGGCGCGGTGCCATGGCTGCTGCTGGACAATCCGCAGATGCGCCATATCGGCTCGCTCGATGTCGATCTTAGCCTGGACCCCATCGCCCTTGGCGACGGTGAATATGCGGGCCTGATCGAGGAACTGAAGAAGCATGGCTATGCGCAGGGCGAGGACCTGAAGAAGTTCCAGATGGTCCGCGTCATCGACGCTGCGGACGGCGGGCCGCCGATCTCGATCATCGTCGACTTCTTGATGCCGCGCGACGCTGTCATCGAAAAGAACGTGCCGCCCCTGATCGAGAACTTCGCCGTCCAGAAAGCCGATGGCGCGGCGCTGGCGCTGAAGTTCAGTGAGAGCTTCCTGCTGGAGGGTGTCATGCCCAAGGGCGGTAAGAACAGGATCGAACTCAAGGTCGCCTCGATCCCGGCGCTCCTCGCCATGAAGGGATTTGCCCTGGCTGGGCGCTCCAAGGACAAGGACGCCTACGACGTCTACTACTGCGTGCGAAACTACGAGGGCGGCGTCGCGGCGTTGGTCGAGGACTGCAGGCCGCTGCTGGACGACCCCGAAGCGGTGAGCGCCTTCAAGATCATCGCCGAAAAATTCGCCGACCGCCATTTTCACGGACCCGAGACGGTGGCGCGCTTCGCCGTCGAGGCCAAAATCCTCGGCGAGCGCACTCGAGATCAGTGGCAGACCGACGCCTACGGGCAGGTTTCTGCGTGGCTGAAGGGCTTGGGCCTAGTCTAGGCGCCGGCGTCGCGATGCTCTCGCGGCTAGGCGGGCCAGCATTCTAGTGCCAGCTTACCAGCCCCCTGGCCGACAGGGACGCAGGCGTGGAAAGTCGGCTTCGCCTCATCGGATAAGAGCGGCGGTTAGCATTAAGCGGGGCAGACCTAAGGCGATGCAAGAGAAAGACTTCCCGCTTTCAGAGGGCGGGCTCTGCTGACGCTGGGCCGGGAAAATCCAGTGTGTAGACAAACGCGTAAGGCCCCAAGGGGCCGGACGCTTCAATCTTGCCATACGCTCGAACGCCCCCCTCCGCCGCTCAACCATCTCACAATCGCGCCCCCCTCAATCCGACATCGCGTGCCTTGAGGCGACGATAATCCTGTCCATTCACGAAACCCGCCTCAAGGCAGCCCAGCCGTGTGAACCCGGCTCCAGTCCCGTTTGACCAGACCGCTCCGTCGGGACGCATGGCTAGAAAGGTCGGCCAGCGCGTTGGCTGAGGCTTGGCGCTAATGATGTGGATTAAAACCTCATCGCGGCCTAGTTCGATCGACGCCAGAT
The DNA here is from genome assembly GCF_036889365.1 of Caulobacter sp. CCNWLW153. Taxonomy (NCBI): domain Bacteria; kingdom Pseudomonadati; phylum Pseudomonadota; class Alphaproteobacteria; order Caulobacterales; family Caulobacteraceae; genus Caulobacter; species Caulobacter sp. CCNWLW153. The sequence continues at coordinate 177,330 of NZ_JBAKFV010000006.1, forward strand.
CGCGCACGTCGTAGCGGCTCCCGATCCGTACCTTTGATCCACCGTCCAGATCTCGGTGGTCACCGAAGCGATGCTTTGGCATCCACGCCATATGGCGTGCAACGCCGCTCACTGAACGACGTCGCACTATCCGCGCTCGCCGGCGCGAAGCCTCATCGGCAGATCGGGTTACGCCTTACTTGCGGCCCAGAATCTGCGACATCGATCGGCAGAGGCTAAGCGTCGGATCAGCATCCGAACCGAATGCGCGCCACGCAACGACGCCATCGGGGCGGATCAGGCAGGCGCCCTGCGAGGAGACCGTAAAGGTCGCCTCGAAGCTGCGATCCTCTGGGAAGCACACTTGCTGGCCAACGGCGATGCTACGCAATGGGACATCCAGGTCGCGCGCCACGGCGAGGCCAGCATTGATCCATCGGACGTCCGGGCTCATCAGGACGAAATCTTGGGAAAAGAGATCGAGCGTGGAGAGGGTCCGGCCGTCGAAGCTGATCCACACGTGAGGCGCCCGGGCGCCAGGCTGCCCAGCCCAGATATCAGGATGCGCGGCGGGTGGAAGGTCCTCGTCATTGGAGATGACGGCCGTTGAGCTGACCCTTTGACCAAGCTCCATCGCCTCGGCGCCGAAGAGGGGTTCGCCCGCCAGCTGGTCGCCGGCCCAGCGACGATAGTCTGGCCTTGCGAAGGTTTGCTGATGTCGCAGCCAGCCGATGGGCTGGCGCTCGGCGCTGTAGGTGTCCAGCAAGGCGGGCGAAGCCACGCCACGAAGCACAAGGTCAAGTTTCCAGGCTAGATTGTAGGCGTCGTCGATCCCGGTGTTTGCGCCGAATCCGCCCCGGGTCGGGGGGAGCTGGTGGGCGGCGTCGCCGGCCAGGAAGACCCGCCCCCGGCTGTAACTGCGCGCGATCCGGCCAGCCATCTCCCAGCGCCCTGTCGTGATCAGCTCCACGGGCAGATCCTGGCCCAGGGCGCGCCGGATCGCGGACCTCAGCTGGTCCTCGGACCGCTCCTCATCGTCGCTGAACATCAGCACCCAACGGCCATCGGGATAATGCGTCAGGAACGCCTGGAAGCCGGGCTGTTCAATCTCGAACTGCTGGATGCCCCGCTCGAGGTAGGGCTCGGCGGCCTCGCAGCGGAAGAGGACGCTACGGATCGTTCGCAAGAATCCGACGCCGTCGCGCCCTATCCCCAGGTGCTCGCGGATCGGGCTGTCGGCGCCATCCGCCGCGATGAGGTAGTCTGCGCGGATCTCATAGATCTCGAACGTGTCGCGGGAGCGCACCTGTGCGGTGACGCCGTCCTTGGTCTCGGCGAACGACAGCATCTCCACGCCAAGCCTGAGGTCGGCCCCGCGATGCAAGGCCTGCTCTCTCAGAATGGGCTCAAGCCTATCTTGGGCGATCGCGGCCCCGGTGCAGGGAGAGACTTGTCCCTTGTCGGGTTCGTCCTGTCCGGGCGTCCAGGGCGTCTCCTCGCCCCAGCGGCCGGTCAGGCTTTCGACCTTGGCGCGCCGCAGGCGAATGTCGGGGCGGGCCTGGGGGATGAGATCGGCAATCCCGACGGCGCGGTAATGCTCGAGCGTCAGTTCCGTGAAACCGACGGCGCGAGGATGTGGCGAACTGCCCCTGTGCTTTTCGACCAGGATTGTACTGACGCCCCGGGAAGAGAGGAATAGCGCCGCGGAGAGGCCAACGAGGCTCCCTCCGACGATCAGGACTTGGGTATTGTTCGGGGTATTGTTCTGCACGGCGTGCGATCCTTTCGCTCGACGTCGCCGAAGGCGACGAAAAGGACTGGCCGCTTTTTCGCGACGCACAGGACCGATCGGCCGGGATAGTGTCGATCATTCCAGGGCCTTCGACGAGAAAACGGCGCAAGTCCGCTTCTGTCGTGGTCCGCGGCCCTCAGGGCTGGAATATCGCTACCGCTTGGATAGCTGACCGGGGCTCACCACGTCCGGTCCACCTTTTTCGACAGGACTCCCTTACCGTCGGGCGCCCCGCAGTGCAACAGCACGGTGACCCGGCGAGAGGGCTTCGTCCGGCGCCGGCCTCTTGGCCTCTCCGATACAATCTGCCTTACGCTACCGCATGAAGCAGACCGCATCGCTGCGGCCCAGGGCCCTTACGGCGGCGTCCAGGGCGGCCTGCGACCTTGGTCCCCGACTGGCGTCGACAGTGACGCCGTGCGTGGCCAGGAGGCGGTCCGAATAGAGGATCATGACCGGATCGGGCGTCGGGCACAGCGCCAGGCGTCCGTCCTCCGAGAGATCATTGAAGCCCGCCATCCAACGAAAGAAGTTCACGTCGACACCGGCCCGTCTCAGGAACGCGTCCTGCCGATCGATCTGTTTTTGGACGCCGGCGCGAACGCCGGCGACCTGCGCCTCGACCTGCTCGGCCGCGACCTGCGCCGCGATTGCCTTGCGCAGCTGGGCCTCGTCGAGCCGATGCGCCCCGCCGTGGAACAGCAGCAGGGCGTCATCGTCGATCACGCGACGGTCGCCGGCCGTGAACAGGTAGTTGGCGCACGAGGATGCGCAGACCGTCTGGGCCACCACCGTGGTCTGGAGGGGTATCAGCGCCTCGCCCATGGCCATGCCGGCGTTGATCTCGCCGCCGCCCGAATTGACCACGACCACGACAGGGGCCGAAGGCTCGAACTTCGACAGCGCGCTGACGAAGGCCGCCGATGTCTCATCGTTGATTGGGCCCGAGAAGCACAGGCCGTCGGACGCGATCTGGCGCACGGGCTGTGATTGGTTATCGGAAGAACGGCTCCACGTCCGGCAAGCCTCGATGATCGCGGTCTCTCGATCCAGGCTGGCGGGACCGGTCATTCCGAGGAAGGCGATTAGAACTGAAAGCCACATGGTCATTTCCGGGTCGAAGGGGCCTGGCCAGCATCATGACCTGGGACCGGGTCACATCGCGGTTCGTTGGCGGGGCTCCGGGCCCGATTGAGGCCTGACCGTCACTTGGCCTGATCGACGACGTGGGCGTGCTCGACGAGCGTCTTGCCCTTCTCGACGATGTAGGTGGCGAGCTCGGCGCCGTTGGCGGCCCCAGGATTGCGCGCCTTGTGCGCGACGCCGGCCGGGACGAACAGCACGTCGCCGGCCTTCAAGGTGACAGGGCTCTTGCCCTCCAGCTGGTACTCCAGCACGCCTTCGAGGACGTAAATGACTTCCTCGCCGGGGTGGCGATGCCAGGGGGCCTCGGCGCCCGGCGCGATGTCGATGCGGGCCTGGATCGTCTCGCGGCCCGGGATCGACAGGTCGTGGCGCTGCAGGTCGGTGCGGGTGACAGGCTGGGCGGCCAGGGCCGGCGAGGCGAGCAGCGTCGCGGCGACGATGGCGCCGAAGAAGTTGGACATGGTGGTCTCCTTCCAGATCCCGGCCCCGTCGGGGCCGGGTTTTCGTTGATGCACTTAAGGGCGCTTGGCGCCCTGGCTGACGCCTTGGGCGGCGGCTTCGATGACGCTGGCCACGGCCTTGGGCTGGGAGGCGAAGACGACGTGGCTTCCCTTCACCTCGGTCGCCTGGGCGCCGATGCGCTGGGCGGTCTTGCGCAGCAGCGCCGGGGCGATGGCGCCGTCCTCGGTGGCGACGACGGCCCAACTGGGCTTGGTCTTCCAGGCCGCGACGGTGAGCTTGGCCTTTAGCGCGGCCATCGCGACCGGGTTCTGCGAGGCCTGCAGGAAGGCCGCGTCCTTTTCCGACAGGTCGGCCGCAAAGCCCGCGCGGAACGTCTCGGCCTTCAGGAAAGCGAAGCCATCGGCGGTTTCCTGCGGCTGGAAGTTGGGCGGCGGAGGGATGTCGGCGTACTGGTCGAGCACCGACTGGCCGATGTCGGGGGCGAAGGCGGCGACATAGACTAGGCCCGCGACCTTGGGATTGTCGCCGGCCTGGCTGATCACCGCGCCGCCATAGGAGTGTCCGACCAGGATCACCGGCCCATCCTGGCGGGCGATGACGCGATTGGTGGCGTCGACGTCGGCCTCAAGCGAGGTCAGCGGGTTTTGCACGATGCTGACCTTGTAGCCGCGGGCGGTCAGCTGGTCGTAGACGCCGCGCCAGCCCGACCCGTCGGCGAAGGCGCCGTGGACCAGGACAACGTTCTTGACGGCCGGGGCGGCCGGCTGGGCCGAGGCGGAGGTGGCGATGCCGAGCGCCAGGGCGCCGGAGAGCAGGACGGACTTGAACATGAGGATCTCCTCGAAAGGGTGTCGGCGGGCGTGGCCGCCATGGGTTGGTGGCTTGGGCGTCGAGCGAGGCGACGAGAGGCGTTGACCGGGCTAGGCGCGGAAGAAGGCCAGCAGGTCCTTGTTGATGACGTCGGGATGGGTCGACGCCATGCCGTGCGGCAGGCCCGGATAGGTCTTCAGCGTACCCTTCCGGACCAGCTTGATGGCCAGGTGGGCGCTGTCGGCGATCGGGACGATCTGGTCGTCCTCGCCGTGCATGATCAGCACCGGCACGTCGACCTTCTGCAGGTCCGGCGTGAAGTCGGTCTCGGAAAAGGCGGCGATGCAGTCGTAGTGGGCCTTGGCCCCGCCCATCATGCCCTGGCGCCACCAGTTGTCGATCAGGCCCTGGCTGACCTTCGCACCCGGACGGTTGAAGCCATAGAAGGGCCCGGCCGGAACGTCCTGGAAGAACTGGGCGCGGTTAGCGGCCAGCGCGGTGCGGAAGCCGTCGAAGACCTCGCGGGGCAGGCCGCCTGGGTTGGCGGGGGTCTTCAGCATGATCGGCGGCACCGCGCCGACCAGCACGACCTTGGCCACCCGGCCCGGCTTGGCGCGGGCCGCGTAGTGGATCGCCTCGCCGCCGCCGGTCGAGTGGCCGACATGGATGGCGTTCTTCAGGTCCAGGTGGTCGGTCAGCGCGACGACGTCGGCGGCGTAGGTGTCCATCTCGTTGCCGGTGTCGGTCTGGCTCGAGCGGCCATGGCCGCGGCGGTCGTGGGCGATCACTCGATAGCCTTGCGCCAGGAAGAACAGCATCTGGGCGTCCCAGTCGTCGCTGCTCAGCGGCCAGCCGTGGTGGAAGACGATTGGCTGGGCGGTCTTGGGACCCCAGTCCTTGTAGAAGATCTGCGTGCCGTCCTGGACGGTGACGTAGCCGCTGCCCGTGGTCGACTTGGCGGCCTTCGCTGGCGTTGCGGCGGCGGGCGACTGGGCTGCGGCGGCGATCGGCAGCGCCGCCGCCATGAGGCCGGCCCCGGCGGTCATAAGGCCACGGCGTGAAGCTTGGACGGAGGTACGGTTGGACTGGCTCATCTGGATCCCCTTGAGAAAGTTTTTGCGATATCTATTATCGCGATATCGATATGCCTAAAGGTGCTGTGGCGCGCTGTCCAGCGATTTCTTTATCGCGATATCATTTTTCGTGGTAAGGAGCGTTGGGTAGCCCAGAGAGGAACAACCGTGCCTATCCCGCTCGACGACCAGGTTTGCTTTTCGCTCTACGCCACGAGCATGGCGATCAACCGCACCTACAAGCCCATGCTCGATGCGATGGGCATCACCTATCCGCAGTATCTGGTCCTGAACGTTCTGGGCGAGGCCGACGGCGCCACCGTCGGCGCGATCGCCCAGCGGCTCTTCCTGGAGTCCAGCACCGTGACGCCCCCGATCAAGCGCCTTGAGCAGGCGGGTCTTGTCGTGCGCCAGCGAAGCGCCGCCGACGAGCGCCAGGTCCAGGTCCGCCTGACCGACGCGGGGCGAGCCCTGCTCAAGGAATGCGACTGCCTGGGACAGACCCTGGCCTCTCGGTCGGGAATGACCGCCGAGGACCTCGATGGCTTGAACAAGCAAGTGCAGCATCTTCGCGCGAAGCTGGCGGACTAGCCGGGACGCCCCCGGGGCGCGCTGCAAGAGATGGGGCGCCAATCCCCAACGGGCGCGGGTTATGGCGGACCTGCCTGCGGCAGGGAATATCCCTGTGAGCCTGGGTCTGGTCCTATCGTCAAGCGCGGCCGGGTCGGAAGGCATGGGAAGCTCGTTGTGTCGATAGCGCTGCCAGGATCTGATCTTCCCGCGCTGCAGGTAAGACCCGGGACGGCTATGGCGGGGCTACACTAAAGTGCGGCCGCAAGGGCGGACGCGAATAACCCGCTGGCCGAAGAGATGGGCGTCGAGGGAGTAGCCGCCTGAACCGGCCAGCATGATCGCTATTGCGTGCAGGGCGTTGACCGCCAGAAACGCCCGCGCGGCCCCCTCAGCGCGGGGGAGAAGCATGGTGAAGGCGATGGCCAGGACGAGGGCTGCGATCCTGCCCAAAAGGCCAATGATCAATGCGGCCGCGCTCAGCAAGGCCAGAACGCGCCAGGACGCCGAGGTCGGCAACAGCAGGCAGCATGCCGGTGCGACCGCAGACGCCGCAAGCCGGCTGGCGAGCAGGCCAAGGCCGCTGAGGCCCTTGGGGAAGCGGGGGAATGTATGAAACACGGCGCCGATGCTGGCAGGCCAAGTTCGCGGCCAAAAGCTCCGAAGGGGTGGTCGTGCGACAACCCGCTCGATATTGAGCGTCCCGGCTTTGCGGGTGTAGCTCGTCTTGCAGGGGCCGTCTTGAGGGTGTGATGCGGTTGGGCGGGGCGAAGGTATTGGGAGCGGCGTTTCTCGTCGCCAGCCTGTTCGCCACGGCGCCGGCAAGGGCCTTGGATCCGGAACGCGGCCTTGCACAATACAAACATTCGCGCTGGACCCTCGAGGACGGCGCTCCCGCCGGCATCGAAGCCATCGCCCAGACGCCTGAAGGCTTCCTGTGGCTTGGCACGCCTCAAGGCCTCATTCGCTTCGACGGCGTGACTTTCCAGCCGATTAGCGCGCCGCCGACGGCCCACGCCATGACTGACCGCGTGGTCAGCCTGCTGGTCACGCGCTCAGGAGCGCTCTGGGCCGGCTACGAGCAAGGCGGGATCGCCGTATTCGAGAATGGCCGCTCCCGCGTCCTCTACGATCCCAAGATCTTCGACGAAGTCGTTTTTCGGATGGCCGAGGGCCTGGATGGCTCCATCTGGGCGGCGACGACACGCGCCAAGGCCCGCCTGGTGCGGTTCTCCGGCGGGGCATGGACGCCGATGGCCGTAGAAGGGGGCCTCCCCGACCGGGAGCTCACGGACCTGCTGGTGGCGCGGGACGGGGCCCTGTGGGTCGGGTTGAACGGAGCGGTCGCGAGACTGGCGCCCGGCGCCCGCCGCTTTTCAATGGTGCGTACCGATCTCGCCCAGGGCGTGGGCCTGGCCCAGGACCGCGCTGGCCGCATCTGGGCGTCCGACGCCCGAGGCACGCGGCTGTTGGCGGGGCCGCCAGCGGCGCGCTCGGCATATCGGCACGCCAGCGCCAGCCGCATCACCAGGATCATGATCGATCGGGACCAAAATCTCTGGGGCGCCCAGCACCCCGATGGCGTGTTCAGAATTCGCGCGGGCGCGCAACGACCCGAGACCTTTTCCGCAGGCCAGGGTCTGACCTCGGCCATGGCCTACGAGGTGTTCGAGGACCGCGAGGGCAGCATCTGGGTCGCCACAGTAAGGGGACTGGACCGCTGGCGGGCCACGAGCATCACGCCCGAGCCCGTCGTGCCGGCCAGCTCGCCCTACGGCTACATCGTCTTCGCCGACGCGCGCGGCGTGGTCTGGATCACGGACTCTGACACCCTCTATCGGGCCAGGCCTGGCGAGCCGCTGACTCCCGTCGTTCGCGGCCTCAAGCATCCGAGCGCCCTGTGCGACGCGCCGGGCGGCGGCCTCTGGGTCGGGCTTGGCGAGACGATGGTCCGCGTCGATGGCGACAAGGTCTCGCCGGTCTCCCTTCCCAGCAGCTCCGATACCTGGGTGAGCGCCTGCGCGCAGGACGGGGCCGGAAACGGCTGGGTTGCGGCCTTCATGGCCGGGCTCTTCCGCCATGATGGTCACCGCTGGACCCACCTCCAGCCCAAGCCGCTCGGCCGTTCGGTCACCGCCCTGGTGGCCGACACGGAGGGACGGGTCGTGATCGATGCCGGCCTAGGGGCGGTGCTTTGGGATGGTGGAACGTTTCATCACATCAAGACATTGCCCCGCGCCGTCCGCGGCGGGACGATGCCCATGGCCGCGGGGCCGCTGGGCGTCCTGGCGGGCAGCGACCGGGGGCTGACTCGCTTCAAGGATCAGGCCACCCAGTTCATCTCACGGGACCGGTTTTCTTTCCTGGGCTTGAGCCATGGCCTCGCGCAGACGGCGGAGGAAACCTGGCTTTTCGGCGCGGCGGGCCTGGTGCGGATGCAAAATCGCGACCTGGCGCGGGCGTTCGACGATCCGAACGCGGCTTTGCCGGCGCGGATCTACGATCTCAAGGACGGGCTGCCGGGTCCCGCCTCGTTCCGCTATCGCGCCGACCTGGCGGTTGGCGGCGATGGCCGCGTCTGGATCGCGACAACGAACGGGGTCGCCTCGCTGGATCCCGCGCGCCAGCCCTTCAATCGGATCGTGCCGCCAGTGGCGATACAGGGCGTCGTGATCGACGGCGTCCGAAGCGGAAATCTCCAGAGCGTCGTCCTGCCCAGGGGCGCCAGAAGCCTCCAGATCGATTACACCGCGCTGAGCCTAGCGGTTCCCGAGCGGGTGCGCTTCCGCTATCGGCTGGAAGGCGTCGACAAGGACTGGGTCGAGGCCGGCGCTCGGCGATCGGCCTTCTACACCAACCTCAGACCCGGAAAGTACGTCTTCCGCGTCAAGGCCGCCAATAACGACGGGGTTTGGAACGAGCAGGGGGCGAGCTTGGCCCTCGACCTGCCGCCGACCCTGTTCCAGAGCCGACTTTTCCTGGCCGCGTGCCTGGCGGCGGCGGCCGCCCTGGCGGTGCTGGCCTACCGCCTGCGCCTGCGCAGCGTCAGCGAACGCCTGCAGGCTGGCCTGCGCGAGCGGATGGCCGAGCGCGAGCGGATCGCCCGTGAACTGCACGACACCCTGCTGCAGGGCGTGCAGGGGCTGATCCTGAAGTTTCAGTCGGCCAGCCGGCAAGTGCCGCCAGGCTCACCGGCTCGCGAACAGCTGGAAAAGGCTCTCGATCGCGCCGAGGACGTCGTCGTCGAGGCCCGCGACCGGGTCCGCAGCCTGCGCGCCGACGCCGCCAGCGACCTGGGCGCCACCCTGGCCGACGTCGCCGAGCAGATGAGCTTGCCCCATGCGGCGCGAACGCAGGTGACAGTGGAAGGGGCTGTGCTGGACCTCCATCCGGTGGTCGCCGACGAGATCGAGCGCATCGTGGTCGAGGCGCTGTTCAACGCCCATCGCCATGCCGAGGCCTCGCACATCGCCATCGACGTCACCTTTGATCCCAGGCGGTTGTGCGTCCGCGTGCGCGACGACGGCGTCGGCATAGAGCAGGCGGTGCTGGACGCGGGCGGCCGCGAGGGGCATTTCGGCCTATGGGGCATGCAGGAGCGGGCCAGGAAGATCGGTGGGGCATTGACCATCCGAAGCCGGACCGACCAGGGCACGGAGATCGAGCTGATCATCCCGGGAGGCTTGGCCTATGCGAAGCGGCGATCGGCGCCGTGGCGCAAGATCTGGCGGCGTGCGCCGCGTTCGGAGGTGACTGCGTGAGCATGCTTGGGGGAAGGATCTCGGTGCTGATCGTGGACGACCACCCTCTGCTGCGCGAAGGCGTTGCGGCGGTACTCGAGGCCGAGGGCGACATGGTTGTCGTCGGCGAGGCCAAGGACGGCGCCGAGGCCGTGGCCCTGTTCGCCCAAACCGGTCCCGACATCGTGCTGATGGACCTGCAGATGCCGGACATCGACGGAGTCGAGGCCATCGCCGCCATACGCGCCCAGGCGCCCCGCGCCCGGATCATCGTCCTGACCACCTATGCGGGCGACGTGCGGGCTCTGCGCGCCCTCAAGGCCGGCGCTAGCGGCTATCTGCTCAAGAGCAGCCTGCGCCGCGAGCTCATCGACACGATCCGGGCCGTCCATTCCGGCAAGCGCCAACTGCACCCGCAGGTGGCGCACGACATCGCCATCAACGCCACGGCCGAACCCTTGAGCGAGCGCGAGATCGACGTGTTGCGTCGTGTCTCCACCGGCCAGGCCAACAAGGAGATCGCCCGCGGCCTGGCCTTGTCCGAGGACACGGTGAAGGGCCACATGCGCAGCATCTTCAACAAGCTTGAGGTCACCGACCGCACCCAGGCGGTCACCGTCGGCCACCGCCGTGGGATCATCCAGCTTTAGAGCATTCCATCGATGTCGCTGACCCGACAAGGGGGCATTGCCATTCCATTAGGCGCTGACAGGAGGATAGTGCCGATGTCCACAACGGGCCGATCTCGCGCCTGCGCATGGCGCGCCGATCGTACAGTTTCTGGAGCCAAGCCAATGTCGGCTTCCGGGGAGACGCCGCACGTGTCGCTAAGCCGGCTTGCGACCAAACTGCTGGCGCAGTTCATCCTTGGCGGCGTTGAGCACCTGTTTGCGCTCGGCCGACAGGTTGTCGCCTGCGCGGTTTATGCAGAAGGTGAGCATCGACATCGCCGACGGAAACGGCGTGCCCTTGCGCTGGTGGCTATGCTCGGCCGAACGCTTGAGGGAGGCGGCGATCCTGGGATCGTCCTGCTCGAAGAGGTGGGCCTTCAGGCCCGAGCGCATCACTCGTCTTGGTGACCTTGGCCGACCATTTATGGTCAGCGACCTTGGACATAACTAATCCCCTTATCTTTTTGCCAATGGCTCTTCATCCGCTCACCTCCGTTTAGGACCGGACTTGAAGGTGTCGCCAACGTCCGCGGATGCGCCGCCATCGGGCCTCGCCTTGGCTTGTGACAGCTTCCCCGTTCGCTCGACCGCTTTCCTCCCGCCCAGGGCCGTGAATTCGCCCGGGGCCTCCGCCTGGTTAGCCTTTCCGCCTTCGGCGTTCTGATCGGACATGATTTGTCTCCGTTCCAGGGCCCGCGCCTCGGCAAAGGCGTGGGGTTAGGCCTGGGCGTACGACCCGACTGGCAAGATCGGGTCGCCTTGCGGCATCCACTCACCCGCCAATTGGCGCCTCAGATCCAAAACCCGCACGCACGCGCCGCCGGGATGCTTCGCGGCCAGCCGCCTGGCTTCCCGCTCGGCCTGTCCGCCCGTTTCGAAAAACAGAACTTCACCGGTGTCGCAGAGCTTGACCGACCAGCCCCCTCAAACGGGGAGACCTCGAAAACGCAGGTCATCGTCGCCTCCGATTTCGCCGCGTCGATGGCGAAGGCTCACCACGTACGGGCGCGCGATCAAGATGGTGGACGGAAAGAGGGCCGCTCGAGAGCGGCCCTCCGAAGGCTCAACGTTCAGCGCGGCCGTCGGGGTCCGGACGGATGTCGCCGTTACCGCCAGTGACGCCGCCGTTGCTCAGACCGTCCTGGTCCGTGCCTTCGACGCCTTCATTGGGGCGGCGTTCACGATCGGCCTGCTGGTTTTGCTGGCCCGGCTGAGCCTGCTGAGGGTTCTGGTCTTGCTGCTGGGGCTGGCGCGTCTCGCCCTGCTGGTTCTGCTGCCCGGCCTGCTGGCGCTGGGCGTCGTTGGGCTGTTGCTGCAGGCCTTGGTTGTCGCGGTTCTGGCTCATGGTCATCTGCTTTCCATCTTGATGTTGGCCGCGCGATGGACGTGGCGAGAGGCAAACGATGGATATCCTCTGCCTGTTCCTCTGTCGGAAATGCGACATCCAAACTCGAGCTAAGCGACTGACTTTACTGTGGGAACGGGGTGGGGCGGCGGGAATTTTGTGGGCGTTGCACCACCCATCTCAACGGAGACGTCAGATGCCTCAAGGTGACAAATCGAAATACACCGGCAAGCAGGAACGCAAGGCCGACCACATTGCGCAAGGCTATGAGGCTAAGGGCGTTTCAGAGAAGGAAGCCGAGCGACGGGCCTGGGCCACGGTCAACAAGGACGACGGCGGCGGCAAGAAGCAGGGCGGCTCCGGACGCGGAAAGTCCACGGGTCATCCGGCGGCGCATAAGGGCGGCAAGGCGGGAGGCAAAGCGTCGGCCCATCGCAGCGCCGCCGACCGCTCGGCCTCGGCCAAGAAGGCGGCCGCGACGCGCAAGCGCAACGCCGAGCATCACGCCCATAACTAGGGGGGTTAGCACCTCGAACGGCGCCGAAATCTCGGAAACGGCTTCTGGCTTTTCCGCTGTCGGCGCTGATTGGAACCGCCGCTCGCCAGACCGGGTTTCCGCCAAGACTTGATCCCTGCCGCTTGCCGAGGAGTCCTCCCATGCCCGATCAAACCCTGGCCGGCCGAAAGGTCGCCGTGCTCGCCACCGACGGCTTCGAGCAGTCGGAGCTTGAAAAGCCGGTCGAGGCCCTGAAGGCCGCCGGCGCGCAGGTCGAGGTCGTCTCGCCCAAGGGCGGGCAGATCCAAGGCTGGGAACACCATGACAAGGGCCGCACGGTGCTTGTCGATCGCGAACTCTCGGCCGCCAAGCCTGAAGACTACGACTCCATCGTCCTGCCGGGCGGGGTGATGAACCCCGACGCCCTGCGGCTGGAGCCCAAGGCCATCGACTTCATCAAGCATTTTGTGACGACGAAGAAGCCGATCGCCGCGATCTGCCACGGGCCCTGGACGCTGATCAACGCCGGCGCCGTCAAGGGTAAGGAGATGACCTCGTGGCCGTCGCTGGAAGCCGACCTGACGAACGCCGGCGCCAATTGGGTGGACCAGGACGTGGTGGTCGACAACGGCCTGGTCACCTCGCGCAAGCCCGACGACCTACCGGCCTTTTGCGCCAAGATGGTCGAGGAATTCGCCGAAGGCCGCCACTAGGCGCATTTCTCCGGCGACCATTTCAAGATGGGAAGCCGTGCTGAGCGCGCGGCCTCCCCAGGCTTTCGCGTTTGGGGACTGAGGCGACCAGGCGCAAGGTCTCACACGGGTCGTGTTTGGTCGCCGAGATCACCGCTCAGGATGATCGTTGACCTAATCTCCAACAGTGATGCACAGCGGCGAGGTTCAGCCTCGGGTTCAGGCCGTGCAACGCTTCGGTTCAAGGATCGAAAAATTTCTGATGCGAGCATCTTGACGCTTTTCGGCCGCGGCCTAATTCATCGCCTGCTTGCCGGGCGCCGACGGGGCCTGGCCCTGGGGCGCATGGCGATTGGCTCGGCGCCCCTCATGTCCAACTTGCTTTCGAGGAGATGGAAATGAGCACCGTTTTTGATTTCAACCCTCTCTACAGCTCCATGATCGGTGTGGATCGCATGGTCGATCTCGTCGAGACAGCGCTTCGCACCGAAGGGAGCGCCAGCTATCCTCCGTACGACATCGAGAAGACCGGCGAGACCGCCTACCGCATTTCGTTGGCGGTCGCGGGCTTCGCGCCCAAGGATCTCGAGGTCGTGGCCGAGCCCAATCTCTTGGTGATTAAGGGGCGAAGGGCGGCGAACCAAGACCAGGGCGCGCGAACCTTCCTGCACCAGGGCCTGGCCCACCGCGCTTTCGAGCGCCGGTTCGAGCTGGCCGACTATGTCGTGGTCAAGGACGCCTTCCACGCCCATGGCGTCTTGTCGATCGATCTGGTCCGCGAGGTGCCTGAGGCCTTGAAACCCAAGCAGATCGCGATCGGGGTCGGCGCGGGCCAACAGGCGCTGGAGCTCAAGCCGGCTAAAACGCGCAAGGCCGCGTAAGGAGCTGGCCATGCGCACGCACACCCATGCAAACGACCGGGCTCGGCCATGGCCGGTTCGGCCGGCGTTCGGCTTCCTCCACCCCTTGGAGGTGCTGAAGGATCAGGATCTCGATCTCGCCGAAAAGCGCGAAATCCTGGCGGCCTGGGCGTCGGACGCCAGCGCGGTCGAGCACCGGCCCAGTCAGAGATGGCTCTTGGGAACGCCCGCGCCTGTGCCGCTCAGCGAGGTCCTGTCCGCGCTGCGCCGCCTGGACCGCGACATGTTCTCTTGAGTTGGGGCGGGCGGCCGGCCAGCGGAGGGCCGGCCGCCACTTCGCTCCGCTCACTGTTTTGCGCTATGACCATGCCTTGTTTCATCTTTGTCGAGCCGTCGAGCGACGGCTGGATCGTTCGCGGCGACTTTAGCGGCGGTCCCCTCCAGTTTGCCGCCGGCGCCCGCGCCGAGCAGGCCGCGCGTGACTTGGCCCATCGCCTGGCGGACGCCGGCGAGCCTGTGATCTTGGAGATCCGACTGCGTGATGGCGCGCGCGCCGGCCGCTTCTTGTTTCCACCTCACGGGGCGCAAACCGGGGCGGCCTTGGCGCGGCGCGCTTAGCTAGGCCGCAACCGATCCAGCCGTCGCCCGCATTCGCCTCAAGGCGGCGGCTAAGTCCGCAACCGCCAGAACGAAAGGCGATCCCTGCCGAAGCGATCTTCGAGCCTCGGTCCACTGCCCGCGATTGATCTGGTCGGCAACCAAACCCGCCTGCTGGTGGAAGGCGCGATGGCTTTCCAGCAAGCCTAGGAAGGCATGGTTGCCGGCCCAACGCCGGGCGCCATCGCCGTGGATCCAGCAACCGAGGGGGCAATGTCGATCCGATCGCAAGGCGGCGGGATCGACGGGGCGGCGCTCATTGAGGGCCGCGGCGAGCGCTTCGCGAATGTGGTGGTGGTGGTGTGCGTGTTCCTGAAAATCCATGACCAAACCTCACGGCTTAATCCAAGGGCCGGGTTGTCGCGCAGGATGGTTTCCGGTTGGTTTTCGCTGGATCGATGTCCACAGTTTGATAGGTCTGATGCACGGCCTTTCAAGCTTTCGCGCCGCGTTTCTTCCTCGCGAACCGTCGCGCTGTCAGATATGCGCGGAAGGACCAGTTGCGGCAGATGCGCCAACGTCAGCGACTGGCGCTGAAGGTCTCGTTAGCCCTGGGCATCGTGCGGCTCCCGGCGCCCCCCAATGTTGTTGGCAGAGCCTGGGCCAAGGACCTGTGGTTCCTCTCCCGTGCGTGTGTCGGCTATCCGATGCGCCGCCAGACTGCGCCCCGGTTCGCCGCATGGGAACTGAACTTAGCCTTGTCTTCAGCGT
Organism: Caulobacter sp. CCNWLW153; assembly: GCF_036889365.1. NCBI lineage: Bacteria > Pseudomonadati > Pseudomonadota > Alphaproteobacteria > Caulobacterales > Caulobacteraceae > Caulobacter > Caulobacter sp. CCNWLW153. Next base: position 192,334 of record NZ_JBAKFV010000006.1, read on the forward strand.
TACTCCGGCTGTGCGCCGCATAAGGGGGCAGGCGCGTCGTTTGCGGAGCGAGCATGTCTGAAGCCAGGGTCGAGAGCCGTGTCAGCACCGGAGTGCCGGGGCTTGACGACATCCTGGGCGGCGGCCTGACGCGCGATCGCATCTATCTGGTCGAGGGCACGCCCGGCTCGGGCAAGACCACCCTGGCGCTGCAGTTCCTGCTCAAGGGGCGGGAGTTGGGCGAGAGCGGGCTCTACATCACCCTCTCGGAAACCGAGCCCGAGCTCAGGGCCGCCGCCGCCAGCCACGGCTGGTCTTTGGACGGCATCGACCTGTTCGAACTGGTCAGCGAAGAGGGCCTGGATCCCGACAGCGAGCAGTCGGTTCTGCACCCCTCCGATGTTGAACTGGGCGAAACGACGCGCGGGGTGATGAAGCAGGTCGAGGAGACCAAGCCGCTCCGCGTCGTCTTCGACAGCCTGTCGGAGATGCGGCTGCTTGCCCAGAACCCGCTGCGCCACCGCCGCCAGATCCTGGCGCTGAAGCATTTCTTCGCCACGCGCCGTTGCACGGTGCTGTTGCTCGACGACCAGACCGCCGAGGACGGCGACCTGCAGCTGCACAGCATCGCCCACGGCGTGATCAGTCTGCGGCGGATGACCCACGAATATGGCGCCCAGCGCCGCCAGCTCGAAGTGGTCAAGATGCGGGGCATCAAGTTCCGCGGCGGCTTCCACGACTTTTCGCTCGACACAGGCGGCATCCGGGTCTTCGAGCGCCTGGTGGCGGCCGACCATCGCGCGACCTTCACCCAGGAAATGGTCTCGACCGGCGCGCTGGGCATCGACGCGCTGCTGGGCGGCGGGCTTACGCGCGGCACCAATACACTGATCAGCGGTCCGTCGGGCGTGGGCAAGACAACAACATCGGTCCGCTGCTCCCTAACCGCCTTGGAGCGCGGCGAGAGGGTGGCCTACTATCTGTTCGACGAAGGCCTCACGACCCTGCTGACGCGCTCCAAGGCGTTGGGCATGGATCTGCAACCCCATATCGATAGCGGCCGCCTGCTCGTGCGCGCGATCGACCCGGCCGAGCTGTCGCCGGGCGAATTCGCCTTCCACGTCCGCGACGCGGTCGAGCGTCTGGGCGTACAGACGGTCGTGATCGACAGCCTCAACGCCTACCTCCAGGCCATGCCTGGGCAGAAGTTCCTGCTGCTGCAGATGCATGAGCTGCTGACCTATCTCAACCAGCAGGGCGTGGTCACCCTGCTGATCCTTGGCCAGCACGGATTCATCGGCGAGGTCCGCAGCGACATCGACCTTAGCTATCTCAGCGACGGCATCCTGCTGTTTCGCTTCTTCGAGGCCGCCGGTTCGGTGCTGACGGCGATCTCGGCGGTCAAGAGCCGCACCGCCGCGCATGAGAAGACCATCCGCGAGATCCGCCTGACCGAGCACGGCATCGAGGTGGGCCAGGCGCTGACCGACTTCCAGGGCGTGATGTCCGGCTTGCCGTCCTACCAGGGCAAGATCGACATGCTGGGCGAGGAGAACAATCGGCCGACGAATGCCTAAGCCGATCCTCATCCTTGCGCCGCGGGGGCGCGACGCGACGGTCATCGCCGAGACCCTGGCCCAGGTCGGTCACGCCTCGCAGATCTGCGGCGACCTCGGCGGGCTGACCCAGGCGCTGGGCGACGAGGCCGGCGCGGCGATCCTCACCGAAGAGGCCCTGGCCCAGGGCGCCACCGACGCCCTGACCGACTGGCTGGCCCAGCAACCGACCTGGTCGGACTTCCCGTTCATCGTGCTGGTCACCAAGCAGCCCGGCAAGCGCACCCAGGCCGACGCCGAACGCCTGCGGGCGATCGGCAACGTCGTGCTGCTGGAGCGACCGATCAACGCCGAGACGCTCATCAGCGCCGCGCATTCGGCGATCCGCGCCCGGCATCGCCAGTATGGCGCGCGCGATCACCTGCTCGCCCAGACCAAGGCCGAGGAGCAGCTGCGTTTCGCCCTGGAGGCCGGCAAGCTAGGGGCGTGGGATCTGGATCTCGACAGCGGGGCCCTGACCACCTCGACGGTGGCGCGCGCGCATTTTGGCCACTCACCCGACCAGCCTCTGACGCTGGCCAGCATCGAGGCGGCCGTTCACCCCGAGGACATGGCCCTGCGCGCGGGCGCGCTGAACGCCTCGATCGCCCGCGCCGAAGACTACGACGTCGAGTACCGGATTTTCTGGCCGGACGGCGCGCTGCACTGGGTGCAGGTGCGGGGACGGCTCAACCGAATTCAACCCGGCAAGCCGCGGCGAATGTCGGGGATCAGCCTCGACATCACCGCTCGCAAGACCGCCGAGGCGCAGCTGCGGCTGCTCAACGAGACCCTCGAGCAGCGCATCGCCGACAGCGTTGGCGAGCTTCAGCGCGCCAACGAGCGCCTGCTGGCCGAGATCAGCGAGCGCGAGCAGGCCCAGGCCGCCCTGGTCCAGGCCCAGAAGATGGACGCCATCGGCCAGCTGACCGGCGGGATAGCCCACGACTTCAACAACCTGCTGACCGCCATCGTCGGCAATATCGACATGATCGAGCGGCGCAGCGACGACGAGCGGGTCAAGCGCATGGCCGCCAACGCCCGCGAAGGCGTCGAGCGCGCCACCAAGCTGACCGCGCAATTGCTGGCCTTCTCGCGCAGCCAGCAACTGGACCTGCAGCCGGTGGAAGTCGATGCGCTGATCACCGGCATGGACGATCTGCTGACCCGGACCCTGGGCCACACAGTCGAGGTCCGCATGGCGCTGGGCGCTGGAACGGCGCGGGCCAAGGCCGACGCCAACCAGCTGGAACTGGCGGTGCTGAACCTGGCCATCAACGCCCGCGACGCCATGGGCGACGGCGGCACGGTGAGCATCTCCAGCCGGATTTCCGATGAGTGGCACGAGGGGCTGCAGCCCAGCGACCACGTCGTGATCGCCGTCAGCGACACGGGCCATGGCATCCCCGAGGATCTACTCCAGAAGGTGTTCGACCCCTTCTTCACGACCAAGAGCGTGGGTAAGGGAACAGGGCTGGGTCTAAGCCAGGTATACGGCATCGCCACCCAGTCAGGCGGCGCAGTGCGGATCGACAGCACCGTCGGCGTCGGGTCAAAGATCGAGATCTGGCTGCCGATCACCGAGGCGGACGATCGCGTCCGGCCCAGCGACATCCCGCCAAACGAGGCCCCTCTCAGCGCGGGCGAGCGCGTCCTGGTGATCGACGACGACCCCAGCGTGCGCCGGTTCCTGGTCCAGTGCCTGAGATCGCTGGGCTACCGCGTCACCGAAGCGGCGAGCGGCCAGGAGGGACTTGCGCGCCTGGTCGAGGATCGGCCGGACCTGATGGTGGTCGACTTCGCCATGCCGGGCATAGACGGCGCCCAGGTCGCCAGACAGGCGCGGCAAGTCATTCCCGACCTTGGCATGCTGCTGATCACCGGCTACGCCGATGCGAGCGCCATTCGAGAACTGGTGGATTCCGAAGCCGTCCTGCGCAAGCCCTTCAAGGTCAGTGACCTGGCCGTCGCCGTCCGCAAGGCGCTGGACGAGCCGATCAGCGCCATGGGCGCCTAGCCGCGGTCGGGAGCATTGCGCACGGTCGAATCGACGCACTGCCTGAGCGCGAAGCCCATCACATAGAGGTCTTCGATCCTGTTGTTGCGCAGGTAGCTGTCCAGGGTGGTGGCGGCAAAAGCGCTGCTGCCCCCACCCCGTGCGCTCGCTGATCATGTACTTCTTGGGGGCCAGTTCGAAGCCGTGGAAAGGTCCCTCTGCTGGCCCAGGAAGGAGCCGTAGGCAGGCATCATGGCGCGCAGCCCTTGCTTGGCGCGGCCTGGCCAGTCCTTGGAGTTTCGGGAGCGGTCGGGCAGGCGACCAGGCGTGGCGCTTAGCTAGGCTGCAAGCGATCCTTACACTTCGGTCAGCGTCACGACGCTGGCCGAAGATGGCGCAAGTTTGCCCGCAAGGGTGGGCATGCGCGGCAAGCGGAGGTCGCTGGCCAGAAGCTCACCAGCCCGATATCGCGCCTCTGGGCCCGGGCTCCTCGATCAAGATCGTCTGGGCTTGGCCTGGCGGCAATGCGTAGTCGATAAGCGAGATGATCCGTGGCGTCGCCTTCAGCACCGCTATGCTGTTGGCGCCCGGGTGAGGTGAATACGCCTTCCCGGCGGGAGTGTTCCACAACAAGGTGTTCAGCTGCGCGATCTGCTCACCCTCGGTCACTTCCGTGACCATGGCCGCTATCGAGAGTCCCGAGGTTTGAGATTTCCTCGCGCCGCCAACCGTGATCGACACCCGGCCGTCCTGCTGGATATTCGCCAGCTTTTGGCTGTTGCGGGCGACGACGAAATACAACAGGCCGCTATTATGGAGGTAGTTTACCGGCGTGGCCTGAGGCCAACCGTCGGGACGGTTCGTGGCCAGCGTCATGACTTGGTTGTCGTCTAGAATAGCGTTTATGCGTCGTCTTTGCTCGGCGGAGATCTTACCTGCTTCCCCTCCAGAGCAGCTGAGGCTGTCGGTGAGCATGGCGTTGTTCCTGGTCGCTGGGGGTTAATGCGGCCGCCGCCAGCGCACGGACATCGCAGCCGCTCAATGCTAATGCGTGCAGAACCTTAAGGCTGCGCCGGCCAAGGCAATGTCCAGAACCGGACGAGTCGTGGAGGCTTGGTTGTGGGCCTGGACGACGACTGCGCGCCTGCGCGCCATCCAAGAGTAGCGCCCTGGATCCGAATTGACGTGTCCGATGTGCGATCAACCGCCGGCGGCGACCCGAAACGGCGCGGGCTCGCCGGCTGCGTCCGGCACGGTGAATTCCGCCCGCAGGCCTGTGGGCGGCCAGTCCAGACGCGCCTGGCCGCGCAATTGGCGCTCGATGATCGCGGCGACCATGGCCGAACCGAAGCCCGACGTGCGTTGCTGCCGCGGCGGCGGCCCGCCAGTCTCTTCCCAGACCAAGTGAAAGCCGCTGGCATCATTGTGCGGGGCCCAACGCACGGCCAAGCCGCCGGCCGGCGTCGACAGGCAGCCATGGATCGCGGCGTTGGCGATCATCTCATGGAATACCAGAGCCAGAGGCTGGATCAGCGTCGCCCTGACCTGAATGTTGGGCCCGTCCAGAGTCGCACGGCCCAGGCCATAGGGCTCGATTTGCAGCCGCAGGACGTCTTCCAGCGGGGCGGCCTGCCAACGTCTCTCGGAGAGAAAGGCATGGGCCCTGGCCAAGGCCTGCACCCGTTGCTGCACCGCCGCGGCGTATTGCTGGATGTCTTGGGCGCGGCTGAGCCGCACGATGCCCTCGACGATCGCCAGGGCGTTCATCGCCCGATGGTCGATCTCACGCAGCAGGATGCGGTTTTCCTCGGCCTCGCTGGCCTGCGCAAAGCGATGTTGGGTGACGTTGACCTGCGAGCCGAAGAAGTAGATCAGCCTGCCAGCCTCGTCGTGCACGGGGCTGAGGCTGACCCGGTTCCAGAAGGTCGAACCGTCCTTGCGGTAGTTGAGGATCTCCACCTCGACGTCGCGCGCCTCCCGCACGGCTTGGCCAATGGCGTCGATCGCCGCGCGGGCCGTCTGGGGGCCTTGCAGCAGACGGCAGTTGCGGCCGATCACCTCGGCGAGCGCATAGCCTGTCAGATCCAAGAAGGCCTGGTTGGCCAGGATGATCGGGTTGTCGATCTGCCGCGGATCGCAGATGACCATCGGCGTGCGCGTACGATCCACGGCGACGAACACCAGATCCCGCCGATCGATCGGGCCTTGGTCCTCCAAGGACAAGGTCGCGTCGCTCAAAACAAACCTCCAACCCGATCAGCGCTTTCCCCGGGGCAGGACAACGCCAGGGTTTGGTGTGGGTTGCGATCTGTTCGCGAGACAAAGGGGCCGTGTCTCCAAAGGTGCACGGGATGGCTTTTGGCCATGGCGCCGAAGCCCGGGCCTGGGAATGATTATCCAACGGCGACGCAACTAAAACGCTCGCCTCGGGTTACGTCGGGTAGTCGACGTTGCTTGCGCCTTTCGGCGCGCAGGTCGCGCCAGGGGCATTTCGATGGGCAGTGAGGGCGGCGAGACCGCGGACGGAGCCCGCGCGGCGCCGCAAGTCGTGCTGGTCGTCGAGGATGAGGTGCTGGTCCGCATGCTGGCCTGCGACATCCTGGAAGACGCCGGCTACGACGCCTTGGAAGCCGTTGACGCCCGCGAGGCGCTCGTGCTGCTGGACGCCCGACCCGACATCGCCTTGATGTTCACCGACGTGGACATGCCCGGCGAAATCAACGGCCTGGGGCTTGCGCGTCTGGCGGCTCTGCGTTGGCCCAAACTGCCGATCATCGCCACCTCGGGGGCGGCTGTCCCAAAGCCCGTCGATCTGCCGGCGAACGGTCGATATCTTCCCAAGCCCTACCGGCCTTCGGCGCTTCTTGATCTGGTCATCGCCATGATGGCGCCGACGCCGATAGTCGACGCATGAATTCTCGTAGGGCCGAATAAGAGGCCCGCCCTTCCAAGCTGGACGTGATGTGGTGCTGGCCTCATCCGCATCGAGTTCACGAGCGGTCTCCAAGATATTCCAAGCCAGGTATGGCTTTCGCTTCGCGAGCCTCTGGTCGGCGAAGGACAGCCATGGCTGCCCACCCCATTCTGCACGTCGACGCCGGCCATGGCCTGGCGATGGCGATCATCGCCAGCGCGTCCGAACCGACCCTGCTTCTAGGTGACGATCTGATCGTCATCGCCGCCAGCGCCAGCTTCTGCCGAGCCTTCGAGGTCGACCCCGGCCAGACGGGCCGCCACGAGGGGGAGACTCGCGATCGATTTGATCTCGTCGATCGACTTTTCGAGCCCGAACTGTTCGGCTATCGCTACGGCTCAAAGAGAGTGGGCCGTGGACGATTTCAAAGCCGATGCTCAAGTCCCGAGGCCTGCGGTTCCTCGCCAGTTGCAGGGGGGCGGCGCGGTCGGCGATTTGATCCGCGCCCATGAATGGAGCGCGACCGACCTGGGGCCGATCGCAGCCTGGCCGGCGGAGCTTTTCTTCGCCGTGCAGACCGTACTGTCCTCGCGCGTGCCAATGGTGGTGCTTTGGGGAGCCGAGGGGCGCCTGATCTACAATGACGGCTATGCCGAGGTTTGCGGTCCCAGGCACCCGGCGTCCCTAGGCGGCAAGCTCCTGGAGATCTGGCCCGAAGCCGAGGGGTTCAACCGCAACGTCCTCGAAAAGGGCCTGGCGGGCGAGGCGCTCCACTACGCCGCCCAGCCCCTCGAGCTCTGGCGGCTTGGTCGCGCCGAGCAGGTCTGGATGGACCTTGAGTACACACCTATTCGCGACGACGCGGGCCGCCCGGTCGGCATTCTGGCTATGGTCTTCGACATCACCACGCGCGTCGTGGCGGAGCGGAAACTGGCCACCAGCGCGGGGGTCTTCCAGTTTCTCGACCATCTCGGGCTGGCGCTCAGCGCCTACAGCACCGCCGACGAAATCCTTCAGGTTACGACGCGCATGGTCGGCGAGCATCTGGGCGTCTCCAACTGCGCCTATGCCGATATGGACGCGGACGAGGACGGCCTCACGATCCGCGGCGACTGGCACGAACCTGGCTCGCCCTCGATCGTCGGCCACTACCGTCTAGCCGACTTCGGGGTCTTGGCCGTTCGGGAGCTTGGGGCGGGGCGTCCGCTGATCGTCAACGATAACCTCGCCGAACTTGCGCCGCACGAAGCCCAGACGTTCCAGGACATCGGTGTCGCCGCGACGATCTGCATGCCGCTGATCAAGGCCGGGCGCCTGGTGGCCCTGATGGCCATTCACGACAAGGTCCCTCACGCCTGGACCGACGACGAACTGGCCATCATTCGCGCGGTGACCGAGCGCTCATGGGCCCACATCGAACGCGCCGGCGCCGAGGCGGCCCTGCGCCGGCGCGAAGAACAGCTGCGGCTAGCGACTGACGCCGCCGAGATCGGTCTTTGGGACGTCGACGTCGTCAACGACACCCTCTACTGGCCGCCGCGCTTGAGGGCGATGTTCGGCCTGCTGACGGACCGTACCGTCACCCTGGCCGACTTCTACGCCGGTCTTCATCCCGATGACCTCGAAGCGACGGCGCGGGCCTTCGCCGCGGCGGCCGATCCCGCCGTGCGTGACGTCTACGATGTCGAATACCGCACCATAGGTCTGGAAGACGGGATCCTGCGCTGGGTCGCGGCCAAGGGCCGAGGCCTCTTCGAAGGCGACCGCTGCCTGCGGGTTATCGGCACGGCGATTGATATCACCGCGCGCAAAGCCAATGATCAAGCTTTGCGGGAGCTGAACCAGCACCTGGAGCGCCGGATCGCCGAGGGGATCGCCGAGCGGCGTCTGCTTGTCGACCTCGTGGAGAACACCGACGCCATCATCATTGTCATGGACCGGGACTACCAGGTGCTGGCGATCAATCGAGCCGGGATGGACGCCTTCGAGCGGGTCTACGGCGCCCGGCCGCAGGTTGGCGACAACATGATCACGCTGCTTGGCGAGCGACGAGGAGACGTCGCCGATGTCAGGGCCTCTTGGGATCGGGCGCTCGCCGGTGAGGAATACACCGACATCCGCGAATTCGGGAGCGCGGGGTATGAGCGCCGGTGGTTCGAGATGACGTTCCGCAACTACCGCGACGCCTCGGGCCAGATCGCCGGCGCCTACCAGTTCGTCTACGACGTCACCTCCAGGGTCGCCGAACAGCGCCGCCTGGCCGACGCCGAGGAGCAATTGCGCCAGTCCCAGAAGGTCGAGCAGCTTGGCCAACTGACCGGTGGCGTGGCCCACGACTTCAACAATCTTCTGACCCCGATCATCGGCTCACTCGACATGTTGAGCCGAAAGGCGCTGAACACCGAGCGCGAGCAGCGCCTGATCGACGGCGCCCTGCAATCGGCCGAGCGGGCCAAGACCCTCGTTCAGCGTTTGCTCGCCTTCGCCCGACGACAGCCCCTGCAGCCGACCGCTGTCGACACGGCGAGCCTCGTGGCGGGCATGGCCGACCTGGTGTCGAGCACGACCGGGCCACAGGTGCGGGTGGTGACCGACATCGCGCCAGACTTGCCCATGGCCCACGGCGATCTCAACCAGCTCGAGATGGCCATCCTCAATCTCAGCGTTAACGCACGCGACGCCATGGCTGACGGCGGCGAATTGAGCATCTCGGTGGGTATGTCGGCCTTGGATGAAGCCAAGCCTCAGGGCCTCACGGACGGGCGCTATATCAAGATCACGGTGGCTGACACCGGCGCTGGCATGGATGCGGCGACCATGGAGCGGGCGATCGAGCCTTTCTTCTCAACCAAGGGCATCGGCAAGGGCACGGGGCTTGGGTTGTCGATGGTTCATGGCCTGGCCCTGCAGCTCGGCGGTGCGCTCGATATTGCGAGCCGGATGGGTGTCGGCACCCGGGTGACGCTCTGGTTGCCGGTTAGCCAAAAGCTGAGCGCGGCGCCTATCGAAGGGCAGGGTGAGCCTCGAGCGGCAAGCGATCGGCACGGCGTTGTCCTCCTGGTCGATGACGAGGAGATCGTACGCGAGAGCACCGCCCGGATGCTGGAGGACTTGGGGTTCGAGGTCATTGAAGTTGGATCAGCCGAGCGCGCTCTGATGCTGATGAGGGAACGCGACGACCTCGCCTTGCTGGTGACAGACCACTTGATGCCCGGCATGGACGGCGCCCAGCTCGTGCGCGCCGTCAGATTCTCTCGCCCCTCCATGCCGGCCCTGATCATTTCCGGCTATGCGGAGGAGCATGGCATCGCGCCGGATCTACCGCGTCTGACCAAGCCTTTCCGCTCTCAGGAGCTGTCCGACGCCATCGCTGATCTTGGCCTCTAGGACGCAGAGGACGTCCGCTCCCAACTCGACAGTTCGATCAACGGCGGGGGCGATACGCGGTTTCGGGCCTAACTGTTGGAGTTCCGAAGATGGCTGAAGGTCGGCTGTTGGCGCAACCACGCCGCAAAAGCGGACGGCCTGACCGTCAGGGAAGGAGTGGCTCAGGCGGGGGGCGGGCGCTGCTGTGTAGGGCTTTCCCAGCGCTCGGAGGCCAGCAGCGTGAACTTTGCGAACAAGCCTTCGAGGCTGGGCCGCGTCTCGATCCGGCGCTTGGATCTCACGACACCTAGGACGTGATCCTCACGCCGCTGAAATGGGCCAGCGTGCCCGGGCCGATCCAGAGCGCTACGGCGCCCTTGGCGTCGGCGCCGTGCTTGAGGTCGCCAACGATCAGGGTCGGCTGCTCTGCGCCGTCAACATGCAGCCGAGCCTTGGAACCCGCCACCACAATCCGCATGTGCGTCCACCGCCCAGGTTCGAGATCGACGTAGGTCTCATACCTGGACGGGGTTTCGGCGCGCAGCCGCTCCCAAGGATAGTTTGGGTGAGAGATGTACTGGACGGCATGGTTGCGGCGTAACTGGTCGTCGGACCGGGCGTTGGTTGGACGCAGATAGATGGCCTCCAGCTGAGCTTCGTCGCGCACCCGGAAAGCCAGGCCCACGAAGCCTCGCGCCGTGGCGCTGGCTGTAGCGCTCGGGGCGCCGCTTATCCAGGCTTCGATGACGCCGTCGCCGAAGGCGGGCGTGTCGAGCTCCACCAGCCGATCGAGCTCTGGAACGTTTTCCAATGCCGTGGCGCGTAAGGCCGGACGGCCCATATAATTCGTCCGCACCGTGTCAACGCCGATGGCCCGGATCGCTCCAGTCTCCAGTCCCGTCCCGCCGACGGCGCGTGGTGCGGCTAGAGCCGCCAGGGAACTGGCTGAGGCCATTGTAAGCGCTGCGCCGCTGATCGCGGCCCGACGAGTTTGATCGTTGCCGGACATTGGACACTCTTGGTGGTGGACGAAGCCACTTTCATCGTCGCGCATGTCCGGATCAAGGCCATGCTTTGCGGGGGCAACCCCGACTGGGCGTGGATGAGAAGACGACTTCACCACTGTCCGCCTGACGTGACCCCCTGCTAATTCGGCAATTGGCGCGAACTCGCCAAAGACTAAGTAGTCAGACGCCGCCTAGGTCGCTGACGATGCGCTAGTTCGCAAAAGCGTCAGCGCCGCTTCTCGGCCCGCCGCGAGAATGCGATCGGACACCTCCGTGCTGTCGACGGCGCGCGCGATTTGCAGCGTGCCGATGCAGGTCGCCAGCAGCGCCGTGGCGGCGGCTTCCCGGTCCGAGGCGTGCGGCGGAAGGTAAGCAGCGACCAGCTCGGCGAACGCAGCGACGCGCCCGGTGTAGGCGGACCTGGTTTCCAGAGGCTCGCGCGCGATCTCGGCGGCAAGCGCGGAGGTGGCGCAGCCGTCCTGCGGATTGTCGCGGTGCTTTGGGGAGAGATAGGCCGCAATCAGCCCTTCGAGACCGTCAGCGGCAAGGATCTGTCGCATTTGGCCGGCCTGCGCGTCGAGGGCGGCGACCAGGCTTTCGCGCACCAGTTCGGCCTTGGACTCGAAGTGTGGATAGAAGGCGCCGTTCGTCAGGCCAGCGTCTTTCATGACGCGCGCCAGGCCGGAGGCGGCGATGCCGTCGGCCCGGAAGCGTTCCGAAGCCGCCTGCAGGATGCGCTCGCGCGACGCGTCCCGATGACCTTTTTCATAGCGCATGTCCTGCCTCCGAGATTCTCATTGCATTATGATCATACTTCCACATTATGATCATAATGCAATGAGCAGCGTCGCTCTTGCGCCTGCTGCCTACGGGAAGGCCCATGACCATTCAACGCAAGAAGATCGCCCTGGTGACCGGAGCGTCCGCCGGCATCGGCCAGGCCAGCGCCCAAGCTCTGGCCGCGAGCGGTTACACGGTCTACGGGACCAGCCGCCGACCGACCGTCGCCGCGCCCAATGGGGTTCGTATGGTGGTGTGCGACGTCACCGACGAGACGTCCGTCCGCGAACTGGTCGCCGAAGTGCTGGCCGAGGCAGGCCAGATCGACGTACTGGTCAACAATGCGGGTCTTGGCCTGACGGGCGGGGCCGAGGAAAGCTCGATCGGTCAGGTCCAGGCCCTGTTCGACGTCAACCTGTTCGGCGTCATGCGGATGACCAACGCCGTGCTGCCTTCAATGCGCGCCCGGCGCCAAGGTCGAGTTCTCAACATCAGCTCGGTTCTTGGACTGATCCCCGCGCCCTATTCCGCCCACTATGCGGCCACCAAGCATGCCCTGGAGGGCTATTCGGAGTCGCTCGACCATGAGGTTCGGGCCTTCAATGTCCGCGTCTCCCTGATCGAGCCGGGCTACATCCGCAGCACCTTCGACCAGAACGCCGTAGAGGCGGACGCCCAGATCGCCGTCTACGATCAGGCGCGGGCGGGCGTGCGGGCGCTTTTGGACGAGGTCATGCCGACCGCCGAGTTGCCCGAGGTGGTGGCCGCGGTGGTTCGCGCGGCCGCGGTCGATCCGCAGCCGCGCCTGCGCTACCCGGCCGGCAAGCTGGCCAAGCAGATCGCGCTGTTGCGCCGGTTCGCACCGGCCAAGGCCTTCGACAAGAGCCTGCGCAAGCAGATGCGACTGCCCGCATAGCCTCGCGCTCTGAGACCCCCGAACCCCAGGACTGCCGAAATGACCGACCAGGCTCTCGAAATGCACATCCCTCGCAAGGGATCGGCGATGGTGCTTACCGCGGTCGAGCGCCGCCTGCCGCCACCGGCCGCCGGTGAGGTCCGGGTCGCGATCGAAGCGGTCGGCGTGGCCTATGCCGACATCATGATGCGGCAGGGCGTCTATGCGGGGCACAAGCCGCCGATCACGCCGGGTTATGACCTGGTCGGCCGGGTCGAGGCGATCGGACCAGGGGTCAAGGACCTGGCCATCGGCCAGCGCGTTGCCGGGATCACCGTCTTCGGCTCCTACGCGACCCGCCGCAACGTCGCGGCGCAATGGCTGGTCCCCGCGCCAGAGGGGGTGGATGCGGGCCGGCTGGTGGCGGCGGTCCTGAACGGGGTGACGGCCTGGCAAATGCTCCATCGCATCGCCAACCCCGCGCCAGGCGAATGGGTCCTGGTGCACGGGGCTGGCGGCGGCGTGGGCGGTCTGCTGCTCGACATGGCGCGCATCGCCGGCGTGCGCGCCATCGGTACCGCCTCGCGCGGCAAGGCCGACGCCGTCGCCCAGCGCGGCGGCGAACCGATCGACTACGCGCGGGAGGACGTCGTCGCCCGGGCCATGGCCCTGAGCGGCGGCGGCGTGGCCGCGGCGTTCGACCACCTTGGCGGAAAGCACTTCAAGACGGTCTCGATGCCGGCGCTGCGTCCTGGCGGCGTCGGCGTGTTCTACGGCGCCTACGATGTCAGCCGAGGCGGCAAGGTCAATCCGCTGGCGGTGGCGGACCTGCTCCTGAACGCGCGGTTCTCCAGCCTTGGCCTGTTCGCCAAGGGGCAGGGCGTGGTCGCCTACTCCAGCGAGCCCTGGCGCGATGGACGGCCCAGCGCCTATCAAAACGATCTGGTCGCCGTGCTGAAGTTGGTGGCGGATGGCGTCGTGACCCCTGAGGTCGGCGCGACCTATCCGCTACGGGCGGCGGCGGAGGCTCATCGCGCGCTCGAAGCCAGATCGGTGACCGGCAAGATCGTGCTCCTCAACGACTGACCGCGCCTGGGCGAGCGTCGAGTTTCTGGAGACTCGCCAACGGCCGCTTTTGGCGCTGCCCCGCCAGTGATCGAACCTCGGCGTCAGCCGAGCAGGGTGGAAAGCAGCCCTTGGGATGCATGCGGAACGCCGACCTGTTAACCCCTTAGGCACCGATTGCCCGCCAGAGCACGTAGGCCGCCGTGGCAACGATCATGGTCGCGAACAGCTGGCGGGCCAGCAGGGCGCTTGAGGTCAGGCGCGGGGTCAGGCGCGCACCCGCTAGGACGCCGACAGCGCCGCCCCCGACCAGAGCCAGAAACAGACGTCCATCCACCAGCCCGGATGCGGCGTAGCTCAGGCTTGTCGCCGCGCCAAATAGGCTGACCGAGACCAAGGACGAGGCGGCCGCGTTTGCCAAGGCCATGCCAGTCGCGGCCATCAGGCCGGGCGCGATCAGGAAGCCGCCGCCGATGCCGAAAAAGCCTGACGCCAGGCCGGTGGCCGCGCCGGCGGGAACCAGCCTCAGGGCCTTGTCGGGATCGATATGGACGTCCGGGTCGCCCGACGAGCGCGGCGCTCGGAACATCGAAAGGCCGACTGCCGCCATGGCCAGGGCAAACCCGGCCAGCAGATGACTTCCAGACGCGGCCTTGGCCAAATGCGCGCCGACCAGCGAACCGACCAGGCCCGGCGCGCCGAAGGTCAGAGCGCAGGGCCACTTCACGCGACCCGCCCGGGCGTGGGCGGCGAGGCTCGTGGCGGCGTTGACCGCCACCGCCGCCGCCGAGGTCCCGATCGCCACGTGCGCGTCCCGGACCCCGACGACATAGAGCAGCAACGGGGTGGCCAACACCGAACCGCCGCCGCCGAACAGCGTCAGCAGCAGCGCGACGACCGCCCCGCTGAGGGCGGCGGCCAGAAGGCTCGCATCCATGATTTCACACCGAGACCGGACGGTTCCAGCGCGCAAGCGCCAGGAGCCGCGCCATGCCGCAGAAGCCGGTGATCCCCGCGGAGGTCAGGCCCGCGCCAACGAAGCCCGCCACGCCCAGGAACCAGGGCGAGACCGTCAGGCCCAGAATGACGCCGATCAGCACCAGCGATCCGGCGACGATCTGGACCTGGCGCATCATCTCCAGCGGGGCCTTGCGGTCGACCTCGATCGGCAGGCCAGCGCCGTTCCAGGCGTCGAGGCCGCCTTCCAGCACGTGCGCGGAACGCCCGCAAGCGGCCATGAGTCGCTCGCCGTTGGCGCCGGTGCGCATGCCCGAGCGGCAGGTGAAGATCACCTCGCGCGCGTCCGGCAAGCTCAGCCTCTTGGCGTCCAGGCTCGACAGCGGACGCGACAGCGCGCCTTTCGCGTGACGCCTGGCGAACTCATCGGGCTCACGGATGTCGATCAGGATGGCGCGGCCTTCCGCCAGGCGCCGGGCAGCTTCGTCAGGCTTCAGGAGATTCAAGGTCTTGGTCATGGGCGGCGTTCTCCGCTGGAGGGCAGAAGATCTCCGCGAGCGTGCCGACCACCTTGAGGGCGGCGGGATCGGCGATCCGGTACCAGACCACCTGGGCTTGGCGGCGCGAGGCCACGACACCCTCCACGCGCAGCACGGCCAAGTGCTGCGAAAGAGCCGATTGCGACAGGCCGACCAGGGGCTGGATCTGCCCCACTGACCGTTCGCCATCGGCGAGTTGGCACAGGATCATCAACCGTCGCTCGTTAGCCAAGGCGCGCAGGAGCTTGGCGGCCTGCGCGGCGCTGGCCTCGAACTGGCTGACATCAAAACGCGAGAGATCGAACATGAACGTCATATATTAGCTTGATCTAATTTAGCAATGCCTAATATATAGATCTTGCTAAAGGGGGGGGGGCTCCGGCCATGCGGCCCGACGTTCAAGCGTTTTTCGATACCGCCACCTTCACCGTCAGCTATCTGGTCGTCGACCCGGTCACTGGCACAGCGGCGATCATCGACCCCGTCCTCGACTTCGAGCCCAAGGCCGGCAAGCTTTCTACGCGCTCGGCCGACGCCATGCTGGCCGCCGTCGCGGCGCGCGGCCTGATCCTGACTTATGTGCTCGAGACCCACGCCCACGCCGACCATCTGTCGGCCGCCGACTACATCCGCGGCGAGACCGGCGCGAAGATCGTCATCGGGGCCAGGATCGTCGAGGTGCAGAAGGCCTTCATCCCGGTGTTTGAGTCCGAGTCCGCCGCCGACGGTTCGGCCTTCGACGTGCTGATGAAAGAGGGCGACGCGCTGCCGCTGGGCCAGCTGACGATCGGCGCGCTGCACACCCCCGGACACACGCCGGCCTGCCTGACCTATCGGATCGGCGACGCGGCCTTTGTAGGCGACACGATCTTCATGCCCGACTACGGCACCGCTCGCGCCGACTTCCCCGGTGGCGACGCGCGCACGCTGTTCCGCTCGATCCGCAAGGTCCTGGACTTGCCCCCGGAAACCCGGGTGTTCGTCGGCCACGACTACCTCCCCGAGGGCCGGTCGGACTATCGTTGGGAGACCACGGTGGCCGAGCAGCGGGCTCGCAACATCCACCTCCGGGACGGCCAGGCCGAGGATGCGTTCGTGGTCCTGCGCGAGGCTCGGGACGCGACGCTTCCAGCGCCCACCTTGATCCTGCCGTCGCTACAAGTGAACATCCGAGCCGGCGCCCTTCCAGCACCAACACCTTTCGGCGGCGTATTTCTCAGACTGCCCGTGACCGGATCACCTATCAGCAGGCAGCGGCCGGCCTCGTCTGTGCTTTGAGCGGTGCGACGTCCAGTTCCTTGAAGCAAGCCAATTTCCGCTGTTGGCGCGCTGCCGCCTGATCGGAGGCGGCGGCTAAACGACTACTCCTCGTCGATGACCGAGTTTGTGAGCAGGCCTATGCCGGTGATCTCGACCTCGACCACGTCGCCGGCCTTCATCCAGAGCGGCGGTTCGCGCTTGGCGCCGACGCCGCCCGGCGTGCCGGTCAGGATCAGGTCGCCCGGCGACAGCGGGGTGAATTCCGACAGATAGGCGATGATCGTCGGCAGGGGGAAGATCAGGTCGGCCAGGCTTGCGTGCTGCACCTGTTGGCCATTGAGGCGAGTGGTGACGGTGACGGCGTTCAGGTCGTCAATCTCGTCGGGCGTGACCAGCCAGGGGCCAAGGCCGCCGGTGCCGGGGAAGTTCTTTCCGGGCGTGAACTGCTGGGTGTGCCACTGCCAGTCGCGCACCGAGGCGTCGTTGGCGCAGGCGAAGCCGGCCACATGGCTCATGGCGTCGGCCTCGCTGATGTGGCGGCCGCCCTTGCCGATGACGACGGCCAGTTCGCCCTCGTAGTCGAGCATGGTCGAGCTTTGCGGGCGCACGATCGGGCCGCCGTGCGGGGTCAGGGTGTCGGCGAAGCGGGTGAAGATCGACGGATGGCCGACCTTGGCCCGGCCGGTTTCCTGGCGGTGGGTCTCGTAGTTGTGGCCGACGCAGAAGATCTTGCCTGGGGTCGTGACCACCGGCAGCAGCTCGATCTCGGAGACCGGCACGTCGAACGGCGCCTCAGCGGCCAGGGCCTGGATGGCGTCAAGGCGCAGGGCGGCGACGAGGTCGTGCTCGTCCGGGCCGGCGATCGCCCCGAAATCGGCGACGCGGTCGCCCTGGATGGCGCCGTAGGAGGGAACGCCGTTCCGCAGGAAGCTGATCAGTTTCATGGAGTTGGTCTCGACTCTTGGAGTGCGTTGCGTCTAGGCGGCCGCGGTCGGCAGGGGCGCGTGCCCGAAGGTGCGCTCGGCGGTGTTGAGGGCGGCGAAGTCCTTGCCCGACAGGCCCCACTGGTCGATGCGGCCTTCCGGCCAGGTCCAGTCCTCGGGCGCGCCAACCTTGTAGTCGTCGGGGATGATCTCGACGGCGGTGGAGAACTCAACGACCGCGCCGAACGGGGCGATGAAATAGGCGAACACGTTGTCGCCTGGGCCGTGGCGGCCGGGGCCCCAGGCGGGGACCGCGCCGGTGTCACGTAGGCGGCCGACGCCGCGCATCACCGCATCCAGGTCGGCCATCTCGAAGGCGATGTGGTTCAGCGACGTGAAACCGGCGCGCGCGAAGGCGGTGGAGTGGTGCGAGGCGTTGCAGCGCACGAACACCATGCCCTTGGTGCGGTCGGAGACCTTGAAGCCCAGGGCCGCCTCGGCGAAATCGGCCGTGGCCTCGGCGTTTGCGGCGTTCATGACCACGTGGGTCAGCTTGACCGGCAGGTCGCGGCCCTCGATCGGCTCGGCCAGGGCAGCGCCGTGCAGGAAGCGGAACACCTCGCCCTCGGGCAGCTGGACCAGGATCCCTGCGCCGCCGCCGAGATCGTCAGAGGTGGTCTCGACGACAGGGGCGCCGGCCGCGCGGGCCTTGTCGGCGATTTCGGCGACCTCGGCCTCTTCGCCGACGAAGGTGGTGCAGCGCACCGACGATCCCGGCGTCTCGGTCATGGCCACGAGATAGGGGAAGGTCCCCGAACCGCGGAGATAGCGGGTATCGCCCGCCGCGCCGGCGTCGGCCAGGCCCCAGATGTCGGTCAGGAACGCGGCGGCCGCGGCGGTGTCGGGCAGGTTCAGTTCGATGCTGCGAAGGCGCATGGCGGCTCCTTAAGCTTGGGGCGCGGGCGCGCCGCCCGGATCGGGGGTGAGGTCGGCGGCGATGACCCCGGCGATGGCGCAGGCCTCGTCGGCGTCGCCGGTGTCGCCGCTGATGCCGACGGCGCCGATGATCAGCCCTTGCGGGTCGCGGATCAGCACGCCTCCGGGCGAGGGGGCCATGGCCCCGCCGCTGATCGCGAACAGGGCGGAGTAGAACACCGGCGCGGCGTTGGCGCGCTTGGCCAGCTCGCGGCTGCCATAGCCCATGCCGAGCGCGCCAGTGGCCTTGGCCACGGCGATCTGCGGCCGCATCAGGCTGGCGTCGTCCTCGCGCTTGAGCGCCACCAGGTGCGCGCCGGCGTCGAGCACGGCCACAGCCAGCGGCTGGTAGCCGTCGCGACGGGCTTGGGCGAGAGCGGCGTCGACGATGAGGGAGGCGGCCTCCAGGGTCAGGCGGGACATGGGGTCTCCACGCGGGCGGCGAGCGTCAGGGACAGATCGGCGCGAAGCTGGTCGATCAGGGCGGGCAGGTCGGCGGGGGCCTTGGCCAGGCCGTAGACGTAGCGGTCGGGGCGCAGCAGCACGGCGGCGGCGTCCCTGGCGTCGAGCCAGGCGGCCAGGGCGCCGTCGGCGTCGTCGAGGTCGCGGCCCAGCACATGGACCCGTCCGCCCAGGGCGGCCCAGTCGGCCCACTCGGCGAAGGCGGTCAGGGCCGGGGTGGCGGCGAGGGGCTCGCGGGCGATGACGCAGAAGCCTCGGCCCAGGACCTCGTCGAGCAGCAGGCGCTGGGCGCCGACGCGCGGATGAATGAAGCGCTCGCCGCAGCCGGGGCGCACGACGCCAGCCTGATACGCGGGGATCAGGTCAGCGGCGGTGGCGCCGGGGACGCTGGCGGCCATGGCCTGGCGCATCCTGGCGTCGCGCTCGGCGGCCTTGGCGGGGTCGAGCTCGCAGATGTAGCGGCCGGCGGCGACGGCCGCGCCGATAACGCCGCGCACATGGGGGTCGCGCTCGGGCTGGTAGGTGTCGAGCAGGGTCTGGTCGGCCAGGCCGCCTACGACCAGCGGCAGCTTCCAGGCCAGATTGGCCACGTCGCGCAGGCCATGGCACATGCCCTGGCCGAAGAACGGCGGGGTCTGGTGGGCCGCGTCGCCGGCCAGGAACACCCGGCCCACGCGCCAGCGCTCGGCGACCAGACCGTGGAAGCGGTAGGTGGCCGCGCGCACCAGGCGATAGGTCGAGCCGGCCACCCAGGGGGCGATCAGGGCCTCGACGGCCTCGGGTCGCATCATCGCCTGGTCGTCCTCGCCGGGCAGCAGCATGAACTCCCAGCGGCGGTGATCGCCGCGGCCGGGGACGATGGTGGTGGGGCGGCGCGGGTCGCACAGCATCACCGACAGCTGCTGCAGGTCCGCGCCGGCGGGCAGGCCCGGGATCGGCGGGAAGCTTATGGGGCCGTCGACCTCGGCGTCGACCACCAGCCAGGGCTCCTCGAAGCGCAGGTCGTCCAGCCGCACGCCCAGGCTCTTGCGCACGGCGCTGCGGGCGCCGTCGCAGGCGATGACCCAGCGGGCGCGCAGGGTCTGGCCGTCGGCCAGGGCCAGGGCCACGCTGTCCTCGTCCTGGGTCAGACTCTCCAGCCGCGCGCCCAGGCGCAGGTCCACCCCGGCGAAGCGGTCCAGGGCCCCGCGCAGCTGGGCCTCCAGCTCGGGCTGGTAAAAGAAGTAGTCGTTGGCCCAGCCGAAGCGCCTGGCCTGGCCGGCCGTGCCCATGTAGCGGATCACCCCACCGTCGGCCCCGATGTGCAGATGGCCCTGGGTCTCGCGCATCAGGGGGCGCAGCCGGTCCACCAGTCCCGCACCCTGGAAGATACGCATCATCTCGTGGTCCAGGTGCACCGCCCGCGGCAGCGGATGCGGATCGCGCTCCTGCTCCAGGACCACCACCTGCAGCCCCGCAGCCCCCAGCAGATTGGCCGCCATGGCCCCAACGGGACCGCAACCGATTATAGCGACCTCATAGAAAGGCGCGGCGTCCCCGGACGGCGGGACGGAAGAAGAGGCGGGACGCGACATTCACGGTTCCGGCGATGAAAGCTGAAAAAAGGCTGGCGCGCCGGCGGAAGGGGCCGGCGCGCCCAGGAGGGGATCAGAAGTTCACGCGCAGGGTGGCGCCGGCGTAGCGGGCGGCGTCCTTGGAGGTGAAGAACAGGATGTTGCCGGGATTGGCCGCGTTGGTGACGATGTTGTCGCGCTGCATGCCGACGGCGTAGTGCTTGTCGGTCAGGTTGCGGACGAAGATCGTGAGCTGATAGCGGTCGTCGGCCGAGCGGGCCCCGACGCTGGCGTCGAAGGTGGTGTAGCCGCCCTGGCGCAGGGCCTTGTCCTGCTCCAGCGAGAACAGCACCTCGCTCTGGCTGTTCATGCCCAACTGGCCGAAGCCGACCCAGGCACCGCCCGGCAGGTCGGTCTCGTAGCGGACGTTGAGGTTGCCGCGCCAGTCGGGGGCGTTGGGCAGGATGCCGTCGCGCACGTTCTGGACCGTGCCGCTGCCGAGGCGGAAGCAAGTGTTGACCGGTTCGGCCGCGCCGGAAGCCAGGGTCATGGGCGTGGCCTGGGCGGGCAGGGCGCAGGCGATGCGGTCGGCGTCGAAGCGGGCTTCCAGGCGCGTCACGCCGCCGTTGATCGACCAGTGGTCGTCAGGACGGATCGAGAACTCGACTTCCAGGCCCTTGGACACCGAGGTCCCGGCGTTGGTCGGCACCGACACGTTCGGGGCGATCGTCGACTGGACCTGAAGGTTGTCGTATTTGGCGTAGAACAGCGCCGTGTTCAGGGTCAGGCGACCCTGGAAGGCCTGTTGCTTGTAGCCCAGCTCGTAGGCGTTGACGGTCTCGGGCTTGACGGCGGTCTGGCCCGCGAAGTCGGCGGTGATCTCGACGTCGTAGCCCTGGCCTTTATAGCCCCGCGACCAGGTCGCGTAGGTCTGGGCGCGGCTGCTGAAGGCGTACTTCACGCCGGCCTTGCCCGACAGGTCGGTGTCGGACACCTCGCCCTTGCCGGTGTTGGCCGCGAACAGCAGGCGGTCGCCGGCGAAGGCCGGATTGGCGGTGCGCTCGCCCCAGTACGACACCGTCTCCTTCTGCAGGCGGAAGCCGCCGAACACCGACAGGGCGTTGGTCAGCTTGTAGTCGGCCTGGCCGAAGGCGGCGATGTTGTCGGTCTGGGTGTTGGCCTGGTGCGAGGCCGACGAGAAATAGTAGGTGGGGCAGGCCTGGCCGTAGGCCGCCGGGGTGGTGACGCAGCCGCCGACGCGGCGGGTGAAGGCGCGGTCGAGGTCCAGGTTGAAGTAGAACAGGCCCACTGTGTAGGTCAGCGGCTGGTTCGACGGTGAGGTCAGGCGCAGTTCCTGAGTGAACTGCGAGATGTCGATCGTCCCGCCGTTGACGCCGAAATAGCCGTTGCCGAAGGGCACGTAGACCGGCGTGGACGCCACGAAGCCGTCGACGTCGACGTTGTTCTTCATCTTCCAGGTGCGATAGGCGGTGACCGATGTCAGCGTATGGTCGCCCAGCTCGTAGTTGGCCTCGACTGACAGGCCCTTCTGCTGGGAGTCGGCGAAGGTGTTGCTGTCGCTCATCACGCTGCGGTTGGAGACCGAGGCGACGATCGGCGAGCGCAGGCCGTTCAGGACGCTGTTGGAGGTCTGGTAGGGGATCGGCTGGCAGCAGTCGGACTTGCTGTCGCGATAGTCGGCGGTGGCCAGGATGTTCAGCTTCTCCGAAGCCAGCCATTCCAGCTTGCCGCGCACGCCGAGGTCTTCGCCGCCGTAGACCCAGTCCTTCTTGCCGTAGTCGTAGATGTAGCCGCGGTTGTCGTTATAGAACGCGGTTAGCCGCGCGCCGACCGTGTCGCTGAGCGGGCCCGACACCGAGCCGCGCAGGCGGTACTCGCCCTGTTCGGCGGCGGTGGCTTCGGCCACGGCCTCGAAGCTCTTGGACGGGCGCTTGGTGACGATGTTGATGACGCCGGCGGTGGCGTTCTTGCCGAACAGCGTGCCTTGCGGACCGCGCAGAACCTCGACGCGCTCGACGTCGATCAGGTCCTGGAAGCCCTGGCCCTGGCGCGACATCACTACGCCGTCGACGACGAACGAGACCGCCGATTCCAGGCCGGCGTTGAACAGGGCCGTGCCCACGCCGCGGATACGGACGTTGTTGTTCAGGTCGCTGGTCGACTGGGTGAAGGTCAGCGACGGCACCAGCGAGGCGACGCCGGCGGTGCTGTTGACCTGGTTGCGCTGCAGGGCGTCGGCGCCCAGGGCGGTCACGGCCAGGGGGACGTCCTGAAGGCGCTCGCTACGTTTCTGGGCTGTGACGACGATCTCGGTCACCGCCGTGTCGTCGATGGTCGCGGCGGCGTCCTGGGCCATGGCCTGGCCGGAGATCAGGGCGCCCAGCGCCACGGCGGCGGTAGAGACCATGTAGCGCGAACGCCGGGTGAATTTGACGGTGATCAAGGAATAGTCCTCCCCAACTTATTATTGATGGCCTTCCGGCGGGCCGCCCCTGCGGGCTGGCCGATGAGCGAGACATGGCGCGCTCCGTGCCCCTTGGTCCAATGATGGATTGTCGGTACGTACGCTATTTTACTTATGACTGATCGCGGCGGAGTCCGACCTTGTCGAAGCCAGGGCGACGCGCCGCGTGAACGGCTGCGCTCGGGGTCTAGCGGTTCCGTCCGAAGCCGGTGCGGTAGAGGGGATCGGCCGAATCGGCCGGCACGTCGGGAAGCTGCGCCTCAACGGCGGCTTCGGACGACGGCAGCTCGAACGGCAGCCGGCCCTGGAACGGGGCGTCGCCGGTCAGCATGTCGAGCAGGGCCTCGTCGGAGGCTCCGAAGTCGGCGATCAGGACGTTGGCCCTGGCGCGGATCGGCGTCAGTATGGCGGGCCGGTCGAGATAGGCGCTGACGATCGTGCGCGTCGCCGCGCTCGCGCGTTCGACAGCCTGGCGGTCGGCGTTGTCCTCGGCGAAGGCCAGGCCGCCTTCGTGGTGGCGCGAGCCGAAGAAGTACTGCGGACGGGTCTTGAACGGGGCGACGATGCGCAGCAGCGTGACGTCGGCGTCTTCGGGGCGGTCGACCACCTGGAAGCCGCGGGCCTCGGCAGCGGCCTTGGACACCTTCCACAGCCAGACCTTGGGCCGCTTGTCCGCGGATAGCGGCAGGAGGCCGCCGCTGTTTTCCAGCAGCACCAGCGATCGGCGCTGGGCGTCGAGCGCGGCGGCCCTGGCCGCCGCGTCGCCGACCACGGCCTCGGCCCCGGCGGGATCCACATAAGGGTTTTCGAACAGGCCAAGCTCGAAGGTCAGTTCCAGCATCCGCCGAGCCGACTCGTCGAGCCGCGTCTGCGAAACCCGCCCCGAGCGGACGAGGTCCGTCAGGATGTCGGCGTCCATGACGCCGCCGAACTGGTCGACGCCGGCGTCGATACCCTTGGCGAAGCGCTCGGACTTGCTCAGCGTCTCCACGCCCCAGGGCATGCCGACCTCGTCGTGATGCAGGGTGCCGTTGACGCACGGTGCGTCGCAGTCGTCGGTGATCTTCCAGTCGGTGAGAACGAAACCCTTGTAGGCGTATGTTCCGCGCAACAGGTCGGTAACCATCTGGCGGCTGAAGCCGGCGCCGACGCGCTCGGCCTGCCGGCCGTTGATCAGCAGACCCTCGGGCGGCCGTCCGTAGGTGGGCATGACGCCGGAGACCTTGGCGTCGAAGGCGCCCAGGAAGGGCTGGACATGTTGCTGGAAGCGCCCGCCGGGAAAGGCGATGTCCTTGCCGTAAGGATTGTGGGCGTCGTAGCCCGCGGGCTGGGCGCCGTAGCCGACCCAGTGCTTGACCACGGTGGCGACGCCGTTCGGGCCGGGGCCTTCGCGCCCTCCCTGGAAGCCTTCGACATAGGCCTCGACCAGCTTCCCGGTCAGTTCCGGGTCGTCGCCGAAGGTGCCGTTGATGCGCGGCCAGCGCGGTTCGGTCGCCAGGTCGGCCATCGGCGACAACGCCATGGTGATCCCGACCGCGCGGTATTCGCGAGCGGCGATCCGGCCGAAATCACGCACCAGGGCCGGGTCGCGGATCGCGGCCATGCCGGTGGTCTCGGGCCATTGCGAGAACTGCCCGGCGCTGACGCTGACGCCCAGGGCCGCCTGGAAATGGTTGCGTGGGTCGCTGCTGAACACGATCGGCACGCCCAGGCGGCTGTCCTCGGCCATAGCCTGGGCGGCGTTGGCCATTTCGGCCAGGTCGCGGGGCTTGCCGCTGACCCGGTGGATGAAGAAGCGGACGTGGCGCTGCTGGATCCAGGGCTTGAACGCGGCCAGGTCCCAGGGCGCGCGCAATTCGCCGCCCTGACCCGGCGGGGTGCCATGCATCAAAACGCCGGCCTTCTCTTCCAGCGTCATCCGCGCCACCAGATCCCGGGCGCGGACCGCCGCGGGCAGGCGCCAGTCCTCGTAGGAGTCGAGCCGATGGTTGCGGTCGAGATCCTTGAAGGCCAGGCCGTCCTGCTCGATCAGCGGCGCGGTGCGACGGCCCAGTTCGACCTGTTCGGCGGGACGCGGCGCGGCGGCGGTGAGCATCACCAGCAGGCTGGGGGCGAGCAGAAGGGTCTTAAGCATGACGATGTGCCTCAGGCGCTCTTTGCGACGGTGACGAGACCGACTTCCAGCGCCCTGCGCCGGATGGAGAAGATGGCGGCGGCGGCCAGCTGGGCCAGGGCGAGCATGCCCAGGGTCAGGAGCAGAGCGTCGCCGGTCTGCTGGGCCAGGCCGATCAGCAGGGGGCCGAGCACGCCGCCGATCCGGTTGACCCCGACGGCGACCCCGACCCCGGTGCCGCGCAGGCCGGTCTCGTAGCTCATGGCGATGAAGTTGTTCATGACCGCTTGGGCGCCGAAGACGAACAGCCCGGTCAGCGCCACGACGACCATCGCCGCCGGCGTGCTGATCGCCGGGACCAGCAGCAGCAGGGCGACGGCCCCGCCGGCGAAGCCCGCGGCCATGGTCGGCACGCGGCCGTAGCGGTCGGCCGCCCAGCCGCCGATCGCGCCGCCCACGATCTGCATGGTCATCAGCAGCGAGCCATAGCCGAAGGCCGTCCGCACGCCCGCGCCCTGAGCCAGCACGATGCTGGGCAGCCAGCCGGTCAGGCCGTGGATGCAGAACAGGCTGAGGGCGCCGGCCACCCAGATCGCTAGGGTCACGCCGCGATAGCGCTCGCCCAGCAGGGCCAGGAACGAACCGGATGAGGCGGGCGGCTCGCCGGTGACGAAGCCTTCGGCC
The DNA here is from genome assembly GCF_036889365.1 of Caulobacter sp. CCNWLW153. NCBI lineage: Bacteria > Pseudomonadati > Pseudomonadota > Alphaproteobacteria > Caulobacterales > Caulobacteraceae > Caulobacter > Caulobacter sp. CCNWLW153. Next base: position 217,882 of record NZ_JBAKFV010000006.1, read on the forward strand.
GACGCATAGGTATGGGCGCGCTCGGGGCGGGCCTGGGCGAGCAGGCGGGCGACCTCGGCGTGGCGGCCCTTGCGCACCAGGTGACGCACCGATTCTGGCAGCAGGAAGTGTCCGGCGATCGCCAGGGGAACCGCCAGCACGCCGATCAGATAGAGCTCGCGCCAGCCCCAGACCGGCCCGATGGTCATGCCGGCCAGGCCCGCGGCGATGCCGCCCAGCGAGAACGGCAGCACGAAGGCCAGGGTGGCGTAGCGGTTGGCGCAATTGCTGGGCGCCCATTCGTTGACGTAGACGAAGGCCAGGGGCGAGATCATGCCCAGGCAGACGCCGAGCAGGCCTCGCAGCACGCAGAATTCCACGAAGGTGGGAGCCCAGAGCCAGAGGGCCAGGCTGGCCAGCCCCAGGCCCCAGACGGCCGACAGCATCAGCCGGCGACGGCCGAAGCGGTCGGCCAGCGGACCTTGCAGGATGGCCCCGAAGGCCAAGCCGGCCAGGCCGATCGACAACATCAGGCCGATCTGCGGGGCCTGCAGGCTCCATTCGGCCTTCACGTAGGGGGCGACATAGGCGGCGTTGAACAAGTCGTAGCCGTCGATGAAGAGCATCGCCCCGATCAGCAGCGCGAACCCGATGTGGAAGCGGCCCAGGCGGGTCTCGCCCAGTTCCCGCGTGACGTTGATCGCGCCGTGCATCGATGTTCCTCCCGTGGTCGGCCGGAGCCTTTGGCGGGGCTTTGCGCCCTCGTGTCGCCGGCCGCAGGTCGCCACGGTCCAGGTTCAGACTCGATTGACCGCGATTTAGAACCAACGTCAAATAATGAAAGTGGGTCTTATCATAGGTTCAATTTATGGCTGTTGACGCCGGACAGATCGCCAACCTTTTGGCGATCGCCAAGTATGGCTCGTTCACCCGGGCCGCGGCGGAGAAGGGCATGTCCCAGCCGGCGCTGTCCAATAGCATCGCCCTGCTGGAGCAGCGCCTGGGCGTTCAGGTGCTCGAACGCAGCCGTCGCGGCTCAAGCCTGACGGCCTATGGCGAGATCCTGGTCCGCCGGGCCGAGGGGGTGTTCTCGCTGCTGTCCGACGCCGAGACCGAGGTCAGGCACTACGCCAACGGGATCAGTGGCCCGCTGCGGATCGGCGCGACGCCCAGCGTACTGGCCGATCTGGTGCCCAAGGCCCTGGGGCGGCTGGTGAGCGAGTGCGGGGCGGTCGATATTGAGATCGTCGACGATCTGGACGACGCCTTGGTGCCCATGCTGCGCGCTGGCCGTATCGACATCATCGTCGGCCCGGTTGCCGAGATGTTCCGCGGCGCACCGGACGTTGTCGAGGAGGTGCTGCTGGAGGATCCCTTCGCTATCGCCGCTGGCCCCCTGAGCACCTTCCATGGACGCAAGAGCCTGACCTTGCCGGAGCTGGCGATGGCGCGCTGGATCCTGCCACGCCAGGGCAGCACGTATCGCCGCCACGTCGAGGCGATGTTCATGACCCGCAATGTGGCCTGGCCCAAGGACTGCATTCTGGCCAATTCGCTGAGTGTCCTGGAGAGCTTGGTGCGCACGACCGATCGGATCACCCTTATCTCCGAGGTCCAGATCGGCGCTGCGGGTGAAGGCTTCTCTGTCATTCCGCTGGAAGGCGCGGGTCATCGGACCATCGGCTTCAAGATGCGGGCCGGCGCCAAGCCCACCGCTCTCGTCACCAGCTTCTGCGAGTCGTTGCGCGAGGAAGTAGCGACGCGGTGGAGCCCGACGGGCCGGTTTGAATAATCGGCCGACCGTATCGCAATGTCGGCAATTGGCGCGTCACGGCCTCAAACCACACGCGCTGAATGCTATTCGTCGAACGCGAGCGAGGCGGACAGATCGCGATGGGCCTCTATCTGCTGTTGAAGGGTCTGCAGCTTGGTCTCGACCGCGGCCATGGCGTCCGCCCCCGCCACGAAGCGAAGCGGCAGATCGCCGGAGTCCGAAAGAGTCACCAGAGCGCCCGCGAGCTTGGCCGGGTCGCCGCCCTGCAAGCCGTTCATGCCCGACCAGGTCGTCACCGTTTGAGATGTTCGCTCGGCGAAGTCAAAGCCCGTGTAGCCGCCGCCGTTTCCAGCCGTGTTCACGGCCCAGCCGCCGGCGCGTCTGGCGCGCCGGCGGCTGGCCCATCGGGCCCCGTAGTCGGTCTAGGTCCTACTTCGCCTTGGACAGGGCGGCCTTGGCGGCCTTGTCGATCACTTCGGCCACCGCTTGCGGCCGGCTGAGGAAGACGACGTGGCTGCCCGTAATCTCCACGGCTTGCGCGCCAATGCGGGTGGAGGTCTTGCGCAGGAGCTTGGGATCTATTGCGCCGTCCTCGGTCGCCACGACGAACCAGCTGGGTTTCACGCGCCAGGCGGCCTTGGTGACCCTGTCGCCGAAGGCGGACATGGCGATCGGCGCCTGGCTGTCGCGCATAAAGGCCGCGTCGGCGTCATTGATGTCGGCGGCGAAGCCAGCCTTGAACTTGGCGAGGTTGACGAAGCCGAAGCCGTCCGATTGCTGCTCGATCACGAAGCCAGGAGGGGCGGGGACCTCGGCAAACTGGTCCCCGGTCGACTCACCGGCGTCAGGCGCCAGGGCGGCGACATAGACCAGACCCGCGACCTTGGGATCGTTGCCGGCCTCGGTAATCACTGTGCCGCCGTACGAGTGGCCAACCAGGATGGTCGGACCGTCCTGGCGGGCCAGCACGCGGCGGGTGGCGGCGACGTCGTCGGCCAGCGAGGTCAGCGGGTTCTGGACGATACTGACCTTGTAGCCCTGGGCGGTCAGTCGGTCGTAGACCCCCCGCCAGCCCGAGCCGTCGGCGAAAGCGCCATGGACAAGGACGACGTTGTGGACGGCGGGCGCATGCGCGTCGTGCGAGGCGTCGGCTTGGGCATGAGCGGCGCCGGCCAAGCCCGTCAGGGCGGCGGCGATGAGAAGGGTGCGCGCTTGGCGGATCATGGAATCCTACCTGTGAAGAGTGGTGTTCGTGGGGATATTGCGATAAAAGTTATTGCGATAAGTATCTTTTAGCGCTCGCGCACGCGGTCGTCCAGTGGAAAGTTATCGCGATAGCAATTTCTCGGATTGGGCCTATATGGACAGGAGGAGACCGTCATGAACCACAGCCCCCCGCCTCCGCTCGACGACCAACTCTGCTACGCCATCTACTCGGCAGGCATCGCCATCCAGCGCACCTACAAGCCCCTGCTCGACGCGCTCGGCCTGACCTACCCCCAGTATTTGGTCCTCAATCTGTTGTGGGCCGAAGACGGGCAATTGGTGGGGCGGCTAGCCGATCGTCTGGCGCTCGAATCCAGCACCCTAACCCCCTTGCTCCAGCGTCTTGAGGCGGCGGGCCTGGTGAACCGGACCCGCGACCCCGCCAACGCCCGCCAGGTCATTGTCGCCCTGACGGACGCCGGACGGGCGATGCAGCAGGAGGCCGGCTGCCTGGGCGCGGCCTTGCTCGAAGCCTCGGGCCAGTCGCCTGACGCCCTCAACGACCTGAATGACAAGGTCCGGGCGCTGAGGAACGACATATACGGCGCCATCGGCGGATGGGGGACTGGGACGTCCACCGCCAAGGCTGATGAACGACCGTGAGGCAGAGTTCGAGGGCGCTGGGCGTTGTCGGACATCTGTCCATGCCTGGCCTGCGCGGCCAGGCATGGACACGCAATCAGACGGTCGGCACTGTGCCGCCATCGACGACGAACTCGGCGCCGTGGATCGCGGCGGCGCGATCCGAGGCCAAGTAGGCGATGAGGTCGGCGACCTCGATCGGTTCGGCCCCGCGACCGATCGAAATGCCGCCAAGGCCCTGCAGGACCAGTTGGCGCGCGTCCTCGATCGTTCCGCCATTGGCGTCCTGCAGACGCTTGAGAAACACGCCGGTCGACTCCGTCATGATCCAACCAGGCGACACGGCGTTCACCCGCACGCCCTTGGGGCCCAGCTCCTTGGAGATCGACTTGCTGTAGGTCCTGAGCGCGGCCTTGGCGGCGGCGTAGGCCGTGGTCGCCTCGGGAAGCGGCAGCACAGACTGGATGGACGTAACGTGCACGACCGCCCCGGCGCCGCGCTCGATCATCTGCGGGATCAGCAGGCGATCGAGGCGGACCGTGGCCAGAAGGTTCAGGTTGAGTTCGGAGAGCCAGTAGTCGTCCGTCAGGGCGACAAAGCCGCCGCCCGGCGCCGACGAGCCGCCGACCACGTGGGCGAGGATGTCGATCCCGCCCAGGCGCTCGAGCGCCGCCCTGGCGAAGGTTTCCCCGCCCCCGGCCGTCGTCAGGTCCGCCTGGACGAACTCGACGCCGTCGATGGGCTCCAGGCTTCCGCGGGCGGCGGTGATCACCCGGGCGCCGCCGGCCAGGAAGCGGTCGACAGTCGCGCGACCCAGGCCCTTTGAGCCGCCGCTGATGAGCACGCGCTTGCCGGCGAACTCGGTCGGATCTGCCTTGAAGGTCATACGGTGATCTCCAGGGCCTTGATGCCGCCGTTCTCCAGCGTGAAGCGGTAGGTGAAGCGGATCGGGCTGCCTGGGAAGTCACCGTGGGCGGGGCCTTCGACCACGACCTGCCCGCCCTCGTACCGGGCGGTGTCGGGCATGAAGATCGCCTTTACGGGGACCACTTCGTGTTCGAACAGGGACCTCAGTTCGGCGTGCCCGCGAAGCACCGCGCCATTATCCGTGACGACGGCGTCGGCCGCGAAGGGCTTCAGCATGGCGTCCACATCGAGCTGGGCGTTCGCGGCCACATAGGCGGCGATCGGAGATGGAAGGTCGAGCGACATCGTCTTTGTCCTGCTTTCAGCGCTGGCAGCCAGGCCGGCTGGAAGTGCGCTTGCCAGACAAGTTAGACGTCGCCAGTTTGCGTGATAATCCGGTCAATCAGGGACGCTTCATCACGAAAGGCAGGACAATGGTCCAAGGCAGCCTTACCGAACTGGACGCCGTCCTGATGGTCGCCCGACGGGGCAAGTTCCGCACGGCTGCGCTTGAGCTAGGGATGTCGACGACTGCGCTCAGCAACGCGATCGTAAAGCTGGAACGCTCGCTCGGCGTACGGCTCTTCAACCGCACGACGCGAAGTGTCTCCCTGACCGAGGCTGGCCAGCAATTCGTTGCGCAGGTCGCGCCCGCCGTGCGCGACATTCACGAAGCGATGGACATTGCGCGCTCCCAGAAAACGGCCCCTTCGGGCACGCTGCGCATCAATGCCTTTCCCACAGCGGCGCGGGAAATCTTCTCCTGGCTCGTCCTTCCCTTCCTGCGCGTGCACCCGCAGGTTCACATCGATATCGTCACGGAGGGGCGCCTCGTGGACATCGTCGAGGGCGGCTTCGACTTCGGCGTTCGCAGCGCCGACCTTGTGCCCGTCGACATGATCGCGCTCCGGCTGGGCGGCGCGCGGCGCAATGTCGTGGTTGGCTCACCGGGCTATTTGAAGGCGCACGGGACGCCCGTGATCCCCCAGGACCTGGCGGAGCATTCCTGTCTCCGCGTCCGGCTTCCCAACGGCGCGATCTACCGCTGGCCGTTCGAGAAGGATGGACAGTCCGTCCAGATCGACGTCGAGGGCGCCGTTACTCTCGACGAAGCGAGCCTCGCCCGCACCGCAGCCCTGGCCTCCGTGGGCCTGACCCTGGCGATGGAGTCCGATGTGCGAGACGACATCGAGGCTGGCCGCCTCGTGCGCGTGCTCGAGGACTGGACGCCAAGCCTGTCACCCTTGAGCCTCTATTATCCGAGCCGGCGCAATCCGACCGCCGCGTTCAAGGCGTTCGTCGACTTCGCGCGGCGCCATAGTGGAACCAGCGACGCCCTTAGGCCGTCGATAGGCTGAATCTCGCGAGCCCCACACGGGAGGTTAGAAGCCCGCTCGGCGCGGCAGACCGGCTCACGCGTATGAACGTCTAGAGCCGCCGATTATACGCCGTTGTTCGCCGAAATGGCCCGCAGCAGCTCGACTTTGCAGCCGCTGACGCGCAGGCCCCCCTCCGAGGACACCTCGACCCGCTGCGCAACGGCCTTCAGCAGATCCCGCCGATAGCCGCCGTTTTCACTCCGACCTTCTCCTTGCCCTCGCGGCGGCGCAGATAGGGGTGGACCATGTCGCCCTGGATCGGCCTGGCCGCACGATCACCACCTCGATGACCAGGTCATAGAACGAGCGGGGCTTCAGGCGCGGCAGCATGGCCATCTGCGCCCGGCTTTCGATCTTGAAAACGTCCAGGGTGTCGGCCTTGCGGATAATCGCACAGGTGCGCGGGTCCTCGGGCGGGATCGTCGCAAGATCCAGGTTGATCCCCTTGTGATCCTTGAGCAAATCCAGGCCGTGCTTGAGGCAGGTCAGCATGCCCAGCGCCAGGACGTCGACCTTCATGAACTTCAGTTCGTCGATGTCGTCCTTGTCCCATTCGATGATCTGGCGGCCGTCCATCCGCGCCGGTTCGATCGGGACTAGCTCGAGTCCGCCGGGCGAGCGCGCAAAGCAAGGGCCCTCAGCGAAGCTGGCTGTCCTTGCTGCCCCGGCGATTGACGCCGCCGATCACCACGCGCCGGTCACGACCCGACTGGCAGTCGATGCAGGTGCGGGCGCTGGGCAATGCGCGGCGGCGGGCCAGCGGGATGTCCTCGCCGCACTCGACGCAAAAGGCCGTGCCGTCGCCTGCCGCGGTGCGCGCGCATGCAGCACGCCGTCGGTGATCGTGTCTTCAATCTGATCGAGACCCCCCGTCCTGCGTCCAGCCGCCGGCCATGCCGTGTTCAATCTCCCGTCTTTACAGGATTTTAGATAGGAGGTTTGAGGGCCTTGTCGGCGCCGGCGCAGATTGCCGCGGCGCGGCCTGGGGGGACGCGCCATGGACCGCTGAGCGGTCAAAAGGTCAGGTCGACGCCGACCTTTCCGAAGTGGCCGCCCGCCTGGATCAGGCCCAGGGCCTGGCCAAGCTCGGCCACCGGGAACACCTGGTCGATGACGGGCGCCAGGCCATTGGCGTCGATGGCCTTGATCATCTCCTTCTGGTGGCGGGCGCTGCCGACCGTGACCCCCTGCAGGCGGATCTGACGCGCCATCAGCGCGGCGTTCGGGATCTCGCCGGAGAAACCCGTCAGCACGCCGATCAGCGCGATATGCCCGCCCAGCCTCGTCGCCGCGATCGACTGGCCCAGGGTGGCGGGGCCGCCGACCTCGATCACGTGATCGACGCCGACACCGTCCGTCCAGTCCAGGATCGAGGCGCTCCAGTCGGGCTGGCGGCGGTAGTTGACCCGATGATCTGCGCCCAGGGCGCCGATCCGCGCGAGCTTGTCGTCGGACCCGGAGGTCGCCGCCACCTGCGCGCCCATCATCCTGGCGAACTGCAGGGCGAAGACCGAGACCCCGCCCGTGCCCAGCACCAGCACCCGGTCGCCGGGTTTGACGCCGCCTTCCACCAGGGCCCGCCAGGCGGTCAGGCCGGCGGTGGTCAGGCTGGCCGCCTGCAGGGCGTCAAAGCCCTTCGGGGCCTGGGTGAAGAAGCTGGCCGGCGCGGTGACATGGGAGCGGGCGTAGCCGTCCAGCCCATCGCCCGGGGTGCGCGAGAAGTCGGCGACCGGCGGGCGGCCGTCTCGCCAGTCGGGGAAGAACAGCGAGACGACCAGGTCGCCCACCGCCAGGTCCGCGACCCCAGGCCCCACCGCCTCGACCCGACCCGCCCCGTCCGAGAGCGGGATGCGGCCCTGCGCGGTCGGCAGATAGCCCAGGGCCACGGCCAGGTCGTGATAGTTCAGCGAACTGGCCTGCAGCCGCACGACGATCTCGCCAGGACCCGGATCGCGCGGGCGTCCCAGGTCGACGGCGCGGATCTGGTCGAGCCCGGCGGGCTTGGAAAGGGCGAGCGCGTTCATGGCGTCTCCTGGGGCGGGTCTGGCGTGGAGGCTTGGGGTGTGACGCGCGCCTAGGGCAGGAGCACGCCCGAGCCCAGGAGGGTGCGGTCGGCGATCGCCCGATGGGCCTGGGCGGCCTGGCTCAAGGGGAAGGTGGTGATGTCCAGGGTCCCAAACACCCCGCGCCGATAGGCGTCGAACACCTCGGCGGCCGCGGCCGCCAGGCGATGGCCCACCGACTGGCCGGTGCTGCCGCCCCCGGTGCGAACGCCCCGGGCGGCAAGCGCGGCGGTGTCGAAGCCGGGGGCGCCGGACGCCGCGCCGATGGTGATGATCGCCCCGCCGTCGGCCACCGCGGCCTGGCTGGCCTGGGCCACCGCCTTGCCGACGAAGTCGTAGACGACGTCGACGCCGCCAGGGGCCAGGGCGCGGATCGTCTCGCCAAGGTTGGGATCGTCCGAGGCCAGGGCGTGATCGCTGACCGCAGCGACCCGGGCGCGCTTGACCGGTGAGCCCGTGCCGATGACGGTGGCGCCCAGGTCCCTGGCCCAGGCCGCCACCAAGGCGCCGACCCCGCCCGACGCGCCCTGCACCAGGACGACATGGCCCGGCTTGACCGGGAAGAGATCCTTGACCGCCATCCAGGCCGTCAGGCCCTTGGTGATCAGGGCCGCGGCCTGGAGGCTGGGCAGATCGTCGGGCAGGGCGATCAGGACGTCGGCGGCGACCAGGCGTTCGGCGGCATACGCTCCCGGCGCGAAGAAGTAGCCGACCCGGTCGCCGGGCTTGAAGCCGGTGACGCCTGGGCCGACCGCGTCGATCACGCCGGCGGCCTCGACGCCGGTGACGAAGGGCAGGGGCGCGCCGAACGCACCGCTGCGGAACATCGTGTCGACGAAGTTGATCCCGATGGCCTCCTGGCGCAGGCGAACCTGGCCGGCGCCCGGGGCGGCGACGATTTCGTCCTCGAGGGTCAAGACGTCGGCGGGGCCGGTGGCGTGGAAACGGATGACGGCGCTCATGGGTCGATCTCCAGGGCGGACGGCCGGTGGCCGCCGGTATGGTTGGATGGGTGGGCGTGCAGCGCCGGGCCGTGATGGCCGTGGACGCTCAGGGCGTGGTGGTGAAGCGGTCGCTCCTGGGGGCTAAGGCCCCGCAAGGCGTCCCAGCTCGCCGCGCCCGCGCAGATCTGGTCCAGGCGCCGGATCAGGGCGCGAAGGCGGTGGAGGAGGCGGGCCGGCGCCAGGCGGGCGAGGGGGCGATGGTGAAGGTTGCACATGACGAAGGTCCTGCGGGAGGCCCCAGTGGTCCGGGGCGACCCCTGTACTTTGACCTCAAGCGGTGGTGCGAAATAGCCGAATAAGATCGACCCATATGATCGATAAATTCGAGCAAGGAGCCGGTCAGGCGGCTGGCAGGAGCACCGGCTTGGCGTCCGCCGTTCCGGCCGCGACGGCCTCGAAGGCGGCCCTGGCGTCGTCCAGGGGCCAGGTGCGGACAGCGGGCGGCTCGAAGTGTCCGCCCTCGAACCCGCCGCGGACGGCGTCCAGGATCAAGGCGATCTCCTCGCCGCTGAGCTTGGCGGTGTCGAGGCCGACCAGTTGCAGCCGGGCGTGGTAGAAGTCGGCCAGGTCGAAACTGACGCGGCTGGAGCCCACGCTGGTGATCGCCACCTGCCGGCCCCCGCTGGCCAGGGTCCTGAGCGCCGGCTCGAACAGCTCGCCGCCGACGGCGTCCAGCACCAGGTCGACGCCGCGCCCGCCGGTCAGGCCGCGGGCGGTCTCGACCAGCTCTTGGCGGCGAAGATCGATCAGATGGTCGGCCTTGCTGGGGCGATCGCTCCGGTCCGCGCTGATCACCTTGGCGCCCTTCCAGTGGGCGATCTCGGTGGCGGCGCGGCCGACCGCGCCCAGGGCGCCGGTGATCAGCACGGTCTGGCCGGCTTCGACGCGGCCGGCCGTGACGATCGCCGACCAGGCGGCGACATAGGGCGCGCCGACCGCGGCGGCCTGCGCCATCGACAGGGTCCTGGGCTTGTCGGAGAGCCAGGCGGCCGGCACGACGGCGAACTGGGCCATCGCCCCGTCGCGTCGAAAGCCAAAGCCCGCGCCGCTTCCCCACACCTCGCGCCCCTCCTGGCCCGCGCCGGCGACGACGAGGCCGGCGAAGTCGCGGCCCGGCGTGCGGGGGGTGGTGGCGTTGAACAGGCCCGAAACGATCTTGACGTCGCTGGGGTTGACCGCGGCGGCGTCGATGCGAACCAGGACCTCGCCGGGATTGAGGGCGGGGACGGCGACATCGCGCAGGCTCAGCGCCGAGGGCGGGCCATAGGCCTCGAAACGAACGGCTTTCATCGTCGACATGGCGAAGACACTCCGAAGGAGAGGCGGAGCCGGAGGCGCAGAGCCTCCGGCCCGGTGGGGATCAGCGGGCGCGCAGGGCGTCGAGGCTGAAGCGACCGCCGCCGAAGGCGACCACCTGCAGCAGACCGCCGGCGATCGAGACGTTCTTGAGGAAGTGGATGAACTGGTTCTGGTCGCCCAGGGCGTTGTGGAAAGTCACGGCCGTGGCGATCGAGAAGCCGGCCAGGGCCAAGGCCACCAGGCGCGTCTGGAACCCCAGAACCAGGGCCAGGCCGCCGACGATCTCGGCGAAGATGGCGCCGGCATAGGCTACTTCGGGGAAAGGCAGGCCGACCGACTGGATGTAGCCGATGGTCATGGCCGGGGCGGCGATCTTGCCGACGCCCGAGATCAGGAAGAGGCCGGCCAGCAGCAGGCGGCCCAGCGCGGGCGCGGCGGCGATCGGAAAGGAGGCGGCCAGCTTGTCGGAATACGAAGCGGTCGAACGCGAGAGAGCAGTGTCGGTCATGGTCTTGAAGTCCCTTGGTTGCTTGCGGCTCCGAAGCGGCGCCGCCGATGAATGTGACTTTGCCGTCGCCCTGATCTTCGGAATAGCCGAATAAGATAGAGCGTTATGGACAGGTTTTTGGAACAATCAGGTCATCCGGGCGGCCAGGTGCTCGGCCACGGCGATGGTGGCGATGTTGGTGGCCACCGATACGGTGTCGGGGAAGATCGAGGCGTCGATGACCCGCAGGCCCTCCAGGCCCAGAACCCGGCCCTCGAGATCGACCACGGCCTTGCGATCGCCGCGCCGGCCCATCGGCGCGCTGGAGGTGGGATGGTGATAGGTGTCCAAAGTCGTCCTGATCGATTGCGCGATGGCCGCATCGCTCAAGGCTGACGGCCCTGGCGAAAGCTCGGTCTGGATCAGGTCGGAGAGCGGGGCGGTCTGGCCGATCCGGCGGGCGATCTTGACGCCCTCGAGCAGGCGGGCGCGATCCTGCGCCTCGCCCAGGAAATTGGGATCGATCCTGGGCGCGGCGGCAGGGTCCTTGCTGTCGAGCCAGATCCGGCCCGTCGACGCAGGCTTCGTCATGGCCACGGCCAGGACGAAGCCGACCCCGGTTGGGCTCTGGTCGTGCGGGAAAAGGTGGGTGGCCGTGACGTGGAGATCCAATTGGTCCGGGGCGGCCAGACTGGACCGGGTCCATAGCTTGGCGCCGATCGCCGGCGAGGCCGCGCCGATCCGATCGGGTCTGGCGGCATAGGCGTTGTAGTAGAACGGGTGGTCCTTGAAGTGCCGCCCCACCGGAAGGTCGGCGACGACCGGGATCGACAGGGCCGCCAGGTCTCGTGCAGGTCCAATGCCCGAGCGCAGCAGGATCGCGGCGCTGCCATAGGTCCCGGCCGACAGGATCACCTCCTTGGCGCGGATGTCCTCGCCGCTGGCCAGGCGCACGCCCACAGCGCGCCCACCCTCGAAGATCACGGTGTCGACCAGCACCTCGCCGCGGATCGCCAGATTAGCCCGCGCCCGCACCGCGTTGGTCAGGAAGGCCATGCCGGTGTTGACCCGCACGCCGTTGACGATGTTCATCCGATAGGGGCCGACCCCGTGCGGGTCGGGCCCGTCGAAATCGGCGACGGCCGCAAAGCCGTTGGCGCGGGTGGCGGCGATGAACGCCTTCTGCATCGGCGTGACGTCGTCGTGGGTCAGTTGTCGCACCGGCAGGGGACCGTCGAAGCCGTGCAGGGCCGGGTCGCCCTGGTCGGCCGACTCCAGCCGTTTGAAGGCCGGCAGCAGCTCCTCATAAGACCAGCCCGGCAGGTTCCAGTCTCGCAGATCGGCGCGGGTGGGCCGAATGGCGACCGCGCCGTTGACGCCCGAGCTGCCGCCCAGAACCTTGCCGCGAACGGCCCCGATTGGGTGGCCGACATAGCCGGGCTCGGTCCGAAAACCCCACTCATGACCCGTATCGCCGCCGAGCCGGTCGCTGGCGGCGATCACCGGCGGATAATCCCAGGCCGGATAGGCGCGCCCGGCCTCGAGCAGCAGCACGCGGCGGTCGGCCCGTTCGCTGAGCCGGGCGGCCAACACCGCGCCAGCCGAGCCGCCGCCGACGATCAGCACATCGATCGGGCCTGAACCCTTGCGGGGCGAGCCGGACCCGGCCTGGGCCTGGGCCGACGGGGCGCGCAGCGGGCCAGAGCCCAGGGCCACCGCGCCCAGGACGGCGCTGGCCAGGACCTGGCGTCGCGCCGGTTGCGGATGATCGGAGTTTGCCATGGACAGGCTCTTTGGATTGACGCCCGCGCGGGCGGTGCGGCGAGAAAAGGAAGGGGAGGCGCTCCGCGCCCGCGGCGCGGGGCGCCCTTGTCTCAGATGACCGCCAGCAGGCCGCCGTCGACGGTCAGGGCGTGGCCGGTGACGTAGCTGGACAGGTCCGAGCCGAGATAGGCCACCGCATCGCCGATCTCCGAAGGCTGGCCCAGGCGACGCAGCGGGGTGCGCTTGCGAAAGCCCTCCGAAGCCTCGGCGATGCCGGCGGCGGTGCGCAGCAGCTCGGTGTCGATCGTGCCCGGCGCGACGGCGTTGACCCGGATGCCGTCCGGACCCAGGGCGTCGGCCAGCGACTTGGCCATCAGCACCACGCCGCCCTTGCTGGTCGAATAGGCCACGGTGATGCCCGCGCCGACGAGACCGCCCATCGAGGCCATCAGCACGATGCTGCCGGCCTTGCCCTTGGCCTTCATCGACCGGGCGGCCGCCTGGGCGCCAAACAGCGGGCCGTCGAGATTGACCGACATCAGCCGTCGGTAGTCCTCTTCGGGCACATCGGCGCCGTCGGTGCGCAGGGTGATGCCGGCGTTGGCGACGAAGACGTCGACGCCGCCCAGGTCCTCGGCCGCCGCCACCAGGGCGTCGTTGTCGGTCCGCTTGGAGACGTCGGCCTTGACGAAGCGGGCCGTGACCCCGAGGGCCTCGATCACCGCCGCGGTCGGCTCGCCGCCCTCGCGGGGGGCCTCGGTGACGTCCGAGACGATGACAGCGCGCGCGCCGTGTTCGGCGGCCCGGATGGCGATGGCGCGGCCGATGCCGCTGGAGGCGCCGGTGACGACGACCACCTTGTTGGCGAGGATGTCGCTCATGTTCAAATCTCTGTCGATAAGGCGTGAGGAAGGGTTCGCGCGGCCGTGGCCGCGCGGTGGGGCAGGGATGGCGATGACGTTGAGGGCTAGGCGGTCGGGGCCGGCAGGGCGCCCAGTTGCTCGAGGACCTTGTAGAGATTAGCCACGCCCCAGTGCTCGGAGATCTGGCCGTTCTTGATGCGCATGGCGTCCACCGTCTCGAAGGCGATGGCCTTGCCGGTCGGTGCCACGCCCAGGAACGGGCCGCCGGTGTGGGTGCCGTGATAGGTCTTGTAGGTGGTCACCAGGTCGCCGTCGGCGACCTGCCAGTGAATGTCGGCGTGAAAGTCGGGAAAGGCGCCGCGCAGGGTCTTGTAGAGCTTGAGCGCGCCGGCCCGGTCGGGCGTGCCGCCCGGCTGAGGGGTGTGGTCGAGGAAGTCCTGGGCGAAAAGGTCCTCGAACAGGGCCCAGTCGCCCTGGCCCTGGACCTGCTCGGTGTTGCGGCGAACGACGGCGATGGCCGCCTGGCTCTCGGTGGAGAGGGTCATGGAATAGCTCCGGATGAAGGGTTGAGCGGGCGCGAGCGCGCTTAGGGTTCGAAGCCGCCGATGGTCATGCCGCCGTCGACGACGATCAGCTGGCCAAAGACGTAGGAGGCGTGAGGGCCGGCCAGCCAGACGGCCGCGTCGGCCAGTTCGGCCGGCTGCCCGCCGCGCTTGGCGGGAATCGCCTTCTTGGCCAGCTCGGCGAAGGCCGGGTTCTGGGCGCTGTTGGCCACGACCATCGGGGTCTCCGTCCAGCCGGGGGCCAGGGCGTTGACGCGCACCCCGTGGGCGGCGTTTTCCATCGCCGCCACCCGGGTCAGGCCCAGCACGCCATGCTTGGAGGCGGCGTAGGCGCTCATCGCGCCCGGCCCGGTGATGGCCGCCACCGAGGCGGTGTTGACGATGGCGCCCGAACCGGCCCGCTTCATCAGCGGGATCTGGTGCTTCATGCCCAGGAAGACGCTGCGCAGGTTGATGGCGATGACCCGGTCGAAGGCCTCGAGCGGATAGTCCTCGATCAGATGGGTGGGACCGGTGATTCCGGCGTTGTTGAACGCCGCGTCGAGCCGGCCGGTCTCGCGGTCGATGCGCGCCGCCAGGCCGGCGATGTCGGCCTCGTCGGAAACGTCGATGCGCGCAATCTGGACCTGGCCGCCGGCGGCGGTGATCAGGCCTTGGGTCTCCTCAAGACCTTCGGCGTTGAGGTCGCCGGCATAGACCAGCGCGCCCTGGGCGGCGAAGGCCTGGGCCGCGGCGCGACCGATGCCCGAGCCGGCCCCGGTGACGAGGACGACCTTGTCTTGGAATTCGGAGGACATGGGAACTCTCCAGGCGCGCGGGATGGCGCGCCGACAGGGAAGGGGTCGGCCGGCTCCTTGGGGGGGGGGGCGGAGCCGGCCGACGTTCACGCCCGGTCAATGGGGGGGGAGGACCGGGCGGAGGGGAATTAGTCGAACAGCTTGGCGGCGGTGCGGGCGACCAGTTCGCCCTGGTGGCGGGCGCCGGCCAGTTCCAGGTCGCTGGGCTGACGCGAGCCGTCGCCGCCGGCGATGGTGGTGGCGCCGTAGGGCGCGCCGCCGGTGATTTCCTCGACGGTCATCTGCCCGGCGTGGCTGTAGGGCAGGCCCACGATGGTCATGCCAAAGTGCAGCAGGTTGGTGATGATCGAGAACAGGGTGGTCTCGTTGCCGCCGTGCTGGGTGGCCGACGAGGTGAAGGCCGCGCCGACCTTGCCGTTCAGCGCGCCGCGGGCCCACAGGCCGCCGGCCTGGTCGAGGAACGCGGCCAGCTGCGAGCTCATGCGGCCAAAGCGCGTGCCCCCGCCGACGATGATGGCGTCGTAGTGTTCGAGGTCGGCGACGGTGGCCACCGGCGCTTCCTGGTCGAGCTTGAAGTGAGCGCCCTTGGCGATCTCTTCAGGCACGGTCTCGGGAACGCGCTTGATGTCGACCGTGGCGCCGACGCCGCGCGCGCCCTCGGCGACGGCCTTGGCCATCGTCTCGATGTGGCCATAGGAGGAGTAGTAGAGAACGAGAACCTTGGCCATGGTGGCCTCCTTTGAAACATGTCCGACGCGGCCGTTGCCGTCGTCGCAGTGGGAATTTGGCGCCGTCGCGATCTGCGAAATAGCCGAATAAGTTCGACAGTTATGATCGATCTATTCGACCGTTCGGCGCCCATCGCACCCCCGTCGCCGGGAGGGATTCAGGGGGCCGTCAGCACGTGGCGTGGCCATCCGCCGTGCTGGGCGGCCGCGTAGGCGGCTGGCGCCTGATCAAGCGGCCAGGTCTCCGAGGGCGGCGGCGCCAGGAGCGAGGCGTCAAACAGGGCCCGTAACTGATCGAGGATTTCGGCGATCTCGATTCCCGAAAGCTGGGAAGGATCAACAGCGATCAGGCGATGACGATGGCTGTGGAAGCGGCTGAGGTCGAAGCTGGTGCACGCGCCCCTCTGGCCGGCCAACAGGATGTAGCGCCCGTCCCGCGCCAGCGCGCCCAGGGACGGTGAGAAGAGCGCGCCGCCCAGGGTATCGATGACCACTTCCACGCCCTGGTCGTCGGTCAGGGCGCGCACCTCGGCCGACAGCCCCTGAACCCGCAGGTCGATATAGGCGTCGCTCGCCGGGGCGAGGGCGACCATGTCCGCGCCGATGACCTTGACCTTTCGGACGCGGGCCAGGAGCGCCGTGGCCCGCCCCAGCGGGGTCGAGGCGCCCAGGATCAGGACGGTCTCGCCAGGCTGTAGCCTGGCGGCGGCCAGCGCCGCCCACGCGGCGATGAACGGCGCACCGACCGCGGCGGCGGGACCCATGCCCAGGCTCGGCGGCTTTTCCGACAGCCAACTGGTCGGAACGCTCACATAGTCTGCCTGGGCCCCGTCCCGGTCGACGCCGAAGCCGTTGCCTGAACCCCACACTTCCTTCCCCGCCCATTCGCCGTCGCTGATCACCACGCCCGCGAAATCGCGTCCGAGCGTGCGTTCAGAAACCGTCTCCAGGCTCTCAAGGGGATCGATCGCCGAAGCGCCAAGCTCGACCAGGACCTCTTCGGGACCGGTCTGGGGCAGGGCGACGGTTTGCAGGCGAACGCCCTGACCGTCAGGGGCTGGCCGCACGGCTCTCATGGTCTTCATCTTGGTCTCCGGTCCAGGCGTGGGCTGGAAGCGATGATCAAGACTAGGGTGGGCTCGAACGGTTCGGCGAACGCCCTTTGGTCACCCGTCCGATGACGCGCCCGCAACGCCGGCCAAACCTTGGACCGGGATGTTGGCGTCAGGCCATGGCGGGGGCGGCGGCCATATCAACATAGGCGCGCAACGGGCCCGTGGCCTCGTCGGCGCGACTGATCAGCACCATGTGACAGACGTCGTCGAAACCCTCCACGGCGCGATAGGCGACATTGGGCATGTCCACCTCACCGACGGCGGCGGGCACAAGCGACACCCCCAGCCCGGCGCCGACCATGGCCAGCACCGTCAGGGTGGTGGGACCGCTGCGAACCGCCGCCGGCGCGCATCCCAGCATCTTGCGGATCACCGAGACGTGGCCAGCTTCCGGGTCGCTGGCGCCATAGATCACGAAGGTCTCGCCGAGCAGGTCCTCCGTGCCCAGGCGGGGCTTGGCGGCCAGGCGGTGGGTGCGGTTGATCGCCAGCAACCAGGGCCAGGCGCCGATCGGGTGAGCGTCGAGGCCGCGAGGGTAGCGATAGCCCATGGCCGGCAGATAGCCCAGATCGATCCGACCCGAGAGAACCGCCTCCATCTGCATGGCGGGCGCAAGTTCTTGCAAGTCCAGTTCGACGTGCGGATAGCGGGTTCTAAACACCTGTAGGTCTGCGGAAATCTTCCCGCCCAGGACCGCGTTGCCGGAAAAACCGATGCGCAGGTTGCCGACCTCACCCAAGGCCGCGCGCTCGACCACGAGGCGGGCGCGCTCGGCCTGCGCCAAGGTGCGCTGGGCTTCCACGAAAAACAGGGCGCCGGCCTGACTCAGCTCGACCCGGCGACTGGTGCGGGTGAACAGTTGTGCGCCCAATTCCTCCTCGAGCGCCCGAATCTGCATGCTCAGAGCCGATTGCACGATGTTGAGCCGTTCGGACGCACGCCCGAAATGCCCTTCCTCGGCGACCGCCAGGAAGTAGCGAAACTGCTTCAGATCCATAGGAGTACAAACGTCACGAGCCGCCCCGGCGCACCGCCGCGCTCCCTATCTGAAGGGGTTGGCCTTTTCGATGAACTCCTAAAATATCGAAATGGCTTTTCGATCGGATCGATAAGTGGCGCTGGCCTTCCGGGGGGACCTGACGCGGCCCGGCGCGGCCCCGCACGCCGTCTGCGCCCAAAAGCACACAAGCCGGTTTATCTCGTGTTTTACTGGGTCTTTCGCCAAATCTGATCGATATATCTCAAATGACCATTGGCCCTTGCGCCAGGACTAAACCAAGACCGGTACCAGGCGGTCTCACATCGTTTGGCGACGTGAGGCGCAATTGCAGAGGGCGGGCTGATCTTGGCGTTCGATGGCAGACTAATCAGTGGCGTCAGCGTCTTCGTGGCCGTTGTCGATACCGGCACCTTCTTGAAGGCCGGGGACGTTCTTGGCCTGACCAAGTCCGGGGTTAGCCGCGCCATCGCGCGCCTGGAGACAAGGCTCAACCTGATCCTGTTCGACCGGGGCGCAAGGGGGGTCAGCCTGACCCGCGAGGGGCGATCGTTCTACGAGCGGATGGCGCCGCTGCTGGACGGGTTCAAGGACGTCGCCGACGAAATCTCGCGAGGGCGCTCGCAAGTCCAGGGGCGGATCCGGGTCAATTGCGACACTGTGTTTGGCAACCTCTTGCTGGCCCCGAGGCTGGGCGCCTTGCTCGACCGCTTTCCCAGGCTTTCGGTGGAGTTGGTCAGCACCGAGCAGCCGGTGGATCTTTTGGCCGAGCGGTTCGATCTGGCCATTCGATTTGGGCCGCCGGAAACGTTCGGGGCGGTGGTGCGGCCGCTCATGGCCATGCCGATCGCCACATGCGCGGCCCCAAGCTACCTGGCCCGCAAGGGCGTGCCGGCCTCGCCCGAAGAGCTCTGCGCCGGCGATCACGATTTCGTCCGCCTGCTCGAGCCGTCCTCCTCGCGACCCACGCCCTGGCGCTTTCGGCGCGACGGGGAGCTGCGCACCTTCGACCCGGCCCGGCGCCTGATGGTCAACCATCCGCTCGGCCTGCGCTCCTCGATGCTCGGCGGCGCGGGCATCGGCCAGCTGCTGGATTTCATGGTCCGCGAAGACCTGCGCAGCGGCGCCCTGGTGCGACTGTTCGACGGTTGGGAGGAGGAGCCGCTGGTGGCCTATGTCTATCTTCCCTCACACGGCCGGGCGGCTCCCGCCGTGGAGGCCCTGGTGCAGTTCGCCGAGGACATCGCCGAGGCGCAGGGGCCCGACCTGGTGGCTTTGGGCGCGCTTCAGCACGGCGCGACGCGCAGCCCGCAACCGGCCGTCGTCTGAAGCGCCCTAGGCAAGGGCCGCCAACCCCGCAGTTTGGAGATCGCGAGGATCGCCGCGGCCGCCGCCCCCAGCCCGGCCAGAACGCCGATCAAGGTGGAGGCTGGAATGGCGGAGACCCCGCGAGCGGCCAGGTAACCTGGCGTCAGGAACGCCGCGACCCAGACGACCGCTGAGCCGATATTGGCCAGATGGAAGTGGCGGGCGGGCATGCGCGCCATCCCCGCGGCGACCGGAATGAACGCGCGCAGCGGCCCGGCGAAGCGGCCGATGAACAGCGAGGCCACGCCATGGCGCCGGGTTAAAAGCCGCGTGCGCGCCACCAGGCGATGATGAGGCGACAGCAGCGGATGGCGCAACGCTCGTGCGCCGAGGCGGCGGCCAAGCCAATAGGACAGGGCGTCCCCAAGGATCGCGCCGACCAGGGCCCAGCCAAACACCGATATCGGTTCAAGCACGCCCGCGGCGATCATGCCGCCCGCCGCCAGCAACATCACGGTGGCGGGAAGGAACGCGCCAACCACCACCATCGACTCCCCGAACGTGACCAGGCCCAGAGCCAAGCCCGCCCAGGCCGCGTGCTGGGCGATGAAGGTCGCGGCGGTGTGAGAAAGGCCGGTCATGGGAGCCTCGAAGGTCGTCCAGAGTGGCCCGTCGCCGCCCTGCGCCTTGGTTCTCCCACACGCGTCGATGCTGAAATAGCCGAATAAACTCTATCATGATGGTCGATAAATTGGAACGGTCGCGCCGCAACGGCCGAAAGCCGGGACCGCTTGGACGGTCCCGGCTTGGCGCTTTGGAAGGCTCGAAGACTAGGCGGCGATGTGGCCCATCCTGCCCGCCTGATAGTCGCGAACGGCGCGATTGAGCTGGTCGGCGGTGTTCATCACGAACGGGCCGTAGCGAACGATCGGCGCGTCGAGCGGGTCGCCGCCGATCACAACCAGCTCGGTCCCGGCTTCGGCTTGCAGGCTCAGCAGGTCACCGTCCGTGATCCAGGCCAACGCACCGGCCTCGACCGCCTGGCCGCCGATCCGGGCCGCGCCGAGCATGACGTAGACCGCCAACTCGCGCACATGCGGGGTGTCCAGGACCAGGGTGTCGGCGCCCTCGAACGAGGCGTGCAAGGCCAGCGGCGCCCCCAGGGTCTCGATGGGGCCCTGCAGACCACCGATGGCGCCGGCCACCAGACGCGCCTTGACCTTGCCGTCGACGCCCGGGACCAACGGGATCTCCGCGGCGGTCACATGGCGATAGCGAGGCTCGACATGCTTGCTGGCCGCCGGCAGGTTGATCCAAAGCTGCACGCCATGGGTGGTCTGTCCGGGGCGCATCGCCGCCGTGTCAGGTTGTTCATCATGGACCACGCCGCGACCAGCGCGCATCCACTGGACATCTCCGGGGGCCATGGAACTGGCGTTGCCCAAACTGTCCTTGTGGCGCATGCGGCCGTCCAGCAGCAGGGTCAGGGTCTCAATGCCAGCGTGAGGATGAGCCGACGCGCCCTTGGCCTCGCCAGGCTTGTAGGCGATGGGACCAAAGTGATCGAGAAAGATGAACGGGCCGACGCTCTCATAGCCGGCGTTGGGCACGGCGCGCTGCACGTCGAACCCATCGCCCTCGATGGTGTGAAAGGCGCGATGGCGCGAACGGACGAGGCGAAGGTTGGTCATGGGGGATCTCCTGTGGAAGCCCGGTTCAAATAGGCCAGCTCGAATGATCGCGAAATCCGCATAAGATCGACCAAGATCATCGATCAATTAGAACGATCTTGTCCGGAGTCATCGACGGCTCGGGGTTGCGTTGCCGGTCGATGGTTCGAGAGGGCTGTCAGGGCGGCGTCGGCCATCAGCGCCACGAGAGGCGGTCGCGGCGTGACGCCGCGAGGCGATAGCGGCGGCTCAGTTGCTTGGCGACCAAGCGCACGGCCCAGACCAGAATGAGCAGGCGCCACAGGCGCGCGATCGGATTTGAAGACATTGGCGTCGTCCTTTGGGTTGGGATTAGACAAAGACGGGGGCGGCGGCGGGCGCGCGGCCTGCCGCCAGGGCCAGATCGGCCAGGCGCCGTGGATCCAGGCCCGGCGGAACCAGGCCGCGCCCGGTCCCGCCGGCGTGGAGGAAGCAAGCCAGGGTCCAGGCGGCCAGGAGGGGATCGGCGGCTCCGGCCTCGCGACAGAAGGCCTCCAGCCGCGATAGGTGCAGGTCCAGACGCGTCTGGAGCCGAGCGGCCACCGCGGGGCCCAGAGTCTCGAGGTCGTCGACCTGCGCAAGGCCCAGCCGCTTGTCCAGGGGCGTGGCCCGGGCCAGTCGCAGCAGCGCGACCAGTCGCCGCCGCGCCCCGGCCGCGCCCAGCGGGCGACGGTGCGCCCAGAGGTCCGCCTCGGCGGCCAGGCGCAGGTCGAGCCAAGCGCAGACCAGTTCGGCCTTGGACGCATAGAGGCGATAGACCGACATCTTGCGCGTACCTGCAAGGCTGGCCACGGCCTCCATCGAGGTTCGCGACGCGCCCGCGCTGGCAAACAGCGTGTCGGCCGCGCGCAGCACGCGCGCGCGCAGGGGCTCGGCGCGCCACGTCGGACGAGGGTTGCGGGTCATGGAGGGCTCCGGTCAGGGCGACAGGCGCGGCGGCGGCGGGCCTGTCGCCCGACGCCGCCCGGCCGCTATTGCTTGAGGAGGCTGTGGACCA
This sequence comes from Caulobacter sp. CCNWLW153, assembly GCF_036889365.1. Lineage (NCBI taxonomy): Bacteria > Pseudomonadati > Pseudomonadota > Alphaproteobacteria > Caulobacterales > Caulobacteraceae > Caulobacter > Caulobacter sp. CCNWLW153. The sequence goes on from NZ_JBAKFV010000006.1 coordinate 239,462, forward strand.
TCAACGCGCCGCCGAACTGCTGCAGCCGGCCGCCCTCGGCCAGCCGCCCCAGATAGATCTGCCCATAGCCGAGCGCCTCGGCCAGGCGACCAACCTCGGCGGCGGCCGCAGGCTCGTCGCTCGACAGGAAGACCGTGCGTCGCGCGCCTTCCACCTTGGGATCGGCGGCCAGGATCTTGGCGGGCAGGGTGTTGAACCCCTTGACCAGGCGCGCGCCCGGTGCGGCCTGCGCGAGGATCTGGCTCGACAGCCGCCCGCCCAGGTCGGCGGGCGTGAAGTCGGCGAAGTTGATGGCGTTGGTGGCGTCGATGAGGATGCGGCCGCCGAAATCCCCGCCTTGGGCCAGGATCTGCGCCGCGGCGGTGAAGGGCGCGGCGAGGATGACGATGTCGGCGCGGAGCGCCTCGACCAGCTCGGCGGGGCGGATCGACTGGCCAAGCTCGGCGACCAGCGGCGCCAGCGAGGCGGGCCCGCGGCTGTTGGCGATGAGGACGGGAATGTTCTGGGCCGCGAAGCGGCCGGCCAGCGCCGCGCCGATCGCGCCCGAGCCGATGATGGCATAGGTCATGAGAGGTATCCTTGAGAGAGAAATGGGCGCGCCGAAGCCGGCGGCGCGGTCCGGGTCGTCGGTCACGCCGCTTTGGGCGCGGCCTGCGGCAAGGGGGTGAACTCGGTCTCGCCGGGCACGCCGGGGAAGCGCCGCTCGCGCCAGTCCTCGGCCGCCTGCTCGATCCGCTCGCGACGCGAGGAGACGAAGTTCCAATAGACGTGTCGCTTTTCGGCCAGGGGCTCGCCGCCGAGCAGCAGCAGTCGGGCGGGGCCCCTGGCGCGCAGCACGATCTCCGCGCCGGGCTTGAAGACCACCAGCTGGTCCTTGCCGAAGGCGCCGGTCTGGCCCTGCGCCTCGACCTGGCCGTCCAGCACATAGACGGCGCGCTCGACATGTTCGGCGTCGACCCGGAACCTTGCGCCGTCCGCCAGGGCCACATCGGCGCTGAAGAGGTCCGAATGGGTGTGGGTCGGCGCGCGCCGTCCCAGGAGACTGCCGGCCAAAAGCCGCAGGCTGATGCCCTCGCCCTCCAGGCTCGGCAGCGCCTCGCCCATGACATGCTGGAAGCTGGGATCGGTTTCCTCGGCGCGGGTCGGCAGGGCGATCCAGGCCTGGACCCCAAACAGGCGGGCCTGGTCGCTGGCCCGGTCGGCGTCGGGCGTGCGTTCGGAATGGACGATGCCGCTGCCGGCGGTCATGAGGTTGACCTCGCCGGCCCGCAGGGCCTGGACATAGCCTTCGCTGTCGCGATGAAGCATCTCGCCCTCAAGCAGATAGCTCAAAGTCGACAGGCCGATATGGGGGTGAGGACGGGAGTCGACGCCCTGGCCGGCCCCGAAGGTCACCGGACCGAAGGTGTCCAGGAAGATGAAAGGCCCGACCATGCGGCGTTGGGCCGAGGGCAGGGCGCGGCGCACTTCGAAGCCGTCGCCAAGGTCGCGTACGGCCGGTAGCAGGATCTGTTCGATGTCGGCGGCGGCGGAAATCAGGGTCATGGCGGCTCCAGCGTGTTCTGCCGCGCCCGGGGCGCCGGCTTGGCGCCGGCCCGCCGAGCGCCGCGGCGTTCGATGACCAAAAGCTAGGCCTGCTGACGGATCGAAAAAACTGGGATAAGTTCGGCCAAATCGTTCGAGGAATCAGAATGTCAGATCCCGGTACGCCGACGCTCGACCAGCTGAAAGTGTTTCAGACCATCGTCGACTGCGGCAGCTTCGCCGCCGCCGCCAAGCGCCTGGGGCGCGCCACTTCGGTGATCAGCTATTCGGTGGCCAATCTCGAAAACCAGCTTGGCGTCCAGCTCTTCGACCGCAACATCACCAAGAAGCCTCAGCTCACCGACGCGGGGCGCACGGTGCTGGCCGAGGCCCGGACCGTCACCAACGGCGTCAACGGCCTGCGCGCCAAGGTCAAGGGCCTGCTCCAGGGTCTGGAGCCGGAGGTCAACCTGGCGCTGGACGTCATGCTGCCCGCCGCCCGGGTCACCGACGCCCTGCGCGCCTTCAACGAGGAATTTCCCACCGTCACCCTGCGCCTCTATGTCGAGGCGCTCGGCGCGGTCACCCAGATGGTGCTCGGCCGCGGGGCCGGCCTTGGGATCAGCGGTCCCCTGGATGTCGAGGTCGACGGCCTCGAGCGGGTCGGGGTGGGGTTCGTCCAGCTGATCCCCGTGGCCGCCCCGACCCACCCCCTGGCCTTGGCGGGACGCAACGCGCCGGGCGCGGGCCGCGAGCACATCCAGCTCGTCCTGACCGATCGCTCGGCCCTGACCCAGGGCCTGGAGTTCGCCGTGGTCGCCACCCGCACCTGGCGCCTGGCCGACCTGGGCTCCAAGCACATGCTGCTGAAAGAAGGGATCGGCTGGGGCAACATGCCCGAGCCCATGGTGCGCGAGGACATCGCGGCCGGCCGCCTGGTCCACCTGGATATGCCCGACGTCAAGGGCGGGCCCTATCGCCTGCAGGCGATCTATCGCAGCGACACCCCGCCGGGACCTGCCGCCCGGTTCCTGATCGAACGCTTCGAGCAGCAAGACGCCGGCTGAAGTCTTTCGAATTATTCGCACGTCTTCGTCGATTTTATTCGGGTTTCTTGAGTGCCGAGCTCCGGGCACATCTGCGGTCCCGAAACCGGCCCGACTGGAGACACGACCATGACGATTTCCGCTTCACTCTCCCCGTGGGCCCGCGGCGCCCTGTTCGGCGTGCCCCAGAGCCTGGCGCTGCACGCCGAGGCCGCCTCGGTGTCGGCTCAGCGCGTCAGGACCGCGCTCACCGGCTTTTCGACGCCCGCCGCGCTTGAACGGGCCTTTGACGAGGCCAGGGCCGCCCAAGCCGAATTGGCCGCGGCCCTGGCCGAGATGAGCCTGTTGTTGGAGCCGCCCACGGCTCTTGGCGGTCTGGCCCCGCCGCCAGCGTCTCACTGATCGGTCGCCCGTCACGGCCCGTCGCCCGAACGCTAGGGCCATGCCGTATCCGCAGGCCCGGCCTCGCCGTTCCTTCGGGCGAGGAGGCGGCGAGGGCGTTATACAAGAGTATAGCTGGTCCCTGAGGTGCGGGCGCCTAGACTGGCGTGACGGCGCGCCGGCAGCCTGGACCGCTCGCCGCCTTTTTAGTTGCGTAGGGCTGGAAGGACGCCGTGCCGAGCAAAGTTTGGCCAACCCGCCCAAGCGCTCTCGGCTCGCCGTTGGCCGGCCTCGGGGCCGCCGACAGCCCGGACGCCCTGTGCGAGGCGCTGGCTGGGGCGGCGTTGCAACTGACGGGCGCGCGCCAGGTGCTCGTCACCCGCGGCCTGGATGACGCCGCCGCCAGCCTGCTGGCCGACAATGACCACACCACGTGGCGACGGGGCCATCCACACCCTGGGTTCGGCGATGGGTTCACCCCACCCCCGGGGGCTCTGCCCAACCTTGATTGGCGGCCGCCTCGGCGTCGGGGCGGGAGCTTGGCGATCGCCCTTGGTCTTGAGGCCCCTTCGGCGCCGACCGCCGAGGCGGCGAGCTTGATCGACGACCTGGTTGAAGCCGGCGAGTCCCTGCTGAGCGCCTTGGTCCTGGAGGCCGAGCACGCGCGGATCGGGGATGAACGCAGGGCGCTCGAGGCGCGGCTGGCGGAGACCGAAGCGTTTCGGGTGCAGTCGCAAAGCGTCAGCCGCACGGGCAGCTGGACCTGGAATCCAATGGATCCCGGCGTCTGCGCCTGGTCTCCCGAGCTTTACAATCTCCTGGGCCACGACCCGGAGACCACGGCGCCCTCGCAGGCGGCCCACCTGGAGCGCGTCCATCCGGAGGATCGCGACGGCTTCCAGGCCCATGTGGAGGATCTGGCGACGGCGGGGCAGTTTGATCTGGAATATCGCTATCGGCTGCCCGATGGCGCGGTGCGCACGGTCCGGGCCCTGGGGCGGAGGGTGCATGCGGGCCTTTGTGTCGCCACCGCCAGCGATATCACCGACCGCCGCCGGGCCCAGGCCCAGGCCCGGCGCGCCCACGCCGAACTGGCCGCGGCCTCCAGGCTGGCGACCTTGGGCGAGCTTGCCGCCTCCATCACCCACGAACTGAACCAGCCGCTCACCGCCATCGTCGCCCATGCGGGCGCGGGCGCGCGCTGGCTTCAGGCCCCACAGCCTGAGCGCGGGCGGGCAAAGTCCAGCATCGAAGCCACGATCGCCAGCGTCCAGCACGCCCAAACGGTCATCGCCAGCCTGCGCGCCCTGGCCCGCAAGTCCGAGCCCGAGCGCCGCCCCCTGGACCTGGACGCGGCGGTCCTGGAGGTCGCCGCGCTGTTGCGGGCCGAGCTGAGCAGTCATGGGGTCGAACTGATCGTCGGCCTGGAGGGGCGCCAGGCGGTGATGGCCGATCGCGTGCAACTGCAGCAGGTCGTCATGACCCTGGTGATGGCCTGCCTGGAAGGCTTGCCCAATCCGCTCCCGGCGCGCGCGGCCATCGAGATCCAGACCGGAGGCCTGCCCGATGGCCAGGTCGGCATGTGGATCGGCGCCGCCGGTTTGGCGCTGGATCCGTCCCGCCCCGCGACCCCGCGCAATCTGCTTGAGGCCCGACCTTCGGAAAAGGGACTGGCGCTGATGGTCTGCCGCGCGATCGTGGAGGCGCACGAGGGCGTGCTGCGGGTCGGCGAACAGGCCGGGCGGGCGGGTTACTTCGAGATCGGCCTGCCGGCCGGGGCGGGGACGAGGTGACCGCCGTCGGGACCTTGGGGGCGCCCGGCGCCCCGGCGTCGCAGACGCCATCGCCCGGCGGCGAGGCGGGGCCGCCCGGCTGGGCGCGATCAGCGCTCGACGCGCCGGAGGTCGCCGCGCTCCGGTTCACGCCGTTCGCGCCCGTCGATGACGCCCCGGCCGGCCAATCCAGCCTCCAGGTCCCGCCGGGCTTGGTGGCCTGGTCCTGCCCTGAGGGCGCGGCTTGGCCGCCCGGTCCGGCGCTGGAAATCGATCTGGCCGCGTTGGGACGTTCCTTTGGCCGGCTGTCGATCGCCCTGCGGCCGGGCGAAACGGCGACCGCGGCCGCTGTCCTGCGCGTCCAGCTCAAGGCCCAGGCGTGGGCCGCGGCCGAGGCGCGGCTGGCCCTGGAGCGGGCGACGGTCTGGCAGACCGCGTCGCTGGAGGCCGAGCAGCGCCGGCTGGACGAGGCCCAGACCCTGCTCGACCTGGCCGAGGCGGTGGGCCGGTCCGGAAGCTTTCGCTGGAGCCCGGCCGACGGCGGCCAGGTTTGGACCAAGACCAATTTCGAACTGCACGGCTACGACCCCCAGGTCGACGTCCCCGGCTACGCCATGTGCATCGCCCGCATGCACCCCGATGACCTGATCGACTTCCAGGCGACGGTCGATCAAGGCGTCGAGGCCGCCCGCGAGATACGGGTCGAGTATCGCCTGGTCATGCCGACCGGGCAGGTCCGCCACGCCCTGGCGCGCGCCCGGCCGTTCGCCTCGGGCGACTGGATCGGCTCGGTGGTGGATGTCAGCGAGCTTCGCGCCGCCGAGGACGCCATAGGCCTGACCCAAGCGGCCCTGGCCAAGGGCTTGCGGGTCACGACCATGGGCGAGCTGGCCGCCGCCATCGCCCACGAAGTCAACCAACCCTTGACCTCGATCGCCGCCAACGCGGGGGCGGCGTTGCGATGGCTCAACCGCGACGCGCCAAATGACGAGCGCGCGATCCTGAGCCTGGACAATGTCCGGCGCGAGGCCCGCCGGGCCGGGGAGATCATCCAGGGGCTACATGCTCTGGCGCGCCGGGCGCCGCCGCGCCTCCTGCCCCTCAGCGGCGATCAGATCGTGCGCGACATCGCCGCCCTAGTGAGGCCGAACCTTGAGCGTCAGGGCGTGCAGCTGCGGCTGGACCTGCAGGCTGGAGACCGACCGGCCTTGGGGGAGGCCGGCCAGATCAAGCAGGTGCTGATGAACCTGATGTCGAACGCGGTGGAGGCCATGGCCGAGAACGGCCAGGAGCCCAAGATCCTTCAGGTGACCACGCGCGCGGCAGCGACGGGAGACGTCGAGCTGACCGTGGCCGACACAGGCCCAGGCTTGCAGGGCGGCGCGGCGACCCGGGCCTTCGAGCCCTTCTTCAGCACCAAGTCCGCCGGCATGGGCCTTGGTTTGGCGATCTGCCGCTCGATCGTCGAGCGCCATGAGGGGACGTTGGAGGCGGCTTCGGCTCAGCCACGCGGGGCGGTGTTTCGCGTCAGGCTGCGCGGCGCCCCGCCGTCTGGCCTGGCCGACGCGTCATGAGCCTGGCGGGCGTCCTGGCCGAAGGGGCGTGGCGCTCAGCCCCAGGCGCTCGGCCATCCGCACCAGATCCAGCAGGGACCGCGCGCCCATCTTTTCCATCACCCGGCGCTTGTGGACCTTGGCGGTGATCTCGGTGGTGCCGATCGCGCCGGCCAGTTGCTTGTTCATCAGTCCGCCGATCACAAAATCCATCACCTCGGCTTCCCGCGGCGTCAATTGTTCCCGACGGGCCCGAAGATCGGCCAGACCTTCCTCGGAAGCCAGGCGTCGGCGGTGCTGCTCGATCGCGTCGGCGACAGCCGCCAGCAGCGCGGTCTCCTCAACCGGCTTCGTCAGGAATTCCTGGGCCCCGGCCTTCATCGCCTGCACGGTCATCGGCACGGTGGCGTGACCGGTCATGAAGATGATGGGCAATTCGCGTCCCTCGGCGCGCAGCAGCCCCTGCAGGTCCAGGCCGCTGAGTTCGGGCAGTCGCACGTCGAGCAGCAGGCAGGCGGCCCCTGGCGTGACCGGCCCGTCCAGGAAGGCGCGGGCGCTGTCGAAGGTCGTCACGGCGTAATCAGCCGACTCCAGCAGGTCGCCCAGGGCCGTGCGGATGGCCGCGTCGTCGTCGACGATGATGACCGTTCCCTGATCCAATGCGCCCGTCCTCCGCCCCGTCACTCTGTGATCCTTTCCGCGCGCCACGGCCTAGTCCGGCCGCGCGCGGGCGCGCGCCACGGCCGTGTCGATCGCCGCCAGCAGTTCGTCCTCGTCGAAGGGCTTGGCGAAGAACGCCAGGGCGCCGTTGGCCAGGGCGCGCGCCTTGGTGTCGCCATCCGAGTGGGCGGTCAGGAAGATGATCGGGATCGACACGCCCCGTTCCAGAAGCCGTTGCTGCAATTGCAGCCCGCTCATGCCGTTCATCCGCACGTCCAGCAAAAAGCAGTCGGCGTCATGCCAGGCCCCGTCAGCCAGCAGGGCGTCGCCGCCGCTGAAGCTGATGCTCGCCAGACCGGCCGAGGCCAGGAGATTTTCCAGTCCGTCGCGAACGTGGGGATCGTCGTCCACGATGATGATCAGAGCCATGACTTGGCTTCTCCGCGCCTTGCAACCAGACGGATATCTAACCCTGCGTTCCCCGCGCCTCTATTGATCGGGAGTATAATCCACAGGCGAGCCTGGCCTTCAGTTTCGCTGGCGGGTCTCGTCTAGCGGGCGCTCAGTTCCAACCAGTCGTATTCTTCCTCGAGCTGACGGAACGCGTCGTCGCCGATCTGGCCCTGCCGTCGCAACTGGGCGATCGCCGCGCGCGAGGCGGCGACCATGCGCTGCCGCAGGAGATTCTCCATCGAGTCGCCCGGCGCCGCGCCGGCCCGGGTGCGCGCCAGGGCCGCGGCATATTCCCGGCGAAGGCCGTCCGCCCAGGGCTCGGTCTCGCCTTGGATCGCCGCCAAAGCCGCCTCCAGCGCCCGCTCTTGGGCCAGCTTCAACTCGCCCGGCACCGGGTCTTCCGGGTCCAGCTTCAAGGCCGACAGCAAGGGCTTGAGGGTCAGGCCCTGGATCACCAGGGTTCCCAGGACCACGGTGAAGGCCGTCAGCAGGATCAGGTCGCGGAACGGAAAGTCCTGTGGCAGGCCCAGGGCCGCGGCCAGGGAGACGATGCCGCGCATGCCGCACCAGGACACCAGCAGGCCGCCGCGCGCGGTCGGGATGGCCATGCCCCGTCGCGCCAGGCGGGCGCCGAACAGGCGGTTCTTCAGGCGGATGGCGCTGTTGTAGCTCATCACCCAGGCGATGCGCACGCCGATCACCGTGGCCAGGACCGCCAGGGCCACGCCCAGATAGTCCAGCCGCCTGGCCGGCGTCAGGGTTTCAAGGATGGGGCCCAGCTGCAGGCCGATCAGCGTGAAGGCCAAGACGTTCAGGACCAGGGTCGCGGTCTCCCAGACGGCGAAGGAGGGAATCCGAAGTCTTGGCGACATCGGCTCACCGGGCCTCCAGGCGCTGGCCAGGCCATAGCAGACGATGGTGATGACCCCCGAAAGCCCCAGGTGCTCGGCGGCGATCCACACCCCGAAGGTGGTGACGAATTGCACGATCACCGAGCTGGGCGGATCCTGGATCATGGCCAGCACCGGATGAGACAGGCGGGCAAGGCCAAGTCCGGCGATGACGCTGCCGACGGCCACGCCCGCGAAGGTCGGGGCGGCGTGGGTCAGGCTGAAGCCGCCGACGCTGGCGGCGACGGCGACCTTGTAGATCAGCAGGGCCGAGGCGTCGTTGAGCAGGCTTTCGCCCTCGAGCACCTTGAGGATGCGATGGGGCGGGTGGATGGCGCGCAACACCGCCAGCGCGGCCACCGCATCGGGCGGCGCGACGATGGCGCCCAGCACGATGGCCGCCGCCCAAGGCATGGCGGGAACCAGGGCGTGGACCACCAGCGCCACGCCCAGGGTGGTCAGGCCGACCGCGGCCAGCACCAGCGAGGTCACCGGCCGCCAGTTGTCCTTCAAGTCGCGCCAGGAGGCGTCATAGGCCGCGTCCAGCAGCACCGGGGCCACGAACAGCGCCAGGATCAGCTCCGGATCCAGCGACAGTCGCGGCGACCCTGGCGTCAGGGCCACCATCGCGCCGCCGACGGCCAGCAGGGCGGGGTAGGGCACGCCCAGTTTTCGCGCCAGGGCCGAAAGCGCCACCGCGCCAAGCAGCAGCACGAGGATCCATTCAAAAACCGGCACGGCGGCCTCCTGTCGCGGGGGTGGATGAGGTCGGTCTGGCGCTGAACGGCGGCGGGCGATCCTGTCGCAAAGCCAACAGGATCGAGGCGATGGCGGCGGCATTGATGAGGTTCCGGCGCATAATCATTGCGCTGGCCGCGCGCCTGCGACAGGGTCGCGCACCATGGATCCCCATATTCAAGGCCAAGAGTACGCCCAGCTTCGCGCCTTCGTCGCCGTGGCGCAGCTGGCCAGCTTCAGCCGGGCGGCCGAGCAACTGGGCATTTCGCCCTCGGCGCTCAGCCAGACCATACGCCTGCTGGAAGAGCGTCTGGGCGTGCGATTGCTCAACCGCACGACCCGCAGCGTCGCGCCGACTCCGGCGGGCGGGGCGCTGCTGGCCCGCCTGGCGCCGGCCATGGGCGAGATCGCCGCGGCGGTCGGGGCGGTCGGCCGCTTCCGCAGCGCCGCGGCGGGCACGGTGCGCCTGCACAGCAGTCGCCTGGCTTCGGCGGTCTTCGTCGAGCCGATGCTGGCCAGCTTCCATGCGGCCTATCCCGACATTGTGCTGGACCTGACGATCGACGATGCGGTGGTCGACATGGTGGCTGGTGGATACGACGCGGCAATCCGCCCCGGCGAGGTCATCGAAAAGGACCTGATCGCCGTGCGCATCGGCCCCGACCATCGGCAACTGGCCGCGGCCTCTCCGGCCTATCTGGCCGCCCACGGCGCGCCCGAAGCGCCGGCCGATCTTCACCAGCATCATTGCCTGCGCTGGCGTTGGTCGGGGCGCGCCACGCCCTATAATTGGGAGTTCTACAAGGACGGCGCCTGGTTCGAGGTCGCCGTCGATGGTCCGCTGATCGTCAATGAGCGCTCGGCCATGCTGCGCGCGGCGATCGACGGCCTGGGCATCGGTTTCTTTACCAGCCTGGAACTGGCCGGCCCCGTCTCGGAGGGGCGGCTTACGCCGCTCTTGGAGGCCTGGACTCATCCCTATCCAGGCTACGCGATCTGTTATCCGCGCCAGCGCCAGATGGCCCCGGCCCTGCGGGCTTTCATCGACGCCTTGCGCGCCTTCGCCGACCAATGACGCAAGGGGCCGGGGCAAGCCTTCAGGTCCGCCGATAGAGGATCATGCCGGCGTGGTGCAGGACGCCGTCGATAAAGTCGCCATCGGCGGTGAATCCGGTGTCGTCGACATAGTCTATATGGTCGCCAGTGACGACATAGCGGCCCTGATAGGCGCTTTCCTTGGCGCCGCGCGCCTCGTCGTAGCGGCCGTTGGGCAGGAGGTTGTGCCGAATGCGGCCATCGGCCGTCACCCACATGCCGACATAGGGATGAGGCGCGGTGGGCGAGCCGGGGGCGGAGGTCTTGGTCATGATCGAAACCTTGGGCGTTTGGAGATGGGGCGGGGCGCTGAGCGCGGACGCCGCCGCGCCTAGCGAGACTACGGCGGCCAGCGGCGCGCGCCAGCCGTGGGAGAGGCGCGCGCCGGCCATGGCTAGAACGGGCTCGCGGTCGGGCGGATGATGATTTCGCTGGTGTCGACGTCCCGGGGCTGCTGGACGGCGAAGCGGATGGCGCGGGCGATGGCGTCGGGTTTGATCGAGATCGCCCGGAACGCCTTCATCTCCTCGCGCCCCTTGGCGTCGCTGATGCTCTCGGCCAGTTCGGACTCCACCACGCCGGGGCTGATCACCGTCACTCGCAGCTTGTCGTTCTCCTGGCGCAGGCCCTCGGAAATGGCCCAGACCGCGAACTTCGTGGCGCAGTAGACCGCCGCGGTCGGCGAGACCGCGTGCGCTCCGATCGAGGCGATGTTGATGATCTGGCCCTCTTCCTGGGCGGTCATGATCGGCAGGACCGCGGCCACGCCGTGCAGCACGCCGCGAATATTGACGTCGATCATGGCGTCCCATTCGTCGACCTTCAGCGAGGCCATCGGCGAGAGCGGCATGACCCCGGCGTTGTTGACCAGGACGTCCACGCGGCCGAACTCGGCCCGGGCGGCCTCGACGAACGCGGCGGTGTCGCTCCGGGAGGTTACGTCCAGGGCGCGCGCCCGCGCCACGCCGCCGGCGCTGGTGATTTCGGCGACGAGACGTTCGAGGCGATCGACGCGGCGTGCGCCCAGCACGACGATGGCGCCCTCGGCGGCCAGCAGACGGGCGGCGGCTTCGCCGATGCCGCTGCTGGCCCCGGTGATCAGGATGACTTTGCCTTGCAGGCTCTCGGAAATGCTCATGGAAGGTCTCTGGCGTCTGGGGCGGTCAGGCCGCTTAGAAGGGGGTGAAGGCGCGCAGGTCCAGCTCGCCCTCGACAAGCTCGGGGAGGCGGGCGACGAAGGCCTGCATGTGCGGCTGCTGGAAGTGGGCGGAGAGGATCTCGGCCGACTCCCAAGTCTCGTAGGCCATCCACAGCTGCGGATCGTCCTTGGACTGATGGATGATGTAGGTGATGCAGCCGTCCTCGGCGAGCGAGGGGGCCACCAGGGCCTGCAGGGCCTGGCCAAGGGCCTGGCTCTGCCCTGGCAGGGCGCGGATGAAGGCAAGGTTGGTGTGGGCCATGGAGGTCTCCAGTCTGGCGAGGGTCAATCGGTGAAGTCGGCGGCGCGGGTGAGGACCTCCCAGCGCGCGGCGTCCTCGTCGAAGCGGTCCAGGCGCGCCCGCGCCCGGGTCAGGGCCGCCGCGCCCAGCAACAGGTCCACCGGCGGCTCGTCGGCCTCGACGATCTCGAGGATCGCCCGCGCCGCCTTGGCCGGGTCACCGGCCTGGACCCCGGCCCGGGCCATCAGGGCCTGTGTGGCCTGGCCGCTGGCGCTGGCCTCGTAGGCGGGGATCGTCGCGGCCGTGCGCCGCATCGAGTGGTCCGACAGGAAGTCGGTGCGAAACGGTCCGGGCGAAACGGTCGTGGTCCAGATCCCGAACGGCGCGGCCTCCTGGGCCAGACTCTGGGTCAAGGCCCATAGCGCCGACTTTGACGCCGCATAGAGGCCCGCGCCCGGCGCCGGGGCGATCGCCGCCACCGACGAGATGTTCAGGATGTGGCCGCGCCCGCGCGCGCGCATGTGCGGCAGGGCCGCGCGCAGCACCGCCAGGGGCGCGAAGACGTTGACGGTGAACTGCCGCTCGATCTCCTGGGCGCTGGCCGCCTCGATCGGACCGATCAGGCCATAGCCGGCGTTGTTGACCACCACGTCCAGGCGCCCGTGCAGGGCGTGGGCCTGGTTGACGACCAAGGCCACGCCTTCCAGGTCCGTGGCCTCGAGGGCCAGGATGTTCAGGCGCGGCCCTGAAAGGCCCTCCGGCGCGACGCCGTCGCGGGTCGTGCCGATGACCATATGGCCAGCCGCCAGGGCGGTCTGGGCCAGAGCCAGTCCGAGCCCTCGCGACACCCCGGTGATGAACCAGACCTTTCGGGCCATATCGCTGTCTCCTGTCGCCCGCCGGGATGGCCCGGCCGGGTGAAGAGGGTTCTAGCCCTGGTGCTGGAGCCGGATAATCGGGGTTGAGGCGCCAGGGCTTGTTAGCTGGGGCGATAGAATTGCGGCCCGCCGTCGCCCTAGAGGCCGTCGACCGCCATCATGCTCGAGCGGGAGGCGGCTTGGCGTTGGCGGGCCAGAGGGGCGTACTCGGGCGAGGCGAACAACGCCTCGATCGCCGCGCGGTCCGGGAACTCCAAAAGCACGATGTTGGTCGAGGTCCAGGCGCCTTCGAGCGTCAGGGGCGCGGCGTCCAGGGCCAGGGCGCGGCCCCCGTACTTTTCCACCAAAGGCAAGGCCTTGGTGCGGTAGTCCTCGATGGCGGGCAGGTCGAAGATGTCGAGGTCGCCGATCAGATAGGCGGGCATGGGGGCTCTCCGGGCGCGCGCCGCAGCGTGGCGCGCGCCATATGTCCAATGGAATTGTTGGAAGGGTCGCTGGGGCCTCAGGCGGCCAGGCGATGCGGGGCCAACTGGGCCAGCAGGCCGTAGAAGTCGAAGTAGGAGTCGGCCCGGATGATCTTGCCGCCTTCCAGCCGATAGACGTCGCAGAAGTTCACCTGCATCGCCACACCCGTCGGGGCCAGCACGCCGGCGGGCGAGTTGAACACCCCGCGATGGGTGCCCCGTCCGATCCCCTGGGCCACGACGTGGTCGCCCAGGGCCACCAGGCTCTGGACCTCGCAGGTGGCGTCCGGGAAGATCTCGAACCAGCTTTTCCAGGGGCCGATGATGGCCTCGGGGCCCGTCGAGGTGAAAGCGAAGGGCACGTCCAGCCACTCGCTGCGGTCGCAGCCGAAGGCGGCGATGGTCTCCAGGTCCTTGGCGTTGACCGCGTCGTAGAGCCCGCGAATGAGGGCGGCGTTGTCCTGGATGGCGTTGTCTTGGGAGGTCATCTGAAGGCTCCAACTCGCCGAGCCACCGGGCCCGGCCTGAGCCTCAAATCTGTCGCCGACCCGGGGGCGGCGAAATTGTACATGGCGATAATATACCTTCGGACAACGCCCGCTGGCCGGCTTGCCCCAGCTCAAGCCGCAAACAGCGCCAGGTCCACCGACTCGCCCAGGACGCGGTAGCCTTCGTCGCTGCCGTGCAGGAAGTCGCCGCAATGGAACCGGGCGAGCAAGGACTGCGGGTCGGCCGGGTCACGCAGAGCCGCGTCGAAGTCGAGCACAGCGTCGAACAGGCCGCCGTGGCGGATGAACGCGTTGATGGCCTGGCGGGCCTCCTCGGCGCGCGCCGACCAGAACATCGAGCCCTTGAACGGCAAGAGCGTCGCGCCATAGACGGCCAACCCCGCGCCCCGGGCCCGATCGACGATCTGGCGATAGGCTGCGACGACAAGCGCCGGGTCAGCCATGATGGCGCCGGGCGGCGACATGGCCGCGGCGAAATCGCCGGTCATCCCGCCATAGGCGAAGCCGAGGTCGTTGACGCCCTGGAAGACGATGAGGGCGGCCACGCCCGGCAGCGCCAGGACGTCACGGTCCAGCCGCGCCAAGGCGTTGACGCCGGCTCCAACCCCATCATTGAGCAGGCGATTGCCCCCGATGCCCTGGTTGGCGACCGCCCAGGGCGCGCCGGCGCGGCTTGCCAGCCGCTCGGCCAGGACGTCGGGCCAGCGACGGTCCAGGCCGGGGCTGGAGCCGACCCCGTCGGACAGGGAGTCGCCGATCACCGCCAGGGTGCGCGCCGCACCTAGCACCTCGACGCTGGCCAGGAAGCATCGCATCGGGGTGGTGTCGGCCACCACGAAGGGGCGATCAACGAAAGCGCCGCGCGGAGAGATTTCAGTCGGGAAAAGGCCGACCGGGTGGGCCGTGGCGGGGCCAGGGGCGCTGTCCACATGCAGCACGATGGCCAGGCGGCTCAAGGCCGCCAGCGGCCGCTCGATCGGATCGCTGACCATGGTCGCTCCCGGCGGAACCTGAAGGGCGCGCGCCCCAGCGAAGGTCAGGGGCTGGGCGCTGCCGGGACGTTCGCGGCCGTCCGGGCAGACCACCGCTGTTCGCGCCGAGCCGATCCGCAGCGGGGCGCGGCCATAGAGATTGCTCAGGCGCACTCGAAAGGCTTGGCCGCCGGCTGACAGCCGAACCACCTGGCGCAAGGTCTGATCAGAAAAGCTTGGGGTCGTCGTCATCGGCCCGATGGCGACGTTGGGCGGGGAGGCGGCGGCCGACCAGCTGACAGCCCAGCGCGGCCAATGGAGAGAACGGGAGTTCATGCGACGTGCCGAGGCGGGCTCACGGGGCCGGCGAGGTCGGCGGCACGCCGAGCTTTTCGGCGATGTGGACGAGGTCGACCAAGGTGCGCGCGCCCATCTTGTCCATGACCCGGCGCTTGTGGACCTTGGCGGTGATCTCCGAGGTGCCCAGGGCGCCGGCCATCTGCTTGATCATTTTGCCGCTGATCGTCAGTCTCAGGACTTCGCGTTCTCGCGGCGTGAGGGTCTCCAGTCGCGCCCTTAGGCCCTGGAGTTCCAACGCTTGGGCCAGGCTCTGGCGCGCCTGTCCGAGCGCGGCGTCCACCGCGTTCAGCAGCAGGGTCTCGTCGATGGGCTTGGTGAGGAACTCCTGCGCCCCGGCCTTGATCGCCTGAACGGTGATGGGAATGGTCCCGTGGCCGCTCATGAAGATGATCGGCAGATCCACGCCCTGGGCGACCAGGCGCTGCTGGAGGTCCAGGCCGTTCAACTCGGGCATCCGTACGTCCAGCAGCAGGCAGGACGGTCGCCCGGGCGTCCAGGCCGACATGAAGCCAGCCGCATCGCCGAAGGCGCGGACCTCAAGATCGGCCGATTCCAGAAGCGCGCTCAGCCCGCCGCGCACGGCTTCGTCGTCATCGACGATATAGACCAGGGGGGCGGTCATGGGATGGCCGAACCCATCGGATCGTTCAGGCAAGGCCGAGCTCGCGAATGGCGCATAAGGGTCTCGTCGTGTTTGCGGCTTGCCGGCCTCCGCCGGCCACGGCGGGCGTCCGGAATCAGATTGCCGCCGATGACTTAGGGCGTCGGGCCCGCGAAGTGAACACCTATTCACTTCGGGGCTCGCGTCGCTGTTCCGCTGCGCTCGGCGTTGGCGTCTGGGCGTCGGAAATGATCATTTCTTCCGCGACGGACGTCTGCGTGATGGGACGGGGCAGGGGGCTTCGGACGCCGCCTTGGGCCCGGATCGAGCTTGGCCGTTATACCCCTGTCCAATAGATCTTCGGCGCGCGCCGTGGCCTCCTCGTCCCGATGACGTCGGATGAGGAGACACCACATGACCGTGGACGCGCGGGTTCTCCTGGGCGGCGAGGTCGAAGCGCTCGACAGGATCTGGGACCGCCTCGGAGCGGCTCGCACCTTCGTTGGACGCGACGACGATCTGGTCGCCAGCATGCTGGAGCAGGCCATGGACCAACTGGCCGACGTCACCGGCCGGCTGGCCGCGCCGATCGGGCGCGCCAGCGCGCGCTCGGCGGCCTGAGCGCTGGGCGCGTGAGGGCCGACATCTTGTCGTCCTTTAGCGGCGCCCCAAGTCATGGCAGCGCCGTGCGCTTCGAAAAGCCGACGAAGGGCGTCGAGGATCGCACCACCAGCCGGAAACGAGGCAATCATGACGCTAGACCTGGACGCCGCCGCGCCGCGCAGTTCGGCCGAGGCGCTCGACCAGCGCCTGGCGGGCCGGGCCCTGGCGCGCGGTCGTGGTCCGGCCTGGAAGGATCTCGTCGTTCAACTCTACTCCCGTGATCCGGTGGAGACCGGCGTGGTGGTTCCGGCCGTCGCCGAACCCCTCATCGTCTGGGTGCTGTCGGGCGCGGCGGTCGTCGAGGAGCGCGAGCTGGGCGGATCCTGGGCGGCCAATACGGTCCGCGTCGGCGATTTCTTTCTCACGACCTCGACCACACCCTATGAGCTTCGCTGGCGCTCCACCCACCCCTCCGAGCCGTTCGAGGTCATGCACCTCTATCTGGGCCTGGAGATCCTCCGGCGCGCGGCCGAGGACGTGGACGGGCCTGGCGCGAGTTTGGCGCTTCGCGAAGTCTCCGGTGAGCGCGACGCGGTTCTGTCCCATCTGTTGGAGCCCCTGCGCCTGGAGCTGGCCCAAGAGGGGCGGCCCAGCGCGCTCCTTGTCCAGGGCCTGGCCCAAGCCTTGGCGGTGCACCTTCGCCGTAACTATGCCGATCGAGCTCAGCCTGCCCGCCGTCCCAGCGCCCTGCCGGCTTACCGTCTTCGGCGAGTGATCGAGGCGATGGAAGAGCGGTTGGCCGAGCCCTTCAGCCTGTCGACCCTGGCGCAGGCGGCGGCCATGAGCCCCTTTCATTTCAGTCGACTGTTCAAGGCCGCCACCGGCCTGTCGCCCTCTCGCTACTTCATTCGGCTGCGCATGGCGCGCGCGCGCCGGCTGCTGCGCGAGACCCAAGCCAGCATCATCGAGATCGGGCTGGAGGTCGGCTACGCGAGCCCAAGCCATTTCGCCCAGATTTTTCGAAGGGAAGTCGGGGTGACGCCGAGCGACTATCGCGCTTAGCGGCAAGTTTGGCGCAAGATCACGACAGCTTCCGCAAGCCCCCGAGAGCAGGGCGTCGCCGAGTTGAATACGGTTCAGGGGTCATCAGCGAACGGGTTGGCCCCCTTAGGGCGGCTAGCTTCGGATCGCTGCCCACCCTGGAGACCGCCCATGCCGCCGCAAGATATCGACAGCTGACCCGAACGGCCGTCGGCCGGCCGAGCTACCAGCCGCCGGCGTCGACAGTTCTACGGGGGCGCGATAATTCTCAAGCGCGCCGGAAGTTCCAAAAGTCAAGATCAAGTCGTTGCAAGAATTGGAATGCTAGACGTCGGTATAATAGCCGCACGTATAACAGACGAGATTGCACGTCTTCTCTAGGCTTTCATCGCGGCCAAAGCGCCGTGCGCAATCCTGGCCGCGGGCCTCCCCCGCCGCGGCCCTGTTTGAAGGATCATCGAAATGGACATTCAAGGTAAGGTCGCGCTGGTCACCGGCGCCTCGAGCGGCATCGGCGAAGGCGTCGCCCGCAAGCTGGCCGCCGCTGGCGTCAAGGTCGGCCTGGCCGCCCGCCGCATCGACACGCTCAACAAGATCGTCGACGAGATCACCGCCGCCGGCGGCCAGGCCACGGCCATCGAGATGGACGTGACCGACACCGCCGCCGTCGAGGCCGGGGTCCAGAGCCTGGTCGCGACCTACGGCTCGCTCGACATCCTGCTCAATAACTCGGGCCTGATGCCGCTGTCGGACATCGACAGTCTGAAGACCGACGAGTGGCGCCGGATGATCGACGTCAACATCCAGGGCGTGCTGAACGTCACGGCCGCGGTGCTGCCGACGATGATCGCCCAAAAGAACGGCCACATCTTCTTCACCTCCTCGATCGCCGGCCGCAAGGTCTTCAAGGGTCTCTCGGTCTACTGCGCGACCAAGCACGCCGTCTCGGCCTTCGCCGAAGGCCTGCGGATGGAGATCGCCCCCAAGCACAATATCCGCGTGACCAGCCTGCAGCCGGGGGCGGTGGCCACCGAGCTCTACGATCACATCACCGACAAGGACTATCGTCAGCAGATGGACGATCTGGCCGGCTCGATGGTGTTCCTGCAGCCCGAGGACATCGCCGAGACCCTGCTGTTCGCCCTCAAGGCGCCTGACCACGTCGATATCGCCGACATGTTCATCATGCCCACCCAGCAGGGCTGGTAGCCGGCATGGGCGTCCTGCCGATCCCAGCGGGGCAACGGCAGGACGCCCTTACGGCCCGTCTTCCATCGTCATTCGTCAGAGGGAATTTCCATGCCCAACCTGACTGTCGTCGCCGTCTTCAGGGCCCTGCCGGGCAAGGCCGAGGCTCTGGGCGAGGGCCTGCTGGCCTTGGTCGATCCTACGCGTCGCGAAGCTGGCAATCTCCGCTACGAGATCGGCCAGTCGATCGATGAACCCGAGGCCTGGCTCGTCCAGGAGATATGGCGCGAGCCGGCCCCAGGAGGTCGCTGCGGCCGTCGCCTTCCAGACCTGCACCGATGGCGGTCCGGAATGGGGCAAGTAGCCCAGCGCGCCATCCAAGCGGCGGGCCGGCCATCGGGCCCCGCCAAACCGTCCCTGGAGACCAGACCTTCCATGACCCAAGCCAAGCACGACTACCCGCTCGACCAGACCCGACGGTTCCTGGAGACCGGCCCCATCGTCCTGATCTCGTCAGCCTACGAAGGCGAAACCAACATCATGACCCTGGGCTGGCACATGATGCTCGGTTTCGCCCCGGCCCTGGTGGGGACCTACATCTGGACCGGCAATCACAGCTACGACCTGATCCGCCAGAGCGGCGAGTGCGTCATCAATCTGCCGACCGTCGACCTCCTCGACGCGGTGGTCGCCGTGGGCAACAGCACCGGCGGCCGTAGCGACAAGTTCGAGAGCATTGGCCTGACGCCCGTCCCCGCCCAGCGGGTCGGCGCGCCGCTCATCGCCGAGTGCTACGCTAATTTTGAGTGCCGTCTGATCGACGACAGTCAGGTCGACCGGCGTGGGCTGTTCATCTGGGAGGTCGTCAAGGCGCACGTCGCCGGCGAGCCCGACGCGGTCGAGACCCTGCACTATCGTGGCGAGGGCCTGTTCATGGTCGCCGGACGAACGGTGTCGCGTCGCGAGCGCTTCAAGCCCCAGAACCTTTAGTCGCGCGCCTGACCCAAGCCGCTGTTTGACGCCTTGGCGATTGGCCTTAGACCTGCGACCAAGGGCCGATGAACGGCCGGGCGGCGCGGCGGCATGGGGAAGAGCGCGATGGAGGCCAAGGGGCCGAAAAAGGCGGAACGCGCCCGTATCCGGGTCGCAGACGCCTCGCGCTCGCCCAAGGGCCGCTATCATCACGGCAATGTCCGCCAGGAGCTGATGGCGGCCACCCTGCAGATCGTCGCCGAAAAGGGCGTCGAAAAGGTTTCCCTTCGGGAGGCCGCCCATCGGATCGGCGTCGCGCCCAGCGCGCCGTTTCGGCACTTCGCCTCGCGCAACGCCCTTCTGCTGGCGATCGCCGAGGAGGGCATCGCAAGGCTTGCGCAGGCCTATGCGCCGGTTAGGGCGACAGCGGGGCAGGCGCCGCCCCTCGATCACATCCAGGCGCTGGGCCATGCCTATCTCGGCTGGGCCTATGACAACGCCTTGCACCTGCAGATCCTGTGGACGCCGCTTTTCCTGGACAGCTCGGCCTCGACCTTCATCGTCGAAACCTCGGTCGAACTCCTGGACATGTGGGAAAGCGCCTTCCGGGCGGCCGCCTGCGACATGCGCCCAGGCGTCGATCCCGTCATGGCCGCCTTCGCCGCGCGCACCCAGATGTATGGTCTGGCCCGCATGTGGACCGATGGGACCTTCTATGAGGAAGGATACGTGGCCGATCCGGTGGCCACCATGCGGGCGGCCTTCAGCCATCACATCGACGGCCTGCGCAGGCGCTGATCCTCGCGAATGGCAAGCCACCTAAACCTGTCCGGCGGTTGGCGGTGGGTTTGGGAGCCATCGGCCGAAGGTCAGACCCGCTCGCGCAGGGCCTGGATCAAGGCGGTCATGGCCGGCGGTGTCTGCCGACGGCTCGGATAGTAGAGAAAGTAGCCGGGGAAGGGCGGGCACCACTTCTCGAGCAAGCGCACCAGCCGCCCGTCGGCGAGGGGCTCGCGCACCTGGTCCTCGAAGAGATAGGCCACGCCCACGCCCGACAGCGCCGCGCCCAGGATGAGGTCGCCATCGTTGAACACGGCCGGGCCCTCGACCCGGACCTCAAACCTGCGGCCCTTGTCGCTGAACTCCCATCCATAGAGCCCGCCCGATGTGGCCAGCCGGTAATTGATGCAGCGATGGGCCGCCAGATCACGGGGGCACGCCAGGGCCGGGGCTCTGGCCAGGTATCCGGGGGCGGCGACGACGGCCGCTCGCACGTCAGGACCGACCCGAACGGCGATCATGTCCTTGGCCACCTTCTCGCCAAACCGGATCCCGCCGTCGAAACGGCCGGCGACGATGTCGGTGAAACCATCGTCGATCTCCACCTCGACGATGATATCGGGATAGTCGGCCAGAAACCCGGCCAGCATCGGCTCGATCAGCGATGTGGCGGCATGCTTGACCATGGTCAGCCGCACCGCGCCGGCCGGCTTGGCGCGCGTTTGGCCCAAGGCCGCCAAGCTGGCCTCGATTTCCGTCAGGGCCGGCCGCAACCCCTTGAGCAAATCCTCGCCGGCTTGGGTCGTCGCCACGCTGCGCGTGGTGCGCGCCAGAAGGCGTACGCCCAAGCGCGCCTCCAGGGCGCTCATCGCGTGGCTCAATCCAGATGGTGACATGCCCAGCTTGGCGGCCGCGCGGGTGAAGCTGCCCTCGGCGGCGACCAAGGCGAAGGCGGCCAGATCGTCCAATTCGCTGCGGCGCATTGATGCACTCCATGCACAAGTGCATGTCAGATACCGCATCTAATCTCCCATAACCAGCCGCGCTATCTGAGGGTCAAGTCAGGCCGCAACGGGCGGCCGCTGGAGCAAGCACAATGTCGAAAGTCTGGTTCATCACCGGCGCCACCCGCGGGATCGGCGCTGAAATCGCCAAGGCCGTCCTGGCCGATGGCGGGCGCGTGGTCGCCACCGGTCGAAGCGCCAAGGCTGTCGAGGCGGCCCTAGGGGCCTGCGATCGTCTGCTGGCCGTCAGCCTTGACGTCAATGTCGCGGGCCAGCCGGAAGCTGCGGTCGAGGCGGCGATCGCCCGCTTCGGGCGCATCGACGTCCTGGTCAACAATGCCGGCTACGGGCTGGTCGGCGCGCTGGAAGAGTACAGCCCCAAGGAACTGGCGGCCCAAATGTCGACCAACCTCCTGGGCCTGGCGGCGGTGACCAAGGCGGTCTTGCCGACCCTGCGCGCCCAGAAGGCTGGCCACATCTTCAACATGTCTTCGGCCGCCGGCCTGGCGGGTTTTGCTGGGGCCTCCGGCTACAGCGCCAGCAAGTTCGCCGTCGAGGGGCTCAGCGAGAGCCTGGCGGCCGAGGTCGCGCCGCTCGGCGTCAAGGTGACCATTGTTGAGCCGGGCTACTTCCGCACCGACTTCCTCAAGTCCGACTCCGTGGTCTTCGCCCAAGCGGAAATCGCCGCCTATGAGGCCACGGCCGGCGAGGCCCGGCGTGTGGCCAAGGCCATGAACGGCGCCCAGGGCGGGGATCCGCGAAAACTGGCGAAGGCGCTGCTGACCCTGGCCGCCGCCGACAATCCGCCTCTGCGCTTCCTGGCGGGCGCCGACGCGGTGGGTCTGCTCGATCATGTCTTGAGCACGCGGCGCGCCGAGGCCGACGTCTGGCGCGACCTCTCCCTGGCCATGGCCCTCGACTAGAGCGGCGCCGGACGATGGGCGATCGTCCGGGCCCTGAGGCTCAATCGCGGTCGGTGAAGGCCACCGGGTAATAGTGATAGCCCCGGCCTTCGACCCGAAGACGGCCAACACCGGGAAACTCCAGGTGGGGGCCGGCGATCAACACGCCTTGAGCGGCGTAACGCGCCAGTTGCGCCTGCCGCTGATCGCGGGCGGCGGCCTGGTCGACATCATAGGTGATGGTCACCTCCGGCCTTGCGAACTGCACCGGGCCGGCGTGGATCATGTCGCCGATGAACACCAGGGTCTGGCCCTGGCTGGTCAGCTCGTAGGCCATATGGCCTGGCGTGTGGCCCGGGGTGGGACGCGCGACCAGGCCGGGCGCGAAGGTCTTCTCGCCGCTGAAGAGGTCCAGCCGACCGGCCCGCCGGTAAGGACCCAGCATGGCGGCGGCTTCGTCATAGTGGCGAGCCGGCACGTCGGCGACCGTGATCGTGCGATCAAGGAAAAGGTCGCCGTCGGAGCGGCCTGCGTGAACGGTGGCGTTGGGGAATATGGCCCGTCCGTCGCGCGCCAAGCCGCCGGAGTGGTCAGTATGGATGTGGGTGATCAGGATGTCGTCGATCTGGTCTGGCCGCACCCCGACGGCGGCCAAGCGATCGAGCAGTCGTCCGCCCGCGGGGCCAAACAGCGCTCCCGCACCGGTGTCGACCAGGATCCGACGCCCCTCCAGCTCGATCAGGAAGGCGTTGATCGAGGTCTCGAGCGGGTCGCCGCGATCGGCCGCGCTCAGGGCCTGGGTCAGCGCCGTCTTATCGATGCCGTGCAGCAGTTGTCCCGCCGGCAGGGGCAAGGTCCCATCGCTGAGCGCCGTGACCCAAACCGCGCCAAGCTTGAAGCGATAGATCCCGCCTGTCACGGGGCGCGGCTGAACGCTTGAGCTCGCGCTGGACGGCGCGGCGGGCGCGCTCGCCTTTGCCGCCTGGGCGTGAGCGTAGGGCGCGGCGCACGACAGGCTCACGGCCAGGGCCAGAGCGGCGGGCGTTAGAATCTTGGTTCGCATCGAAGCCTCCTTGAACGGCCTGCAGATGGCCTGCGACAGCCGCCCTTGGAAGGCGCGCGCAACGATGGCACCTATCGACGGCATCGATAGCGCCAGGCCAACCACCATGAACGACCCTTCAGAGCCCGAACTCGATGTCGCCTTGCTTCGCGCCTTTCGCGCCTTGCTCGACGAAGCCAGCGTCACACGCGCCGCGGTGCGTCTGGGCCTAAGCCAGTCGAGCATGTCCGCGCGTCTGAGCCGTTTGCGTAAGGCCTTCGGCGATCCGCTGTTTGTCGCCATTCAAGGGGGGAGGGGCCTTGCGCCAACGCCGCTGGCCGAACGGGTCGCGCCTGAGCTCGGAGAGGTTCTCGATCGATTGGAACGATTGCCGCGCCTGGCCGCGCCCTTCGAACCGAGCAGTGCGTCCAGGAGCTTCACCCTGGCCTTGCCGGACATGCCCGCCGCGGTGATCGCTCCGGCCCTGACCCGCCGCCTGGCGATGCGCGCGCCTGGCGTGCGTCTGGCGTTCGTGGCGCCCCAGGCGGCCGCGCAGGGTTTGGAACGCGGCGCGGTCGATCTTCTGTTGGCCGGACGAGAGGCCCTCGCGCCGGAGCTGATCCAGCGTCCTCTGTGGCGCGACGCGTTCCTGACCGCCAGCGGCACGCGCGTTTACGAAGCTCAAGGCTTGGATCTGGACGCGTTCTGCGCGGCTGAACACCTGGTGGTCGGTGAGCGGCTCGAAGGCTTCGAAAGCCACGTCGACCGGGCGCTGGCCGTCCTTGGGCGCAAGCGACGCGTCACCCGGCTGGTGCAGAGCTACGGCTTGGCGCCGGGGATCCTGACGGGCCAGGATCTTCTCTGCACCTTGCCCGCCAAGTTCCTGCGCCTGCACGCCACGACGCTTTGTCTCCACGCGCCGCCGCTCGCGCTCGAGCCCCTCGCCCTTCATGCGGCCTGGCACCCCAAGAGCAGCGCTGACCCCGGTCATGCGTGGCTGCGCGCCGAGCTCTTCCAGCTGATGCGCGATGAAGCCTAGGACCTGTGACGGCCCTAGCAGGCTCGCGGAAGCGGAAAGTGGGTAGTGAGGAAGTCGTCGATCATCCGCGCGCCGGTTTCCCACAGCGCGTCGGCGGTGTCCTGGTCGGGCGCGGCCTCGACCGCGCGGGTGATCTTGTCGACCTGCCGGCCCAGATGGGCATAGGCTTTTGCCTGCTCGGCGCTGAGCCGCCCCGCGTCCAGGTCGTCGCGCACGTACATCACGTGGCTGAGGATCTGCTCGGCGTGCGCCGTCATCGCCGCTCCCATGACCCCCGAGCGCGCATGCAAGACCAAGACGCCACCGGCGGCAAGACCGGTCCTTGCGCCTCGAGCCTCTGCGCGAACGTTCAAGTCATGAGGCGGCGCTCGAACAGGGTCACCGGGGCGTCTCGATAGACCCCCTGACGAAACGGCGCATAGCCGAGCTTTTGCGAAAGCCGGATCGAACCCAGATTGGCCGGATCGATGATGCACACCGTGCGCCCGCCAGGGCGGCGTTCTTCCAGCCAGGCATGCGCCGCGGCGGCCGCTTCCAGCGCCAAGCCCGCGCCGTGCGCCCAGCCCATCAGCATCCAGGCCGCTTCGGGCGCGCCGTCGAAGTCCGCGCCCAGGCCTCGATGGAAGTCGGCCAGGCCCGCCTCGCCAACGAACCGGCCGGTTTGACGTTCAAAGACCGCGAACATTCCAAAGCCAAGCTGGCTCCAATGGCCCGCATAGCGCAGCAGCCGATGCCAGCACTCTTCCTCACTGGTCGGCAGCCCCCGGATGAAGGCGGTGACGGCCGGATCGCGCGCCAACGCCACGACATGGGCCAGGTCGTCAACGGTGTGCGGCCGCAAGGTCAGTCGAGGCGTGTCGATCACGATGACGCGCGGGTCTCGACAAAACAACGCAGGCCGGCGGCGATCTCGGGCCGCAGGTCCTCCAGCGGCCGGTCGCTCGCCAGAGCGATCCACAGCATGCCGTCAATCAGGGCGCTCATGGCCATCGCCGTTTGACGGGCGCTCATCTTCAGGCCGATCTCGCCCTTGTCGGCGAGGCGCTGCAGCTGCTCGGCGAACAGATCCAGCGACTGCTCGAGGATCGGCTTGAACGCCTCGTGGAGATGGCCCGGATGGACGCTTTCGGCGTGCAGGTGCAGGCGGTTGCGCACGATGGTCTCCAGGTCGAATCCCATCTGGCCGTCGGGGGAGGAGGCCATGGCCACGAACGCCTCCCAGGTGTCGGGCAGGCTGGTCTCGGTCATGCCGCCAAAGCGCAAGGCCGCGGCGATGATGTCGTCCTTGTTGGCGAAGTGCACATACAGCGAGCCGGCCGACAGGCCAGCCTTGCGCCAGATGTCGGCGATGGTGGTGCGCTCCACGCCCTTGTCGGCGATGCACAAGATCGCGGCCCGCACGATCCGTTCGCGCTGGGCGCTCATGTGTCCAGGATCACGCTTGGGCATTGGCCGTCCAAAAAGAGCGCACGTTCGCTAATTCCTCCTGATCGCCCGTTCGAGCGCCATTGACAACGACAATATAAAGAATGAGCGTCCGTTTTGTTAAACCAAGAGGGGCTGACATGACGGCGCGTTGGTTGGGGCAGGGCACAGCCCTGTTGATGACGGTTGGAACACCGGTGTGGGCGCAGCAAGCCGCTGAGCCGGCCAAGCTCGACGAGATCATCGTCACGGCGCAGAAGCGTGAGGAGCGTCTGATCGATGCGCCTCAGTCGATCACCGCCCTGGCGGCGGCGGATCTGGCCCGGCTGGACGCGGTTCAGTTTCGCGACTTCGCCAATACGGTGCCGGCCTTGTCGTTCACGACGGCGGGCGTCGGCCAGACCCAGGTCTCGCTGCGGGGCGTCACGGCGGGCGTCGATATCGGACCAACCGTCGGGGTCTATGTCGACGATGTGCCCTACGGCTCCAGCAGCGCTTTTTCCAACGCCTCGTCCCTGGCGCTCGATGTCGGGCTCTTTGACCTGGATCGCATCGAGGTCCTGCGCGGACCGCAGGGCACCCTTTACGGGGCTGGGGCCATGGGCGGGGTGTTGCGCTACATCAGCCAGGCGCCCGATCCGACCGCCTTCGCGGCCAAGGCCCAGGCGGGCCTGTCCTCGACCTCCGGCGGCGCGATCGGCGCCAACGGCGCGGCCGTGGTCAACGCGCCGCTCGGCGAGGACGCAGCGCTTCGGACCAGCGCTTTCTATTCGCGTGACGGCGGGTTCGTCGACAACGTCGCCCTGGGCGACAAGAACGTCGACGCCTCGAACGTCTATGGCGGCCGTCTGGACCTGGCGCTGACGCCCACCGACTCCCTGAAGATCCGCCTGACCGGCTTTGCCCAGGAGATCGGGCGCGACGGCACGCCGTCTGTCGATTTCACCCTGTCTGGCCAGCGCGTCGATGGCGAGCGCCAGCAGCGCAGACTGAAGGCCGAGCCCTTTGACCAGTCGTTCCGCCTCGCCAGCGCGAGCATCGACTACGACCTGGGGCCCGCGACCCTGACCTCGATCTCCAGCTACCAGACAGTGGACTCCACGTTCCGCCAGGACGCCTCGGCCGTCTATGTGCCGGTGCTCGGCGGCTTTAGCCTGGCGTTCAGCGCCGTGGCCATCGATCAGCGCCGTTCGACGGACAAGTTCACCCAGGAGGTGCGCCTGGCCTCGAACGGCGACACGCGACTGCAGTGGCTCGTCGGGGGCTACTATACCGACGAGGACAGCGATAATCGCCAGCACGTGGTGGCCTACGATCCAGCCGGCGCGGTCTCGCCGATCGATCTGGCCACTGTGGCCATTCCCAGCCGCTACGAGGAGATCGCCGCCTTCGGCAATCTGACCGTCAAGGTCACCGACGCCTTCGACATCACCGGCGGCGTCCGCTACGCCCGCAACGACCAACGGTTCGAGCAGATCGGTTCAGGCGTGCTGATCGGCTCGACGCCGGTGTCCCGGGCCAAGGACGAGGTGGTCACCTACCTGGCCAACGCCCGCTATCGCCTTGGCGGACGCCAGACCGTCTATGCCCGTTTCGCCACAGGCTATCGTCCCGGCGGTCCCAATTTCGTCGTCAACGACCCGGTGAGCGGCGCGCCCCTCGCCCCGGCCACCTTCGCCTCCGACAGCCTGAAAAGCTATGAACTGGGCTACAAGGGCGAGACCGCCGACCGGCGCTTCAGCCTCGACCTGTCGGCCTATCACATCGACTGGCGCGACATTCAGGTGACCACGGCCGCCGGCGGCGTCTCGGTGATCGCCAACGCCGGGGCGGCCAAGATCGACGGCGGAGAGGCCACCCTGGTGGCGAGGCCGACCTCGGCCCTGACCCTGAGCGGCGCCTTCGCCTACCAGGACGCCCGCCTGGCGCAGGACGCCCCGCTGCTGGGAGCGCTCAAGGGCGACCGTCTGCCCAATGTCGCCAAGCTGACGGCCGCCGTGCTGGCCGACTACCAGCTCAGCAGCCAGGGCCTGCGGCCCACGCTCGGCGCGACGGTGCGCTATGTCGACGATCGTTCGGCCTCGTTCGACGCCAATGCGGGCCTGCCGCAATACGAGCTCCCGTCCTACGTGACGGTGGACCTTCGCCTTGGCCTGAGCCTGCCGCGCGCCGACGTGCAGCTCTACGCACGCAACCTCTTCGACGAGGAAGGCCAGCTGTCGGCCGCCACGGTGCTGTCGTCCGTCGGTGGTCCCGCCCAGGTCACCGTCCTGCAGCCGCGTACGCTCGGCGTGCGGGTGACCGCCCGGTTCTGAACCCTGTTAGAGTTTGCTGGAGACGCGTTTTCGTGACCGTGAAAGCCCGGATCGATCCTGGGGCGCTCGACGCCCTGCTGGCGCCTTACGACAGCACCCATGGACCAGGCTTCGCCCTGGGCGTGGCGCTCGGGGGCGTTCCCCGCTACCGCAGGGGCGTGGGCCTGGCCAATGTCGAGCTCCCCGTAACCCTGTCGCCGTCGATCCGCATGCGGATCGGCTCGACCACCAAGCACTTCTGCGTTCTGGCGGTGATGCTGCTGGCCGAGGAGGGGCGCCTGTCGATCGACGACAGCCCTCGCGGCGTCATTCCGGAGTTGCCGACCTGGGCCGACGCCATCACCGTGCGCCAGCTGATGGCCCATACCAGCGGCATGCGCGACAGCCTGGACCTGTTCTTCCTCACGGCGGGACCCGGAAAGACCGGTCCCGCCGACGCGCAGCTGAAGATGCTGGCCGCCCTCGACAGCGTCAATTTCGCGCCTGGCGCCAGCTGGAACTACAACAATGGCGGCTACGTACTGCTGTCGGTGATCGTCGAGCGGATCAGCGGCCAGTCGCTGGAGGACTTCTTCCGAACTCGGATCTTCGAGCCGATCGGCATGGCCGACACCCAGCTGCGCCGTCTCGACACCGACCTGTGTCCCAACAGCGCCACCCTGCACCTGCCCAGGCCGGACGGCGGCTGGACACGGGGGGTGTTTGGCCTGCCGATCGCCGGTGAGGGCGGCATCGTCTCGACGGTCGACGACATGTTGCGCTGGCTGTCTCACATGTCCGCCCCGATCGTCGGACGACGCGCGACCTGGGACGAGATGCGCACCCCTGTGACGACCCACGGCTACGGCCTGGGCCTGAACATGACCGAACATCGCGGCCTGCGCACGGTCCACCATGCCGGCGGCGTCGTGGGCGGCTCCTCGCAGATGCTGAAGGTCCTGGACCATGAGCTCGACCTGATCGTGATGACCAACGGCCAAAGCGCCCTTGATCTCTATGGTCTGGTCGACGCCGTTCTCGACGCCTGCTTCGAGGGCTTGCCCCCCGCGCCGCGGGACGCCGGCGGCGCGCCGATCACCGGCGCCTTCTACTCAGCCAAGAGCGGTCAGGTGCTGATGTTGACGGAACACGAAGGCGGCCAGGCCATGACCGTTGGCGGCTACACCCTGCCGGCCCGCCGCGACGCGGCCGGTCAGATCTCGGTGGGAATCCTGCCGACCGATCTGCGGGTCAAACCCGTCACGGGCCCGGCGCGGGTCGACGCCCTCCTGGTCACCGAGTTTGGCGCCACCGATCGCCTTGAGCGTGTCGAGGCTCCATCGAACGCCAAGGCGCCGGTAGGCTATTTCGACGCCTGCGCCGGCCTTTCGGCCCGCATCACCGACGGCCCCGGCGGTGCGCGGATGAGCCTGGCCTCAAGCCTTGGGGCGTCGCTCTACAAGCTCGAGCCCCTTGGCCCGGGTCTCTGGCGAGGTCTGGGCGAGGCGGCCATGCCCTTGGCGCTCACCCTGGAGGCGGACGAGACGGGCTTTGCCCTGACCAGCGGCCGCACCGTTCGCCTGCGTTTCGAGCGTCGCCGATGAGCGCCGCCGTCTTGCTGCCTTCTGAAGGGCCTGCTGTGGCCGCCGCGGTCTACCCGGCCGCGCGCACGCGGCGCGGCGCGCTGGCCGTGCTGGTTCTGCTGGCCTTCCTCACCTCGATGGACATCACGCTGACAGCGCTGCTGATCGAACCGATGAAGCGCGAACTGGCGTTGAGCGATGTGCAGATCGGCCTCCTCCAGGGCACGGTCTTCGGCATCGCCTATGGGCTGAGCTCCCTGCCGATGGGCTGGCTGATCGACCGCCGCAACCGCATGCGGCTGCTGGTGGTCGGCGTGGTCGTGTGGGGCGTGGCGATGGCCGGCTCAGGACTTTCCAGCGCTTTTGCGGCCCTGGTCGCCTGGCGCACGGCGCTTGGTCTGGTGACCGCGTTGCTGGTGCCCGCCAGTCTGTCGCTGATCGCCGACTTCTTTCCGGCCGAGCGGCGCGCGGTGGCCACCAGCCTGTTCGCCGGCGGCCAGGCCTGCGGTCAGGCGTTCGGCATCCTGGTCGGCGGCGCGGCCTTCGACTGGCTGGCCCATTCGGGTCTGAATGTGGGCGGGCTCTCGGCCTGGCGGATGCTCTACGTCGCCGCCGCGGTGGTCTGCACGGCGCTTTTGCTGTTGCTCCTGTTCTTGCGCGAGCCGGCCCGGCAGGAACGCGACCTGGCCCTGGGCGACGCCGGCGGGTGGCGCGAACTGTGGACGCACCGACGGTTCCTGGTCCCGCTGCTGGGCGGGCTGCTGTTCAGCACGATCGCTGTCCAAGGCGCCAATGTCTGGGCTGCGCCCCTGCTGATGCGCAACTTCGGCCTGACGCCGGGCGGCTTCGCCGGTTGGCTCAGCGCCGTCACCCTGATCGGGTTGATCGTCGGGGCGCTGAGCGGCGGCCAGCTGGCGGAACTGGGACGGCGACGCGGTGGTCGGGCAGGGGTGCTGCTGCCCGCCGCCTTGGCGGCCTTCATCAGCGCGCCCTTGGCCCTCTTCGCCGTGGCGCCGAACGTCCCATTGTTCGCGATCCTCCTGGGCCTGGCCCTGGTGTGCGCGGGCATGGTGCCGACGGTCGGTGTGGTGGCCATCACCCTGAACCTGCCCAACACCATCCGCGGACGGGGCATCGCCGCCTATGTCCTGACGACGGCCCTGTTCGGCGCGGCGACCGCGCCGGCCGCCATCGCCCTGCTCAGCCAGGCGCTCGGCGGGGAGGCCAAGCTCGGCTTGGCCATCGTTTTCGTTTCGGCGCCGGCCGCGATCCTGTCGGGTCTGTGCTTCTTGCTGGCCATGCGGGGCGAGCCTGCAGCGGTCCTTGAGGCATGACCCGCCGCCAGGTCGCGGTCACGGTGGAGGCGTTACCGTTCCGCCAGCCGTTGCGCATCGCCGGCCGCACCGTTCCGGGAATTCCGGGTGTTCGGGTGACTATCGCCCAGGACGGCGCGCGGGGCAGGGGGGAGGCGGGCGGCGTCTTCTATCTCGACGACGACACCGGCCGTATGGTCGCGGAGATCGACCGTGTCCGCGGCGATATCGAAGCCGGTGCGGACCGCCTCGCGCTACAGACCCTGTTGCCCGGTGGCGGCGCCCGCAACGCGCTCGACGCCGCGCTTTGGGAGCTCGAAAGCCGGCTCACGCGAGAGCCGGTGTGGCGGCTGGCCGGGCTTGTCGAGCCAAGGCCTCGGATCACGACCTATACGCTGGGCGCGGAGACGCCGGAGGTCCTGCGGGCGGATCTTGCGGCCTACGCGGACGCTCGCGCGATCAAGCTGAAGCTCGATGGTGACCTGCCGGCCGATATCGCCCGCATCCGCCAGGTGCGGGCGGCCAGGCCTGACGTCTGGCTGATGGTCGACGCCAACCAGGGCTATTGCCGCGACACCCTGATGGAGCTGTCGCCCGTGCTGGTCGAGGCCGATGTGCGGCTTCTGGAGCAGCCCTTTCCGATCGGACGCGAAGCCGTGCTCGACGATCTGGCTTTGCCTGTTCCGGTCGCCGCCGACGAGAGTCTCCAGGGCCTGGCTGATCTGCCCGGCCTGGTCGGTCGCTTTCAGGTGGCCAATATCAAGCTCGACAAATGCGGTGGCCTGACTGAGGCGCTGGCGATGGTGGGGGAGGCGCGCCGTCTGGGGCTTGGCGTCATGGTCGGAAACATGGGCGGCTCCAGCCTGGCGGCGGCGCCGGCCTACCTCCTGGCGCAGCTCTGCGATCACGTGGACCTGGACGGTCCGAAGTTCCTGGCCCACGACCTCCCCGGAGGCGTGACCTATGCCGGCGGCGCGGTCTCCTTGGACCGCGAATTTTGGGGCTGATCGGCTTGAGCCTATCGCGGTGGTGACCCTGGGACGGCGCGGGAAGGCATGGGACGCCGGCGAGGTCAGGCGCATCGAGCGCCCGACCTCGCGCTGGGGCCTAGTGGCTCGAGGCTTTCAGCAGCTGCAGTTCCCAGGCCAGGCTGGTGGCCGTAGCCCCGCCGTGATCGAGGATCAGTTGCGACAGCGCCGCGGCCTGCTCGGTGCGCGCCCAGTCGCGCTGAAGTTCCGAGGCGAACACGATTGTGGTCAGCGGCACGCCGCCGGCCTGCACCATTCGCGCGATGCCCATCTCGTGGGCCTCCACGCTCGTGCCGCCCGAGGCGTCGGTCACGAAGTAGACCTCATAGCCTTCGCCGAGCGCCTGAATGACCGGGAACGCCAGGCAGACCTCGGTCCACAGGGCGGCGATGACGATCTTCTTCTTGCCCGTGGCCTTGACCCAGTCGACGCAGGCCTGGTCTTCCCAGGTGTTGATGAAGGTGCGGTCGATCGGCGTCTGTTCCGGGAAGACGTCGGTCAGCGGTTTGAAGATCACGCCGCCGCGGTCGGCCAGAACGCTGGTCAGGAGCGTGGGCACGCCGAACATCTTGGCCGTCTTGGCCAGGAACACGACGTTGTTGATCATCTGACCAACCTCGATGTTGCGCACGCCGGCCGCCTGGAACGGCTGGTGGTCGATGAGCATAAGGGCACAGTTGTCGGGGGTGAGAAGCGCGCCCAGTCCGACCTTTTCTTCGACAGCGATCGTCATGGTGATTTCCTTGGCAAGCGCCGGGCGGACTGCCCATCCCGGACCTGCGCAACCCTAGCGGCGGGCGCCGGTCGGCCAGGAACGCCGATTGGTCAACCGATCGTTGCCCCATGTGCACCCCTGCGTCTGGAAAGCCGGTGCATCTGTTGTTAGTGGCCAAGCACTGGCGCGATCATAGCCTCGCGCCGCCGAGGACATGAGATGGCCGTCGCCGGCACGCCGACCCTGGACCAGCTGAAGGTCTTCATCACCGTCGTGGAAGTCGGCAGTTTCGCCGGCGCGGCGCGGGCCCTGGGGCGCACCACCTCGGTGGTCAGCTACACCATCACCAATCTCGAAGCGCTGTTCGGCTTTTCGCTCTTTATGCGCGACGCCACCCGCCGACCGGTGCTCACGGCCGCGGGATTGACGGTCCTGTCCGAGGCGCGCGCCGTCACCAACGGGCTCAATCGCCTTCGCGCCAAGGCGCAAGGTCTGCTGGAGGGCCTGGAGCCCGAGGTGACCCTCGTGCTTGATGTGATGTTGCCCGAGAGCCGAGTGATCGACGCCCTGCGCGCTTTCCGCACCGAGTTCCCATCCGTCGCCCTGCATGTCCGCAGCGAAGGTTTGGGCGCGGTCACCCAACTGGTGATCGATGGCGCGGCGATGATCGGCGTCTGCGGACCGCCAGACATCGAGGTCCCGGGCCTGCAACGCATCGGCGTGGGCAGTGTGCAATTGATCCCCGTCGCCGCGCCCGATCATCCCCTTGCGGTCGCCTCGCGCAATCTGGTCGGCGCCGGACGCGACCACTTGCAAGTCGTGCTGACCGATCGCTCCGATCGGACCAAGGGTGTCGATCTTGGCGTCGTGGCCAACCACACCTGGCGCGTCGCGGACCTTCGCACCAAGCATCTGTTGCTGCTGGACGGCGTCGGCTGGGGCGCTATGCCCGCGCCGATGGTGCGCCAGGACCTTGAAGTTGGCCGCCTGGTCAAGCTCGACCTCCCCGACTTTAAGGGCGGCGCTTATCGCTTCTTCGCCATCTATCGCGCCAATGCGCCCTTGGGGCCTGCCGCGAGCTTCCTGGTCGAACGCTTCGCGGGGCAAACGCCGCCTTGGGTCGCTCCGGACGAGGATTGTCAGGCGATCTAGGACAATGCGGACGGCCATCGACGCCCGCGCAAACGCGTTCAACGACTGGAAGTGGGTAGAACAAGGCTCAAATCCGCGCGCCTTCGGGCGTCACCGCAGACCAGTCGACGTCGACCGGATGGTGTCTATGGTGGTTCGCGCCAAGGGGCTGAGCGTCCGGTTGCGCAGCGTGTAGATCGCCACGGGTCTCAAGGCGATCCCAAGGTCGATGGGCAAGGCAGCGACCGTGGGCTGGCGCGCGTTGAACACCGCGAGCATGCAGCGCGGCGCCACCGTGACGTAGTCGCCGGTCTCCAGCAGTTGCTGGCGCAGATAGAAGGACGACGTCGTGACACCCCGGTCCGGCGGCGGCAGGCCCTGGGCGCGAAACGCCTCGTCCACCAGCGTGCCCGGCGGCTCTCCCGGCGGATAGAGCACCCACGGCGCGGAAAGCAGGTCCGCCAGGCCGTTGGGCGGATCGGTGGCCCATCGGCTCGCGGCGCCGGCGATCAGCTGCAGGGGCTCCTCGAACAGCAGTTCGACGTCGAGGTCGTCCTCCGGGACCGCGAACACACCGCGAGCGATGATGAACTCGACTTCCCGATCCCGCAGCCGCCGCGCCTCCTCGGTGATCGGTCGCGACATCTGCGTCACATGCAGCGTCAGGCCGGGATGCTGGACGTTGAGCGTTCGCACGACCGCCGGCAGCAGCGCCGCGGCCAAAGACTCGTTGCACCCCAGCCGAACCTCGCCGGCGGTGCGGTGAGACAGATAGTCGAGCTCCCGCACGGCCTGGTGCAGTTCGTCGAAGGCCGCGACGCTTCTGGCGAGCAGAGCCTCCCCATAGAGCGTTGGTCGCACCCCCTGCGGACCGCGATCGAAGAGCTTCAAGCCCAAATTGGCCTCGAGGTCGGCGATAGCCTTCGACACCGCGGGCTGGGATATCGACAGCCGATGCGCGGCCTTGGCCATCGTACCCTCTCGGGCGACGGTGACGAGGACGCCTAGGTCCCGCAGGCGCAGACGCCGACCGATGCGCGCCGCCCAGTCGTCGGGCGATGACATAACCATTCGCGTATACCCTGATCACACCATTGGTGCTTCTGATTATGCCTTGATCGCCTAGGCTGCGTCATCCCGATCCGAGGAGGCCGCCATGATCCGCGTGGAGCCGCTACACCCGCTGTTCGCCGCCGAGGTGCTCGGCGTCGATCTCGCGCGGCCACCATCGGCCGCCCTGATCGCGGAGATCGCCAAGGCGCTCGATGTTCACGCAGTGCTGGTGTTCCGCGACCAGCCCCTGACCAGCGTTCAGCAGATCGCCTTCAGCGAGGGCTTCGGCGTTCTGGAGGAAACCGTGGGCGCCGCGCTCAAGGGCAAGGCCAGCTCCCGCCTCGGCGAGCCTCGGATCGCCGAAGTCTCCAACCTCGGGCCCGACGGCGCGATCCGTCCCCCCGAGGATCGCTGGCGGCTGATGCAGCGGGCCAATGGGTTCTGGCATACCGACAGTTCGTTCAAGCCCCAGTGGGGCAAGATCTCGTTTCTGTCGGCGCATGAATGCCCCGCCACGGGCGGGCAGACCGAGTTCGTCGACCTTCGCGCGGCCCACGATGCGCTGGACGACGCCACCCGGGCCGAGATCGCCGGGCTGAAGGCGGCGCACTCCATGGCGCGCTCGCGCGGTCTCGTCGGCTATGACGAGCTGGCCGCCGAAGCCGTCACGCGGTTTCCACCGGTCGTCCAACCGCTGATGCGTCGCCATCCCGGGTCGGGGCGCATTTCGCTCTATCTGGCGTCCCACGCTTCGCATGTGCTGGGCCTGTCACCGGAGCGCGGGCGCGAGCTGCTCGATCGCCTGATCGCCCTAGCCACCACGCCGCCGATGATTTTCCAGCACGGCTGGAAGGTCGGCGACCTGGTGATGTGGGACAATCGCTGCACGATGCATCGCGGCCTTCCCTATGACGACCTGAACGAACGCCGCGACATGCGGCGCACCACGGTCGTCGAAACCCAGGACATCGCACCCTTCGTGGAGATGGCGTCATGAGCACCAAGGACCAGGCTATCGATCTCGCGCCTAGCGGCCTCGGCTGGCCGCGGGTGGCGGCCCTCGTCGCGGGGCCAGCGATGCTGGTCATCGCCCTGATCGTTCCGACCCCCTCGGGGCTTTCACCGAACGGCTGGCTCGTCGCCGCGGTGCTGGCCTGGATGATCGTCTGGTGGTGCGGCGACGCGGTTCCGGCCGCGGTGACGGCCCTCCTGCCTTTCCTGGCGCTGCCCATGCTCGGGGTGGTCACGCCGGAGGTCGCCGCCAAGGCTCAGGCCTCGCCGATCATATTCCTGCTGCTCGGTGGCTCGGTCATGGCGTTGGGGGCGGTGAAGACGGGGCTGCATCTGCGACTGGCGCGTCTGGCGGTGGCGGTCGGCGGCGGCGGACCTCGGCGACTTCTGCTCGCGGTGATGGCGGCGGCGGCCTTCGCGGGCATGTGGGTGTCGACCTCCATGGCCACGCTCTTCATGGTGGAGATCGGCGTCGCCATCGCGCTCGCCACGGCCGCCGCCAACGCGGACCGGGACGCCGACGTCAGGACCTTCTCGCGCGCGCTGATCATCGGCGTCGCCTACGCCGCGATGCTGGGCGGCTTCTCGACCTTCAGCGGCAACATCTTCAACGCCGTCGCCGCGGGCATGATCACCCAGCAGACGCGCCAGAGCATCGGCGTGATCGACTGGTTCTCGTACGGGTTTCCAATCGCCGTCCTGGGCGTGCCCCTGGCCTGGGCGCTCATCGTCGCCGTGGGCTTCCGCTCGCGCGTGCGCCTGCCGGCGCGCGACGAGCTCTCGCGGACCCTGAACGCGCCGAAAGGATGGTCCTTCCCGCAGATCGCGGTCGCCGCGATCATGGTCTGCATCCTCGGCGCCTGGCTGAACATGCCCCTCCTCAAGAGCGTGCTTCCGGGCGCCTCGGACGCCGGGGTAGCGGTGCTGGGGGGCGGTCTGATGTTCCTGCTGCCGTCCGGCGACGGTCGCCGTCTGCTATCGTGGGACGATGCGGCGCGCATACCCTGGGGCGTGCTGCTGATCGCGGGCGGCGCCCTGGCGATCGGCGCGGCCCTGACCAAGACGGGCGTCGATGTCTGGCTGACGGCGCCCTTGCGCCAGATCCACGGCGTGCCGACCTGGATGGCCCTGCTGGCCTTGGTGGCGGGCGCGGCCTTGCTGACCGAGCTGGTCAACAACATCGCCATGGCGACGATCACGGTCCCCGCCGCCGTGGCCTTGGCGGCGGCGGTCGGCGCGGATCCGGCCCCCATGGCGATCGCGGCGGTGATCGCCAGCCTTGGCGGCTTTGTCGTGCCAGGGACACCCGGCTTGGCCATTGCCGTGGGAACGCCGCCCGTACGTGTGCCGGATCTGGCCCGCGCGGGTATCTGGATGTTGCTGCTCATGCCGCTGTTGATCGCGTCTGTCGCGTTGGGCCGGCTTTAGGGCGCTCGCGGCCTTTTGGCGGGTGTCTCTACAGCTGCTCGTCTCATCGGAGGTCGCTGTCACCCCTTGGCGCGCCGACACCAAAGCGGGCGCGGAACGACGTCTAAGGAGAGGGACTCGAACGGTCTGGCGCCTCATCGAGCAGCTTGCGAATGACCGCAATAAGCTCTCCCTCCGAGACTGGCTTGAAGAGCACGGCGGCCGGGTGGTCGCCCTCGATCCTGGTCAAGGTCGCCGGTTCCCGCGAGCCGGTGATGAAGATCACCTTGGAGCCGACACGCTCGTGGATCTCCCTGGAAGCGTCGACTCCGTCGCGTTCGCCCTGAAGGCGCATGTCCATCAGCACGATGAAGGGCCGTTGGTCGACCGCGATCGCGACGGCCTCCTCGGCCGAAGCGGCCATGCCGCAGACTGCCAGGCCAAGGTCCTCGACATAGATGCTCAGCGTCTGGGCGATGATGAACTCATCGTCGACGATAAGGATGCGGTCGGAATTCAGCATGAGGCGGCCCCCGGCGAGGGCAGCCGCGCTTCCCAACAAACGCCGGTTGTCTGGATCGACTGGATCCGCCCGCGAAGCTGACGCACGAGCCCCTTGACGATCGTCAGCCCAAGCGAGGGGGTCGGCGCCCCCGTGGGATCGGAAAATCCAACGCCATTGTCGGCGATCCGCAACACGACGTCCTCTCCCTCCGGCGCCTCAAGGGTGACCCGAACTTCGCCTTCGCCGCCCGGGAAAGCATGCTTCAACGCGTTGGTTGTCAATTCGGTCACCAGCAGACCCAAGGGAACGGCGAAGTCGAGATCCGCGGCTAGGGGCGCGGCGTCGATCCGCAAAGCGATGGTGTCGGGAGCGCCTTGCTGGAGATGGGCCAGAAGATCCCGGAGGAAGACGCCAACATCGAAGGTCTTGAGATCTGCCGAGCCCATCAGTTGGTGGTGGACCAAACCGATCGCGTAAACTCGCTTGCGCAGGCCTTCGAGGGCCGCGACCGCCTCCGGATCGGCGAGCTTGCGAGATTGCAGAAGCAGCAACCCGTCGACCACCTGCAGATTGTTCTTCACGCGATGGTAGACCTCCCGCAGCAGGAGATCGCGCTGCGCCAGCGCCGCTGTACGCTCCTCGACCAGATGCTCCAGCTGCTCGTTGGCCGCCCTCAGCGCCTCCAGACTTCCAAGCATGGATTGGCGAGCGGCGACGAGCTCCAGTTCATAGGCGCGCCGCTCAGGCGCGGAGAACAACGCCCCATATCGCCGGTCGCCTTCTGCCGACACCGTGAGAAGGGCAGGGCGAGGACGTCCGTCCGCGTGGGCGAGTTCGAGAAAGATTTCCTCGGACGTCCCATGGTCGGCGAGCGAAGGTTCGGCCTTGAGCGCGTAGATGAACTGAGACGAGCGCGTGAGAAGGTCGCGGAAGGGGCGTCCAATCAGGGCGACTGAAGCCAAGCCGGTCATTACGGCCAGGGCCGGGTTGACCGCGCGGATGATCATCTCGGCGTCCATCTCAAAGAGGCCGACCGGCGCCCACCGGGCCAGCCCGTCTGTGTCGCCCATGCTCACCCGGCGGGCTCCCGTAGGAACCGCTCAATGGCCTCAGCCACTTCGCCCGGAGCGCTCACATGCGGATAATGACCGCGCGTCTCCAGCATCTCGAGCCGCGCGTTCGGCATACGGTCCGCCAGGAGGCGTGCGGCCGATAACGGTACCACCACATCAGCGCTGGCCTGAAGAACGAGTGTGGGCACACGACACTCGCCGAGTTCCCGCCGGTGATCGGACAGGAAGGTGGCCTGGGCGAATCGTCGCGTCACGTCGGGATTGGCGCGGCTGAAGCTAAAGACCAGATCCTGGGTCAGCGCGGAGTTCTCGGGCTGGTCCATCACCCGCGGCGCCAGTGTTCGCGCCCAACCCTGGAAATCCAGCGCCATCAGATCCAGCAGATCTTCGACGTCGCCGCGCTCGAAGCCGCCCTCATAGCCTTCGTCGTTCAGGTAACGTGGCGAGGCGCCGATCATGATGATGCGACCGACCCTTTCGGTGCGCAGGCTCGCCAATAATGAGATCATCCCCGAAACCGAATGGGCGACGATCGTGGCGTCCCTCAGGTCCAGGGCTTCCAGGATGTCGACCAGATCGCCGGCATAGCCTTCCAAGTTGCTGTATCGATCGGGGTCGTACTGGGCGAGGTTTGAGGCGCCGCTACCCATGTGATCGTAGAAAACCCGCCTGCTACCCGTCGGCAGGCGCGAGGCTAGCGCCCGCCAG
This sequence comes from Caulobacter sp. CCNWLW153, assembly GCF_036889365.1. Classification (NCBI taxonomy): domain Bacteria; kingdom Pseudomonadati; phylum Pseudomonadota; class Alphaproteobacteria; order Caulobacterales; family Caulobacteraceae; genus Caulobacter; species Caulobacter sp. CCNWLW153. Next base: position 278,613 of record NZ_JBAKFV010000006.1, read on the forward strand.
ATTGTCTGGTCCGTGCCAAAACCGTGAAGGAACACCATGGCCGGGTGGCCACCCCCGGTATCGTCGACGGCATGGGCTTCAAGCAGCATCTTCTGCTGGTCCAAGCCTTGAACAGGACCTCCGTCCGGCAGTTGCAACAGGCTACTCCATGGATGCGAGCTTGAGGCTCCCGTGCATGCCACAGGAGAGCACCGTCGCGGATGGGCGCCAAGTCTTGATACAACCTAGGGGCCTCTGGATACGCGGGGACGATCCGACGCCAGGAGGCCAAGCCGCGCTGAAGCTTTCTGCGACCAAACGGAAGCGGCGCGCGAACGGCCATGCTTGGACCTGGGTCTGCGGCGTGCTCAATTGCGGCGATGCGCCTCGAGAAAGTTTTCGCCTGGTCCGACCCACTCCGCAAAGCCCCGTTGTGGGTCCGTTACATCCTGGCTACTGCTGTGGTCCTGGCGTTTTTCGCCTTGCGCTCGGCGTTCAGTCCGCTTCTTGGCGGCTATCCATTTTTGCTGTTCTTCCCAGCCATCATCCTTACCTCGATGCTGATTGATCGCGGCACCGGGATTTTCTCGGTCATTTTGAGCGCTTTGCTGGCCTGGTACTTTTTCGTGCCTCCGCTGCGTTCCTTCGCCCTGCCGAGTGTACAGGGCGCCATTCCCCTGCTGCTCTATGTGATCGTGGCGCTGTTCGTCGCGATGGTGGTGGAGGCTCTGCGGTCGACGGCGGAACGCTTAGTTCACACCGCTGAAAAGCTCGAGCGCAGCAGCGAGATCAACCGTCTGCTGCTTCTGGACGTCAATCACCGGGTCAAGAACCACTTGGCCTCGATCAGCGGGCTGTTGCGGCTTTCCGCCCGTGAGCTGGATGACCCGCGGGCTTTGCGCGTGCTCGACAACGCAGTTGGCCGCATCAATGTCTTGGGCGAGGTCTATGCTAGGCTTCATCTTGGCGAGCGGGCTACGGTGGTCGCCTCTCGCGATTTCATCCAGTCGCTTTGCGAAGGCCTCCGGCAGAGCGTGTTGGGCGTTCGCCCCATTGCTCTGCGTGTCCAGGTCGATGACGTTGCGCTCAGCTCCATGCAGGCAGTGCCGATCGGCCTGGTGATAAACGAACTCGTTGAGAACGCCCTTAAGCACGGTTTTCCGGAAGAAAGGGCTGGCGACATCTACGTCAGCTTCACCGCCGTCGACGAAGACCTTGTGCTCTCGGTTGAGGACAACGGCGTGGGCTTCGACCCAACCGCGACCAAGACTGGCGGCGGGACTCGCATCGTCGGCTCACTTGTCCAGCAACTGGGGGGCCGCATTGAACGCCTGGGTCCACCCGGATTGCGCATTGTCACGACGCTGCCGCGAGAGAGCCCCGACGTGTAGCCGGACGAACAAAAGCGCATCCCGAAAGCCGCCAACTGCGCGCACAAGCTCTCAGAACCTTTGGAGCGACCCAGACGCCACTTCAGCTGGGCGCTATGGCTCGTTCAGCCTTTTGGCTTAGGGCGCTTCTTGCCCTTGCGCCGTGGCGTACGACCGGGGGCAATATCGTGGAAATAGTTCCCACGCATGTGCAACAAGTGGCGGCAACGTGGCGATGACGCGATCCCGAAGTGGGCATACGTCGCCTTTCTAGCGGCGGCAGACGTCCGCACTTGGCGCGGCCAAGCCTTCAGCTGACCTGCTGTGGTCGAGCGCTGGCGAGGGCTGGACGCGGCGTTCCTGCAGGCTTCACAGGACCCCGTCGCGCTGGCGGCGCTCAAGGCCAAGCTGACGGTCGCGGCCTGGAAGACCAAGCCCAGCTGGGCGGTGGGCGCCACGGAGGGACGGGGCGATCGCCTCCGAGCTGCTGCGCAAGATCGCCCGGCGCATTGGCGCCAATGCGACCGAGGTCAAGGGCAGCAACGTCGTTTTCGCCTCGCAGCCCAAGGCCGTGGCCGGCGTGATCGAGGCCGCCGCCCAGGGCGCGCGCCAAAGCTGGCCCCGCATTTTCCTTGATCAACAGCCGGCCCCTCGGGGCCGGACCTGGAGACACAGGTGAGGTGAGGGCGAGGGGGGTCCGATAATTGAACGGGCTCTTCTCACCGCTCGAACACCAGCAGGCTCGAGGTCGCCGTGGCGTAGATCCGTCCCCTGACGTCCTTGATCGTGGCTTCGGCGAAGGCGGCGCGGCGGCCGAAGGTCACCACACGGCCCTCGGCGCGCACCAGGCCCGTCTTGTCCGTGAGGGGCCGGTGATAGGACACCTTCAGGTCCAGGGTCGTGTAGGCCTGCTTGGCGCTGAGCTTGGAGTGCACGGCGCAGCCGCAGGCGGAGTCCAGCAAGGTCGCCGCATAGCCGCCGTGGACCGTGCCGATCGGATTGTAGGCGTGGCGCCCTGGCAAGCCCTCGAACGCCGCCCAGCCGTCGCCGGCCTCGGTGAGCGAAAATTCCAGGGTCTCGCCGATGGGCGCTCGTCCACCGGCGGCGATCATCGCCTGGAGTTGCTCCAGGCCCGACGCCCCAGGAGCGATCTGGTCGGCCAGTTTGGGTTCGGGGGCGCTCATGGTTTTTCTCCAGATCGATGCGGCTTAGGGCGGGGGCGCTGGCGAACCTTGATTGTCATGTCGCCAGCGGCTCGGGGGCGTTGGTGGAAGCCGCGTCGCTGCGGGGGGCCTTGATCCGAAACCACATGGCGTAGAGCGGCGGCAGAAAGACGAGCGTCAGGATGGTGCCGCCGATGGTGCCCCCGATCAGGGTGTAGGCCATCGACGACCAGAACACCGACAGGGTCAGCGGGATGAAGGCGAACACCGCCGCAAGCGCGGTCAGGATGACCGGCCTTGCGCGCTGGACGGTGGCCTCAACGACAGCGTGGAAAGGATCCAGACCCTCTTCCTGGTTTATCTGGATCTGGCCGATCAGGATCAGGCTGTTGCGCATGATGATGCCGGCCAGGGCGATCAGGCCCAGGATCGCGTTGAAGCCGAACGGCTGGTTGAAGATCAGCAGGGTGGGCGCCACCCCCACCAGGGCCAGCGGCGCGGTCAGCAGCACCATCCACATCGCCGACAGCGAGCGAACCTGGAAGATGATCACCACCATCATCAGGATGAACATCAGCGGGAAGACCGCGGCCAGGGCGACATTGGCCTTGCCCGCCTCCTCGATCGAACCGCCCATCTCGATCCGGTAGCCGGCCGGCAGCGCCTTGATGATCGGCTGCAGCGACTTTTGAACCTGGGTCGAGACGTCCGGCGGCTGCAAGGTCTCGTCGATGTCGCCGCGAACGGTGATCGTCGTCAGGCGATCGCGACGGCGCAGGATGGGGTCCTCCATGCGGATCTCGGCCTTGCCGATCTGGTCGAGCGGGATGCGCTCGCCCGCCGCGCCCACCAGGGTGAAGGCGCCGAGCTTGGCCGGATCGAGCCGCTCCTGGCCGGTGGTGCGCGCGACCACTTCGACCGAGCGGATGTCCTGGCGAACCTGGGTGACCGGTACCCCCGTCAGCAGGAACTGCAGCTGCTGGGAGGCGTCGGCGGAGCTGAGGCCAAAGGCGCGCAGCCGATCCTGGTCGAGCACGAAATGCACGGTCGGCGCGCGCTCGCCCCAGTCGGTGTTGACCTGGCGCATGCCTGCGTTGCGCAGCATCACGCCCTTGACCTCCTCGGCGATGTCGCGAACGCGATCGGCGTCGGGACCCATGACCCTGAAGGCCACCGGGAAAGGCGAGGGCGGGCCGAACACGATCTGGGTGGCGCGAATCCTGGCGCCCGGAACCGAGCCGGCGGCCGCGAACTGGCGCACGCGCTTCTTGAGGGCGTCGCGCGCCTTTTCATCGGGCGTCAGCACCACGATCTTGGCGAAAGACGGATCGGGCAGCTCGGGCGAGATGGCCAGGAAGAAGCGCGGCGCGCCCTGGCCGATATAGCTGGTGACGATCTTGGCCTCGGGCTGTTTGGCCAGCCACGCCTCGACCTTCGCCACGGCCTGGCTGGTCGAACCGATGCTCTGCCCCTCGGGCATCTGCACCTCGATCAGCACTTCCGGCCGGTCGGAAATCGGGAAGAACTGCTGCTTGATCCCGCCCATCATCAGGACGGCGGCCACCATGGCCACGCCGACGCCGGCCGCAACCTTGAAGCGGTTATCCACCGTCCAGGTGACCATCTTGCGCAGCTTGCGATACCGCGGCGTGTCGTAGATCGCCGCGTGCCCGCCCTCGATCGGCTTGATCTTGGGGATCATCAAGACGCCCAGATAGGGCGTGAAGATCACCGCCACGAACCAGGAGGTGATCAGGGCGAAGGCCACCACCCAGAAGATGTTGCCGGCGTATTCGCCGGCCGTGGACTTGGCGAAGCCCACAGGCATCAGGCCGATGATCGTCACCAGGGTGCCGGCCAGCATCGGGGCGGCCGTATGACCCCAGGCATAGGTCGCCGCCGAGATCCGGTCCTTGCCCTCCTCCATCTTCACCACGATCGTCTCGATGATGATGATGGCGTCATCGACCAGCAGACCCAGCGACAGGATCAGCGCGCCCAGGGTGATGCGGTCGAAATCGCGGCCGGTGACCAGCATGATCACGAAGACGCCTGCCAGGGTCAGCGGCACGGCCATGGCCACCACCACCCCGACCCTGAAGCCCAGGCTGATCAGGCTGACGACGATGACCACGGCCAGGGCCACGAAAAACTTCAGCATGAACTCGTCATAGGCCTCGACGATGTTCACCGACTGGTCGGTGATCTTGTCGAAGTTCATGCCCAGCGGCATCTCGGCCGAGATGGCCTTGGCTTCCCTGTCGAGGTTCTTGCCCAGCTCCAGTCCGTTGAAGCGGTCCTTCATCACCACGCCCAGCACGATAGCCGGCTCACCGCTGCTGCGGATCATGAAGGTGGCGGGGTCTTCGTAGCCGCGCTTGACCTCGGCGATGTCGCCAAGCTTGAGCGTGCGGCCGCCGACCACGATCGGCGTCTCCTTGATCGTCTCCAGGCTGTCGATCGCGCCGTCGAGGCGGATCTGCACCTGGGGACCTTGGGTCTCGATCGCCCCGGCGGGGGTGACCAGGTTGCGATCATTCAGCGCGGCGAAAAGGTCGCGCGGGCTGACGCCCAGCGTCGCAATGCGCGCCTGGCTGAACTCCACGAAGATCTTCTGCGGCTGCTCGCCGATGATCTGGACCTTCTTGACGCCAGGCACGTGCAACAGGCGCTGGCGCAGGATCTCGGCCTGGCGCGCCAGCAGGCGCTGGGGCTCGCCCCTGGCCTTGAGCGCATAGAGCGCGAAGGTCACGTCGCCGTACTCGTCGTTGACGAACGGACCCAGCACGCCGCGCGGCAGGTTGGCGGCCTCGTCGGCCATCTTCTTGCGGGTCTGGTAGAACTGCTCTGGGACCTCCTTGGCCGGGATCTGATCCTTCAGGGTCAGGGTGGTGAAGGCCAGGCCGGGCCGCGTGAAGGTCTCCGACCGGTCGTACCACTTCAGCTCCTGCATCCGCTTTTCCAGCGGCTCGGCCACCTGGTCCTGCATCTCCTGGGCCGTGGCGCCAGGCCAGGCGCTGACGATGGTCATGACCTTGATCGAGAAGCTCGGGTCCTCGGCGCGTCCCAGCTTCAGGAAGGCGAAGGCGCCGGCGAAGGTCATGGCGATGATCAGGAAGAGGGTGATCGATCGCTCGCGCACCGCCAGGGCGGAGAGATTGAGGGTCATTGCGCCGCTCCGGTCTGGACGCGCACGCGCTGGCCCTGGTGGAGCATGTGCGCGCCCAAGGCCACGAACCGGTCGCCGCCAGAAAGACCGCCGGAGATCGTCACCGTCTCGCTCCCCAGCGACGCAACCTGCACGGCGCGCCAGTGGACGGTTGAGGTGCGCGGGTCGATGACCCACACGCCCGGACCCTTGCCGGCGTCATGGAGGGCGCCGATCGGCGCTTCGACGCCGCGGGCCGCTTCGCCGCCGGCCTGGCCCGGCAGGACCACGACCATGGTTGAGCCCAGCGGGGCCCGGGCGGCCGGGCCGCTCAGCACATACCTGGCCTCATAAGTGCGGGTGTGGGGGTCGGCCGCATCGGAAAGCTGGCGAAGCCGCGCCTGGCCGGCCTTGGCGCCGGTGAAGGCGTAGGCGTCCGCCGTCGAGCCGAGCGCGGGGCGAACGGTCTCGGGCAGGGCGATGGCGGCCTCGCGCGGGCCGGCATGGGCTAGGCGCACGACGGGCTGGCCGGCCGCCACCACCTGTCCGGGCTCGGCAAGGGTTTCCATTACCACGCCGTCTGCGTCGGCGGTCAGGACCGCGTAGCCGGCGGTGTTGCGCGAGACGCGGGCCTGGGCCTGGGTCGCCGCCAACTGCGCTTGGGCCGCGTCGGCGGCGGCTTTGGCCTGGTCGTAGACGAGGGTGGAAACCGCGCCGGCCGCAACAAGACCGCGATAGCGTCGCTCCTCAGACGCGGCCTGCTCGGCGCGGACGCGGGCGGCCTCCACTAGTTCGTGCTGGGCCGTGACGGCCAGAGCGTAGTCGGCCGCGTCGATGCGCATCAGCGGTTGGCCCAGGCGCACCGTTTGGCCGGCGTCGACTAGGCGGGCGACCACCTTGCCGGCGACCCGAAAGCCCAGGTCGCTCTGGACGCGGGCCGAGACGACGCCGCTGAACCGGCGCTCTCCAGTAGCGGCCGTCCCCGCGACGGCTGCGCGGACGATCGGAGCCTGGGTGCGCGGATCGTTGGCGTCGGCCTTGCCGCCACAGGCGGCCAGGGGCGCTAGACCGCCCAGGAGCAGGACGGCGGCGAGGGGGCGAGACGACATGGCTTAAGGATCCTGCCTTGACGGAAGGCTCCCAAGCTGGCGGCGAGTGACCAAATTGTCAACTAGTCACTTTTCTGCTCAAGGCGCGAGACTGCGAAGCACCAGATTGACGGCCTTGGTCGGCGCTTCTGGCAAGTCGTCCAGATTGTGCTTGAGCATCAGCGGGTTCATGAAGCTCTGCATGACCAGCAAGATCGCTTCGCAGATCTCGTCGATCGGCGTCTTGCGTTCGAACTCGCCGGTCTCGCGGCCCAGCAGGATGATGCCGCGAAGGATGGCTTCGGCCCGCGCCAGATAGGCGATCACCGAGGGCCAGCGTTCTTCGGCCGAATGGGCGGCGATGTCGTAGAGCAGCTTGTCCTGGAAAAACAGCTCGGCGCTCTTGCTTGTTATGCCATTGAAAAAGCGGCGCAATTTATCGGAAGCGGTCTTGCCTTCGGCCACGCCGGTCTCGCCCGCTGCAAGCACCTTGTCCAGGCATTGAACGCAGATCGCCTGGCCGATCGCCTGCTTGGAATCAAAGAACTTGTAGATGTAGGCCTTGGAGAAGCCGATCGCCTTGGCCAGGTCCGCAACCGTGGTCTTGCCATAGCCGTAGCGGCTGAAATGCGCCTCGGCCGCGTCGACGATCTGGTCTCGGATGCCGTGCTCGACGGGACCACGCTGGCCGTCTGCGGAAGAAGAAGGATCGAGGATGCTCATGGCTGGCAAGCTATCATCGGTCATCGAGGTTGACAAACGAGTGACCGTATTGGACTTTGGTCACATTTGGTTCGCCACGTCCAGAAAGTTTGCCATGCGCTCCGTCTTTCTTCAGTCCCTTCCAGCGGTCGCCGGCGTCGCCGCTCTTGGCGGTTGCGCAGTGGGGCCCAGTTATGTCGCGCCGACGATCGCCGCCCCGCGGGCCTTCATGGGCGAGGCCGCGGTTGCCGCCCGCCAGGCGGCGCCCGCGCCAGTCGACAGCTGGTGGCGCGGCTTCAAGGATCCAGTCCTCGACAAGATGGTCGATCGCGCCCTGACCCAAAATCTCGACCTGGCCCAGGCCGCGGCCCGCGTGACCCAGGTGAGGGCGGGGCTGGGGGCGGCGACCGCCGCCTTGCTGCCGTCGGCCTCGGTCGAGGCCAGCGCCGCCCAGGCCCACGCTTCGACCCAGACCCCGACCGGGCGCTTGCTGGCCGCCACGCCCAACTTCGATCGCAACGGCGCGCTGTACGAAGCCAATGTCGTCGCGGGCTGGGAGCTGGACGTCTTCGGCGGCTCGCGTCGTGATCAGGAGGCGGCCCGCGCTCAATATGAGGGCGCGCGGGCCGGCGTCGCCGCCGCGCGCCTGGCGGTCGCCGCCCAGGCCGCCGACACCTACATGCTGGTCCGCGGCCTGCAGGCCAGGTTGGTCGTCGCCCGCCAACAGGTAGAGACGCAAGGCCGGTTGGTCGAGACGGTCCGTCTGCAGCGCGCCCAGGGTGTCGCGGCCGAACTCCAGCTCCAGCAGGCGCTCGGCGCCCTGCAACAGACCAAGGCCAATATCCCCGTCCTGGAGGAAGGCCTCGACGCGGCGCTCAACGCCATGGACGTGCTGCTGGGCGCGCAGCCTGGGACCTATCGCGCCGAGCTGGCCGTGGCGGCCCCGATCCCGGCCGCTCCGGGCCTGGCCGAGGCCGGCGGTCCGGCCGAACTGCTACGACGGCGTCCCGACCTTGTCGTGGCCGAGCAGCGACTTCGGGCGAGCAATGCGCAGGTCGGATCGGCCCTGTCACAATATTTTCCGAAGTTTTCCCTGAGCGGTCTGGTCGGCACGGCCACCACCAGCAGCAGCACCATCCTCGAGCGCCCCGCCTCCCAGGCACAGGGCGTTTTGGGTCTTCGCTGGCGGCTTTTCGACTTTGGCCGAGTCCAGGCCGAGGTCAGCGCCGCGCGTGGCCGCAAGGCCGAGGCGCTCGCGACCTACCGGCAATCCGTGCTGCGCGCGACCGAGGACGTGGAGAACGCGTTTTCCAGCCTGGTCAAGCGCGAGGACCAAGAGCGGATCCTGGCGGAGGGCGAGGTGTCGTTGATCCAGGCCAGGGACGCTTCCGCGGCAGCCTACGACGCCGGCGTCGTCAGTCTGACCGAAGTTCTTGACGCCGATGCGCGGCTGCTTTCCATTCGCGACGCCAGGATCCAGGCCCGGGCGGAAGCGGCCCGCGCCTCGGTTCGTTCGTTTCGAGCCTTGGGCGGCGGCTGGCGTGAAGCAGGAGGGACGAGCGCGGGTTAGCCTGCCGCCGCACCACCTTGGGTCTGTCCCTCGACCCATGGTCTGACACTCAGGAAATTTCGCTGCTGCCCGCGAACTCAAATGGCGCAATCGGGCCCCGCGGACTTAAGCGGTGATGGTCGGCTCCCGGGTGTGAGCCACGTCCCGTCCCAGGTGTTTAGCGCCCACGATGCGGATTTGGCGATTGGCCAAGAGGGGAAGGCAGGGCCGCCCCGTCCAAGCTGCAATCCATGCTTGCCTAGCTAGGGACGAGCATCGCGGTCCTCGTGAATCTGAGGATCGCCCGATCGTTCTCGTCGTAGATCTCAACCGCGGTGTAGGCGGGCCAACTGCGGATTTCTTCCCTCACCGCGGCGGCGAGCTGCTCGCCAGGCTCGCTGACCAGGACATGTAGTTGCGGCGCCATCGACGCTTGCGTGTGGATGTAGCAGAAGTAGCGGCTCATGCGTGCATGATCCGGTTGCAGCCGCTCCGACCCCGATGAGACGTCAGGGCGATCAGGGCTTGGCGCCGCGCAGGGCGTCGGGATTAATCGGCCGCGGTCTGGCGCTTTGGCTCGCGGTCGAGCGCGGATCGTTTAAGCCCTTTGGCGGGGACGGGCGCGTTCCGGGATAGGTTTTCATCTTGTCGCCTTTCTTGGCGCGCCGCCTTCACGGCGGAGGGTCATTTCTTTCGGGGCGCGCTGACCGGCGAAGGGGCGGCGGGCGCGGCGGCGGTCAGCTTGGGCTTGATCGCCTTGGGTTTGCGGACTTCTCGGTTGCCTTTGGACAAGAGACGTTCCTTTCGGTGAAGATGAGGGCGAGACGAGCCGGCGGAGCAAAAAGCTCCGTGGCGACGATTGCGATGGTGATGGTAGCCGGCGCGTCGAGACCTTGGCGTTTCGAGGTCTGGCGAACCGACCCGATGGCGTGACTGCGCGCCTCGAGACGACATTAGCATGAACGCCGGTTTCCCAGGGAAATGATTGCGCCTCGTTTGAGGGGCTCCAGCACGGCTGGTTTCAATCCTGCCTGGCGAAATGATTGCGCCAATTGTGGAGCCATTCCTTCCGGATCGCGCTATCATGCCCGTGCTAGGCGCCACGCGGGCTCATCGGCCCCGAAAGGACGTCATGTCCGCCCCACAAATCCAATCCGCACGCTCGTGTGAAGCCGTTCAACGACGCGGTGGAGCGCCTGCTTGGCGATCGTCGGGTTCGCCGGATCTCGTTGCGTTGGTTCGGGCCGGGGCCTGCTTCCTCGGCGATCGTCACACGGGTGAAGTCCGCGAGGGCGCGCAAAAGGAGCTCCTGGCGCCCGGTCTTTATCCCGAGCGTGTCGACTTGCTGCACGCGACCATCCGCATGAAACCGCTATCTGTTCCAGAAGGACCACGTTCATGACCGACGAAGACGCCCAGGCGATGCGTCGCGAGAACGCCTATCTTAAGCAACGGAACGCCCAATTGCAGAACGACGTCACCAGCCTTGGCGGTCAGGTCCTGCGCATGCAGCAGGAACTGGAGCGCCTGAGCGGTCGCCATGGAGGCTGGGCGCCCAATCCGCTCACGGGCGGGCAATCGTGATGCTCACGCCTTTCCGCTGACCAATCGGGGGAGACCCGACGGAGGGGCGGGATCGTCGCCCCGGCCGGAGCGGTCGCGCCGGTAGCTTCGTGACGGCCAGGCTGTCGCAGATCTCAGTCTTGTCCAGGATGCCTCATGTCCGCGGCGTCGAAAGAGATCGCTCTGGGCGCGCTTCCTCGCAGGGGGGGCGCATCGTAAACGCGCTGCTGCGGGCCTGACGACCAGCAGTCGGCTTGGCTCAGCGCCGCCCAGCTGATGGCGTGACAGGCAACGGCTTTTCGCAAGCGATCGGCCGGCTTGGATCTCGCCAAGCCGACGCTCGGCGGCCGTGGGCCCCATCGAGCAGCGTGGTCGCGCCCGAGGCCTTTGGCGGACAGACCACCAAGCAGTGTTTTGAGCGCGTGTGTCCAAGGTCGCAAGTTCGGCAGCTGTCTAATGTCGGCTATCACGCCTTCCCGGAAGATCGTGTCGGCGACATCCGGTGAGCTTCTTGGCCGACCAGGACAGCCTGGTGTTCAGGGGCCGCGACGATGGGGGGCGGCGGCCAACCGGCCGCAAGGCCGGCGGCGGTGCGCGCATCGTTGTTGGAGCGCTGGTCAGCAGCTGGGCGGGATGCTCCGCCGCCGGGGCCTCGCCCGGCGCGAAGGTGGTCCTGACGCTCCCATGCCGAGCCCTGCAGGAAGAAGGCGTCGTGCGACTTTGAGGAGGGGCGTGGGGAACGATGCGTGGCGGCGAGGGCTATTAAGGCATCGGCCCGTTAGCGGCTCTCAATCCTGGAGGATCTCATGTCCATTCTCGCCTGGATCGTTCTGGGCCTGATCGCCGGCTTCATCGCCAGCATGCTGGTCAGCCGCAGTGGCGGCGGCTTGGTTCTCGACCTGGTTCTTGGCATCGTCGGCGCGGTCGTCGGCGGCTTCCTGTTCAACCAGTTCGGCAGCGCCGGCGTCACCGGCTTCAACCTCTACAGCCTTCTGGTGGCGACGATCGGCGCTGTCGTGGTCCTGTTGATCTACCACATGATCGCTGGACGACGCGCTCTCTAGGGACGCGCGGCCTGCATGGAGTCCCCGGGCCGTGGCCCGGGGAGTTTTCATGTTCTCTGCCGGAGCGGCGAGCCTAGGACATCGCTTCCAGCCGCCGCACGGCGGCGACAGCCGAGGCCAGGTCCTCGTGACGGAAGGGCTTGACCAAGCGCGGCAGGTCCGGCGCCAGGTCCTCGACATCCGCATAGCCCGAGGTGATCAGCACCGCCCGGCCCGGCCAACGGGCGCGAACCCGGCGACAGAACTCCGCGCCGGACATGCCGGGCATCAGGTGGTCGGTGACGATGACGTCGGGGCAGAGCCCGTCGTCGAGCAGGGCCAGGGCCGCTTCGGCCTCACCGGCCTCGATGACCATATAGCCAAGCTCGGTGAGCTGGTCGGCGCTTGAGGCCCGGACCAGAGGTTCGTCGTCGACCAAGAGGGCCACCCCGGCGTGTTTGGCCGGCTTGACCGATGGCGCGTGAGTAAGGGCGAGCGCTTGACGGCTCACCGGGAGCCATAGCTCGAAGGTGGAGCCCGCGCCCGGCGCGCTGGCGATGGTCAGGACGCCGCCCAGTTGCGCGGCCAGGCCATGGACCATTGAAAGACCCAGCCCAGTGCCCTTGCCGATCCCCTTGGTCGAGAAAAACGGCTCGATCGCCCGCGCCCGCGTGGCCTCGTCCATGCCATGGCCGGTGTCGGAGACCGACACGCGGACATAGGCGTTGGCAGGGAGACCTGCAGGTTGTGGCTGGTCCTGGCTCGCCGAACGGGCCGAAAGTCGCAGTGTCCCGCCATCCGGCATCGCGTCGCGGGCGTTCACCGCCAAGTTCAGCAGCGCCATCTCCAGCTGGTTGCGGTCCCCATGGGCGCACGCGAGATTCTCTTCCACATCGGTGACGATCCGGATCTGTGGTCCGGTGACGCTTTCGAGCAGGGCGCCCATGTTGGCGATCAGGCTGGCAAGATCCACGGCGCTCGGCTGCAGCGGCTGACGGCGGGCGAAGGCCAGGAGCCGTTGCAGCAGGTCGCGCGCGCGTTCGGCCGAAGCCAGGGCGCCGTCGATCAGCCGCTGCTCGCGCTCGCCGCCCAGACCTTGGCGCTTGAGTCGATCCAGGCTGGCGAAGATCGGCGTCAGGAGATTGTTGAAGTCGTGGGCCACGCCGCCGGTCAACTGCCCCATGGCCTCCAGTTTCTGCGATTGCCGAAGGGCCTCCTGCGCCTCCTCGAGCGCTGCTGTACGCTCGGCCACGCGCGCTTCCAGCGTGGCGTTCAGTGCATGCAGGGCCTGTTCGGCCCGCGCTCGCTCCACAGCATCCCACGTCCGGGCCGCCACGGCCTGCGCCAAGGCGATGTCGTGTTCGGTCCAGCGCCGCGGTTGGGCCTCGTGGATATAGAGCAGGGCGGTCAGGCGGCCGGCCCGCACCAGGGGAACGCCGATCATCGCCCGCACGCCGATCGAGGCGTAGCCATCGGCATGGGGCGCGGCGCGCATGTCGTCGGCCAGGCTGTCCAGTCTGAGGGTTTCGCCGGCGCGCAGCGCGGCGATGATCTTCGGACCGAAGCTCTCCAGGGGGCGGCTTTCGCCGCCAAGGCTCGACATGCCTGGCGTGGTCCAGTCGGAGGCGACGGCGAGATTCTGGTCGTCGGTCGAGACCTCTGCATAGCCGACCCGCGCTGCGCCCAGGGTCTCGCCCAGCAAGGCGACGGCCGCGCGCTTGGCCGCTTGCGCATCGGCGGTCTGGGCGAGCCGGTCAGCCAGGGCAAGGAGCGTCTTGTGCCGCCGCTCGGCCAGCACCCGCTGGGTCGTCTCGTTGACGATGCAGAGCACGCCGCCGACCGACCCGTCCGCGTCCAGCACGGCCGAGTAGGAAACGTCGAACCACACGTCCTCAGGGTATCCATGCCGCTCGATGTAGAACTGACGGTCCCGGGCCTCGAAGGTGGCGCGCGTCTCGCGCACGCTGTCCAGCAGCGGGCCAAGATCGTCCCAGAGCTCGGCCCAGCCCTCGCTGGCCGGTCGTCCAAGGGCGCGCGGGTGCTTGTCGCCGATCGTCGGCGCGTAGGCGTCATTATAGAGGGCGCAGTACTTCTCGCCCCAGAAGAGGACGATCTGGGCGCTGGCCGGCAACATCAGCCCGACCGTGGTCTTCAGGCTGGGCGACCAGCCGGCGGGCGGTCCCAGAGGGCTGTCGGACCAGTCGCGCTCGGCCATCAGCAGGCCCAAGGCGCTGCCGGTCCCAAGAAACGCCAGATCGTGGAGAGTCACATCGGTCGCCCTTCGCCAGCCGCTGCACCGCTGCGGACAATCGCCAAGGTCAGGCTTGGGTTCCATGATTTGAACCCAAGGCGCGCGCCTGGCCCGCGTCAGGCTGCGACAATCAACCTCAGCCCGGATCAATGGCCAGGCAAACCTTCCGGGTCGACTGTGGCGGCTCGCGGAGGGGGAGCGTCTTGGATACGGGTCAAGCCAAAGACAGCGATCAGAGACTAGCCATCCTGCAGTCCCTGGGATTACTGGACTACGAGCGTGAGCGCGCGCTCGACCTGATCGCCGAAAGCGCGCGGGCGGCGGTCCTTTCGGACTGCGGCTTCGTGACTTTCGTCGGCGCCGATGAGGTCTGGTTCAAGGCCGCCTCCGGCGTCGCCGCCAAGAGCCTCCCAAGGTCCCAGGCCTTCTGCGACCGGGTGGTGAAGACCAAGGCGCGCGTCGTCCTTGAGGATGTCGGGCGCGACCCGGAATTTTCCCACATCGACTATGTCGGCGCCTATGCAGGCGCACCCGTCCTCGTTCAGGATCACGTCGTCGGTACGGTCTGCGCCACGAGTCTGGCGCCTCGTCTCTTCACGGCGAGCCAACTGCACCAGCTCGACCTCCTGGCGCGCATCGTCGGCGAGCGCCTGGAGACGCGGCGGGAAAAGCTCTTCCTGTCGCAGCTGTTCGACGGCACCTCCGACGCGGTGCTGATCGTGGATGAGCGGCAGATCATCATGCACTGGAACGCCGCCGCCGAGGCGCTCTTTGGCTATCCGGCGCGCGAGGCCTTGGGCCGGGCTCTGCGGATGATCATTCCGCCACGCCTGCGCGCTGGCCATGATCGCGGCTTTGCCCGGCTTTGCAACGGCGGCCGGCCGACCCTGGCCGGCGCGGTCGAGGTGCCAGCCCTGCGCCGCGACGGTTCGGAGTTTCCCGCCAGCCTGTCGCTGTCGATGTGGCGAGACAATGAACGCACCATGGTTGGCGCGATCGTTCGCGACATTTCCGATCGCGAGGCCCTGCACCAGGCTCGCGTCGCCAGTGAGGCCAAGACCCGGTTCCTGGCCAATATGAGCCATGAGATACGCACGCCCCTGAACGGGATCCTCGGTCTGGGCGATGTTCTCTCGCGCACGGCCCTGGCCCCGGAACAAGCCGAGTTGCTGCGCGCCATGACCGGCGCGGCGCGCACCCTTGAGGTCCTGCTCAGCGACGTCCTGGACCTGGCGCGTTCGGAGGAGGGGGCGCTGCGCATCGCTCAGGAGCCGTTCGACCTGCTGGGGCTGGCGCGCGAGGTCGGCGAGTTGCATCGGCCGACGGCCGAGGCCAAGGGCCTGACCTATACAGTCCAGGCTCCCCCGGGCGGGCGCTGGGTGGTCGGAGACGCCGTTCGCCTCCGCCAGGTGCTGGGCAACCTGCTGAGCAACGCTGTGAAGTTCACTCATGAGGGCTTGGTGAACCTGCAGGTCGCCGCCGTCGAGGAGGGATGGCGGTTCCTGGTGTGCGATACAGGCATCGGCTTCGACGCGGCCGCCAAGTCCCGAATCTTCGACCGTTTCGCCCAGGCCGACGACTCCATCACCCGTAGCTATGGCGGATCGGGACTGGGGTTGGCGATCAGCGCCGATCTCGTCCGGGCCATGGGCGGGGCGCTATCGGCGGTTTCCGCGCCGGGCGCGGGGTCGTCGTTCGCCTTCGCTCTCACCCTGCCCGACGCCCCGCCGGTGCTTGAGGCGCCCGCGCCCCAGGTCTGCCGAGAGCGCGCCGTGCGCGTGCTGCTGGCCGAGGATCACCCCGTGAACCGAAAGGTCATCGAGCTGATCCTGGGCGAGGTCGGGGCGGAGCTGACCTCGGTGTGTGACGGCCGTCAGGCGGTGGAGGCCTTCGGGGCGGGCGATTTCGATCTGGTCTTGATGGACATGCAGATGCCGGTCATGGACGGGTTGAGCGCCACCCGCGAGATCCGCGCCCGGCAGCGTCGCCTGGGACAGCGCCCCTGCCCGATCATCATGCTCACCGCCAATGTCCTGCCAGAGCATCTGCGGGCCAGCTTCGAGGCGGGCGCCGATCGCCACCTTGGCAAGCCGATTGAAGCGGCCCGCCTGCTGTCGGCGCTCGACGAGGTCCTTGCGGTGCGCGGTTAAGCTCGCCGGCCAGCAGCTCCATGGCGTCGCGCCGGCTGACGGCGTCGGCGAAGGCGGCGAGGTCACGGTGCGGGTGGCTGCCGTGGTTCTGGCTCAGCACCTCGCCGATGGCGTTGCGGAAGGTCAGCTCGAACGTGCCGCAGGCTTCGAACACCAGGGCCCGGAGCCGCTGGTCGCACTCGTAGATCCGCAGGATGTCCCGGTAGGAGGTGTTGGCCCTGAAAGGCTTGCCCGGCTGGGTGTGATCGCGTCGACTTCGAAAGTAGATGCGCAGTCGTTCATAGCCGACGCGCTCGATCTCAGCGGCCGCGAAGGCTTGGTCGGGAACCTGGAGACCACGCGTGATCAGGCTGGTGGTTCCACTACGAGGCCTATGCGCCGGAGGTCTTCGACCGCGCCGGCCCGCTGGCGGGAGCCAGCGGCTTCCTGGGCTGAGCCGGCGCCATCGCCGGCTCGCTCTGGCGGGCTCGGCAAGGCGGCCGCGTCACCACCTTCGGCTCCTCGCGCTGGACCAGCCGGCGCGAGGCCGCCCGGGCTGGCTTGCTGGGTTCCTCGGGCGTCTTCCTGGGCAAGCTCGACGGCCGCTACCTGCGCCACGACGGGCCCGAGCACGTCATGGCCTTCGCCCCGACCCGCTCGGGCAAGGGCGTGGGCCTGGTCGTGCCCACCCTGCTGTCGTGGACCGGCAGCTGCGTGGTCCACGACAGCAAGGGCGAGAACTGGATGCTGACGGCCGGCTGGCGGTCGAAGTTCTCCCACTGCCTGCTGTTCAATCCGACGGATCCGCGCTCGGCGCGGTACAATCCGCTGCTGGAAGTGCGCAAGGGACCCCACGAGGTCCGCGACGTTCAGGACATCGCCGACATCCTGGTTGATCCGGCTGTGCGGGCGGCATGGAGCGGGCGCCAGCATGAATTGGCTGGCGGCGCGCTTTGCCGCTAGGCGCCTTGCAAGCGGGGCGAACGCATTCGCCGACCGACGCCGCGCCAGACCGAATCCGGAATTTCCTAAAAACCGGCGCGCCGACCTCGGCAATGTTCAAGGTCGGCGCAGGATAGCTCCGGCGCTAAATCGTTCGCGTCCGGATTCAATTGAGCCTTTATGCGCAGAGGGCGGCGATGAGCACGCTGGAGGGATGGTTGCTGCCAACTTGTCGTAGCGGGTGTCGCTTTCGGGAATTCTGGAACTGCTCCGTTCGCGCGGAGGCGATGATCGCGGGGCCTAGCGTCGTGACCATGTTAGACTACGAAATGAACGAGACCGAACGCGAGATGCTGGCTGAGGATCGGGCCGAGGCGTATGCGCCAAAGCCCGTTGGCGGAGCCTTTATGGCCGGTGTCTGCGGCGCCGCGCTCGCTCTATTGGGCTTCATCGTCGCGGCGCGCTTCTATGGCTGGCCTGTGCGAGATCACATCGGACTGGCGCTGATCCTTGTCGCGGGCGGTTTCGTTCTCGTCTGCGGCGGATATCTGCGTCTGGCGCGCAGGAACCGTCGGGCGCGCCGGGCGGAGCGCCGGCTGATCGATCGGGAGCAGAGATAGAACGCCAGTCGAACGCCGGCGAACATTCCCCGGAACACCCATGCGGGTTGGCGGATTGGTCTGTCGCCGCGTTCGGCGGCAAGCAAAGGACAGACCGATGGACGATCAAGTCACAGGCGTCGCCCGCCAGGGCGTCGGCCGGGTCCAGGACGCCGTCGGCGGATTGACCGGCGACAGCGCCACCCAGATCAAGGGCAAGCTCAACCAAGCCGCCGGCGGCGCCCAGCGCGCTTACGGCAAGCTCACCGACGATGTGCGCGACCGGCTCGAGGGCGCGCTGGATACGGTGCGCGGCGGGATGCGCGAACGCCTCGACACCGTCGAGACCTATGTGAAGGACAAGCCGCTTCCGGCCGTGGCCATCGCGGCGGCCGTCGGCATCGTATTGGGACTGCTTCTGCGCGGCCGCAGCAGGACCGTCTATTTGCGCGATCCGCGCTAGGCCTGTCGGCCAGGGGGGGCTTCGGGGCGTTTCCCGCAGCCTCCCCTGGTCAGCGCAGGAACGGCGCCTGCTTGGCCAGATCGTTGCGCAGGGACGTGGCGGCGACGCCGGCCTCGCCCATGGCGTGGCTGATCTGGTCCAGGCCCAGCACGACGTCGCCGGCGGCGTACAGGCCGTCGATGCTCGTCCGTTGATGGGCGTCCACCCTGATGCAGCCGTCTTGCGTCACCGCCGCGCCCAGGCCGTGCGCCAGGTCGGAGTGAACCTCCGATCCGAGCGCAGGATAGATCGCATCGAAGCGCAGGCGTCCCTTGGAGCAGGCCAGGCTGATGCTGTCGTCCTCCAGCGCGAAGTCTCCGGCCGGGCCGGCGATGCGCCTGACCCCGATCTCATCGAGACGCCGGCGCTGACTGTCGTCGAGGCCGTCATCGGCCTCCAGAGCGATAAGCGTGACGCTCGCCGTATAGGCGCGCAGGAATTCGGCCTCGCCCGCCGCGCGGGCGCCAACGCCGATCACCGCCACCCGTTGGTCCGTCACTTCGTATCCGTCGCAGACCGGGCAGTAGCGCAGGCGGCCTTGCTCCAGCGCCCGCATGTGAAGCGTCTCGTCCATCGGGGGGCGAAGATTGGTCACCCCGGTCGCGAGCAATACGGCGCCAGCCCGAAGCTCGCTGGTCGAGCTGCGGACGACGAAGCCCTCGGGCGCGACGTCGAGTTCTTCGACCCGGCCCAGGATGATCCGTGCGCCATGGAGCTCAGCCTGCCGACGCATACGCGCCAGCAGGGCCTTGCCCGATATGCCTTCGGGAAAGCCCGCATGGTTGCGGGTCAGCGCGATCAGGGCGGCGCGGCTGTGGCCGGCGTCGACGACCACCACCGAGAGCCGGAAGCGCGCCAGATAGATCGCGGCGGTCAGGCCCGCAGGCCCGCCGCCGACGATCAGGCAGTCAATCCTCTCGTCGCTCATGTGCGCCGATCGCTCATGCGGGATCGGCGACCAGCGGCTTGGGAGGCGGACGCACGAGAGGCTCGCGGGCCCAGACCCGGCCCGTGGAAGCCGTGGCGACGAAGTCGTCGACGCTGGAGGCTTCGAGATCGATCAGGCCTTCGTCGTCGTCCGGTCCCACCTCGGTGATCCCGCCCTTGGCGAACAGGGGACCGGCCGAGGGCAGGTAGGCTATGACCTTGAGGTGGCCGTAGGCGTCGCGCAGGAAGTTGACGGCCGCCGCTTCCAGGGCCAGCTGCGCGCCGCCCTCGTCTGACGGCAGGATCGCCACCGCGTCGAACAGCACCGAAGGGCCGCCGTCGATCCTGTGGTCGGCAGGCAGTAGGTCTCCACCGGCCGTCGTGACGCCATAGATGGTCGGGGCGATGATCTGCAGCCGCGCGCCGGCCGCCTCGACGGCCGTCTTTAGCTTGGCCAGCAGCTTGTCGTCAGCCCCGTCGCTGACCAGGGCGCCGACCTTGCGGCCTTCCAGCGTGGGCTGCGCCTTGGCCAGCAGGCTGAGCATGGGCGAGGGGGTCATGTCCTTGGCCAGGATCGGCGCGGCGGCCGGAACGATCTTTCCCGTGAAGCCCAGGCCCTCGGCCACCGACTGGGCCAGGAATTCGTCGATGTGGATCAGGCGCGACAGCACCGCCTCGCGCACCCTTGGCGTGACGCACTTGCTGAGCTCGAAGACCAGGGCCGCGATGATGTGATCCTGCTCGGGCTTGGTCTGGCTGGCGAAGAACAATCGGGCCTGGGTGTAGTGGTCGGCAAAGCTCTCGGGCCGCACCCGCAGCTGCTCGCCGGCCTCGGGATTGGGGAAGGTCGTAAAGCCGCGCTCCTGGGACTCGCGCGCCACGTCCGGCCCCAGGGTCGAGGGCTCGTAGTTCACCTGGCCCTTGGGCGCGCCCATCTGCATGTGGCCGTCGCGCTGCAGATTGTGGAACGGGCACTTGGGCTGGTTGATCGGGATCTGGTGGAAGTTGGGGCCGCCCAGGCGCTTGAGCTGGGTGTCCTGGTAGGAAAAGAGGCGCCCCTGCAGCAGGGGGTCATTGGTGAAGTCGATGCCCGGAACCACGTGCGCGGCGCAGTAGGCCACTTGTTCGGTCTCGGCGAAGAAGTTGTCGGGGTTGCGGTCCAGCACCATGCGCCCGACGACGCGCAGGGGCGCATCTTCCTCGGGGATCAGCTTGGTGGCGTCCAGCACGTCGAAGTCGAAACCGTCGGCCTGTTCCTGGGTGAAGGTCTGCAGGCAAAACTCCCACTCTGGGAAGTCTCCGCCCTCGATGGCCTCCCACAGGTCGCGCCGATGGAAGTCGGGATCGGCGCCGTTGATCTTCAGCGCCTCGTCCCAGACCACCGATTGAGAGCCGAGCTTGGGCCGCCAGTGGAACTTGACGAAGGTGCTCTGGCCAGCGGCGTTGATCAGGCGGAAGGTGTGGACGCCAAAGCCCTCCATCATGCGCAAGGAGCGCGGGATGGCCCGGTCGCTCATCGCCCACATGATCATGTGCATGCTCTCGGGCGTCAGCGAGATGAAGTCCCAGAACGTGTCGTGCGCTGTGGCCGCCTGCGGGAACTCGCGGTCAGGGTCCTGCTTGGCCGCGTGGATCAGGTCGGGGAACTTGATGGCGTCCTGGATGAAGAACACCGGCATGTTGTTGCCGACGAGGTCGAAGTTGCCTGCCTGCGTATAGAACTTCACCGCAAAGCCGCGTACGTCGCGCGGCAGGTCGGCCGAGCCCTTATTGCCGGCCACGGTCGAGAAGCGCGTGAACACCGGGATGCGCTCGCCGGGTCGCTGCAGGAAGTCGGCGATGGTGACGTCGGCGCAAGACTCCAGGCATTCGAAGAAGCCATGCGCGGCCGAGCCGCGGGCGTGGACCACGCGCTCGGGAATGCGCTCGTGATCAAAGTGCATGATCTTCTCGCGCAGGATGAAGTCCTGCAGCAGCACCGGACCGCGCGCGCCGGCCTTGAGCGAGTTCTGGTTGTCGGCGATCGGTACGCCCTGGTTGGTGGTCAGCTGCGTGGCCGGGGCGTCGGCCTGCTGATGGGTCTCGCCGCCGGGAAGGATCAGGGTCTCGCCTTCGGTCGAGGGCCCCGCCGGACGCGGGGGCGGGGCGTTGGTCGGGGGCGTGGAATGCGCGCCGGCCGTCTTGGCCTTGGTCTTAGCCGGGGTGGCCATGGGACGTCTTTCGGTTGTGAGCAGTTGGCTGCTTCAACGTCTCGGCCTCATCGAAGTTGCTGTCGCCAATCCGACATAAGAGATTGAAATATTTATTTATTTCGTTGACGCCCCGGTTCGAACCTTCTTGGCTTCGAAGAGTTTGCAACCCGCCGCGCGCTTTCGCCGGACGTGAAGGAGCGGAACGCGATGCGCATGGATCTGGTCGTGAGGCGACACGTGGCGGTGGCCGTGCCTGCGCAGAACGAGGCGGCCTGGATAGAGGTCTGCCTTGGACGTTTGCTGGCGATGGAGCGCGACGAACGGATCGCCTCGCTCCGCATTGTGGTGCTGGCCAACAACTGCTCGGACGAAACCGCCGCGCTTGCCCGACGGATGGGCGCAGACGTCGAGGTCGTCGAGATGCGGTTGGCTTCGGACCAGGCGCATGCCGGCGGCGCCAGGCGAGCGGCGCTTGAGGCCGCCTCGGCCTTTCTCAGATCGCCCGAAGACCTGCTGGCGACCACCGACGCCGACACCCAGGTCGCCGGCGACTGGCTGTTACGGACGCTGGACCATGTCGACGCCGGCTACGACGCGGTGGCGGGGCTGGCGCGGCTGAAGGGGACAGAGCTTCGCGGGCTGGATCGCGAGCATCGCGCGCGCCTGGCCCTGCTTCGCCGCTACTATGCCGCCCTCGACGCCTTGCGAGCGGGGCGGAGCGGCGAGGCTTGGCCGCACCATTCCTATGAAGGGGGCGCCAGCATGGCCCTGACCCTGGGCGTGTACGCCCGGATCGGCGGCGCGCCCGCCCCGCCGGTCGGGGAGGACAAGGCGCTGTTCGAAGCCGTGCGGGCCGCCGGCGGGAGGGTTCGCCATCCGATCGACGTCAAGGTCTTTACCTCCTGTCGCCTGGCCGGTCGCGCCGTTGGAGGAACTTCCGATACGCTGGACTTGTGGGGACGCCAGGCCATCGACGAACCCATTCACGAGGCGCCGCCGCTCAATGTCGCGCTCGGCCTGGCGACATGCGGACCGGCCCTGACCTTCGCGGATCTTCCGGCCGAGGTCGACAGGGCGCGCGCCCTCGTGCGGATCGGGCGCGAGCGGCTGATGCTGTCGAAGGCCGGCTAGATCCAGCGCCACAGGTCAAGGCGATAGGCGGCGTTGCGTTGCGCCGTCTCGACGCTGATGGCCTCGCCCAGGTGGGCTCGGAGGGTCTCGACGGCCTCATCGGCGGTCTTGGGATAGTCGGTCTCGCCCAGCCAGTGGACCAGCAGGATGCGGCCGCGCGGAATGCGCGCCGCGCCAAAGGCCTTGGCCGCCAGGGCCAGATCGGTGTCGTCCCAATAATAGGCGACCTCCGACAACACGATCAGGTCGAAGGCGCCGGCGACGTCATCTTGGGGAATCTGAAGCTGGGCGAACTGCACATTGGCCAGGTCCGTGCAGCGCCGACGGGCTTGTTCGAGCGCAGTCGCCGAGACGTCGAGCGCCAGCAGGTGGTCGCAGCGCGCGGCCAGCCGCCGGGTCAGGACGCCGATCGAGCAGCCGACCTCCAGGCCCCGCGTGGCTTGCTCGCCGCCAAGGGCGGCGAGGGTGGCTTCATACTTCTCGCGCTCGTAATCGCTGGTTTCGAAACCCCATGGGTCGGGATTGGCCGCGTAGAGGCCCTCGAAATAGCCGGGCTCGAGCGAGCGGGTCTTCCTCAACGGCGGCACTCCAGAAAGATCTCGACCGGCCGATCGGTCAGGGCCGCCAGTTGGGGCGACACCCTGAAACTCTCGGCGGCGTCCTGGATCAGCGGCGTCATCTGGGTTTCGTGGCAGGCCAGGGCCCGTCGACGCCGAGCGATCTCGTCGCCGCACATCAGGCCCCAGACGCCTTTGGCCCCGTGGCGGTGAGCCAGGTCCGGATCGGCCCAACCCCAGACCAGGTACTCCATCTTCACCGGCTCGCGGGTGTCGATCGAGGCGATGTAGTCGGAAGCCAGAAGATTGGCTGCGACATGGTCGCAATGCTGTTCATGACGCCACGGCGCCCAGACGCTCCACGGCTTGAAGCGGTCGGACCATTCGCGCAGGTCGCGCAGCGTGTCGGCATAGGCGGCCTGATCGCGGGGGAGGGGCGCACCGTCCGGCCAGCCCACGAAGTGAACGTCGTCGGGCGGAACGCCAAGAATGTCGAGGGCCGCCAGGGCTTCTTGCCGCCGGGCGCGAACCAGCCGCCTCGGCGGCCAGGTGGCCGAGCCCTTATGCGACCCCTCGCCGTCGGTGAGGTAGACCACGCGAGGTTTCAGGCCCAGCTTGCTCGCACGGGCGATCAGGCCGCCGCAGCCAAGCGTCTCGTCGTCGGGATGCGGCGCCAGGATCAGGAACGGCGACAGGCCGTCCAGCACCTTGGCCTCAAGATTGAAGGCCTGGTTGACCAGGGCGGCCCAGGCCGGTTCGCCAAGCGCCGTCACCACAGGGGATCGTCCGCCCATGCGTCCTGCGCCAGGAAAGCCGCCGCCGCGCGGTCCAGCGCCTGGTCCGGAACCGGTTGGCGCAGATAGAGCGCCAGATCGCGGCAGGCCTGGTCCAGGGGGTTGTCAACGAAGAAGGCTCGCGTTCCGACGCTGCGCGCAGCCGCTTCCATAACGGCAAGGCCGGCCTCCTCGACGACGCCTCGGGTCATCAGGACGAAGCTGATCGTTTCGGGTCCCGCGTTCGGGGCCTCGGCCCGATCGGCCGCCTCGCGCACCCACAGATAGGCCGATCGGGCGGCCGCCAGGGCCTTGCCGAAGCGGGCGCGGTGAATAGGGTCCTGGCCGGCAGGCGAGGCCGCCAGGTGATCGCGCAGCAGGGTCAGCACGTGTTCCACCCCGCCAAGCTGCACCGCCGTAAAGCGCCATGCGCCGGCCGAGAAGCGCGGCTCGCATTCGTAATCGCCTGGCGCGCCCAGTCGCGTCGCCGCATTCACGGGCAGGCCGGTGAGGTCGTAAGTCCCGCTGACCGTCGCCCTCATGCCCCGCACCCGCCAGGCCGATGGATCGGCGCGGGCCGGATCTGAGGCGTGCGCCAGAACCATCTGCTTGCCCTCCGACGTGGCGGCGGTCACCACGGCGATGTCTATGTGACCCGCGCCTGTGGCGTAGGACTTGGCGCCTCGAAGTCCGCCTTGGGCGATCGTCACGCCAGGCGCAGGCTCGGTGTTCCAGACGCCCAGGACCTTTCCCGCGGCCAGGTCTGCGTCCAGGGTCCGTCTCTGTTCGGCCGAGCCGTGCCAGGCGATCAGGCGGGCGCCGTTGACGTGGCCCTCGAAGATCCGGCCCAGGCTGAGGTTGGCCCGGCCGACAAGGCGCAGCGCCTCCATCAACTCGCGGGGGGAGGGCGTGTCGCCGGCCATCACCTCAAGGGCGCCGATCTGGGCCAGGAAATCGACGTCCTCGGCGGGGAAGGCGCTACGGGCGTCCAGGTCGGCGGCGCGGGACCGAATGACGGGAACGGCCTTGCGAAGGGCGGCCAGCACCTTTGCGGCCGACAGCGGGGGCGATGACGTCGCGAGCGCGACCTGTGCGGACAAGTCAGGCATCCTCGAGCATCGGCGTGCCTTCATGCGCGACCAAGAGGTCGTGCATGTCGTCGGCATGCTCTTCCTCGACGGCGAGGATGCCCTCCAGCATCACCCGCGTGGTCGGATCGTCGTCGCCGAAATAGCGGATCAGCTCGCGATAGTGCTCCACGGCGATCCGTTCGGCGATCAGGTTCTCCTTGATCATGTCGATCAGGTTCTCGCCCTCGACATATTGCGAGGCCGAACGGGTGGCCAGGCCTTCCGGACTGAAGTTCGGCGTGCCGCCCAACTGGGTGATGCGCTCGGCGACGGCCAGGGCGTGCGCGTGCTCTTCCTTGGCGTGCTCGGCGAATTCGGCCTTGGGGCCCTGGCTTGAGATGCCCGAGGCGATGATCGAGTGCAGGGTGTAGCGCAACACGCACACCAGTTCGGTGGCCAGCACGGTCTGCAGGATCTCGATGGTCTTGTTGACGTCGCCGCCATAGGCGGGCGTCAGAGCGCCGTCCTCGAGGTGTTCCCGCGCCCTGGCGCGCAAGGTCTGCACGTCGCTGAGGAAGGGCTTGTCGGCGGCCTGGTCGTTCATGATGCGTCCCTTAATGGTCCGAGCATCCAACGCGCCGTGGCGACTGTTGATCCGGGAGGGAAGCTAACCTTGCGTTTCCGGTGGAATGTCGATTGCCCGACATAGCAAGTGTTTGGTTTGAAAGGGGGAACGCCAGGAGGACAGGGTGGTTATCTGAGCGGGAGATATCTCATGAAAAACGAAACCGTCGCTTGCTGGCTGAAGGGCGGCGCGTCGCCCGCGCCTGCTCGCAAGCCTCCTCCGCGAATGGTCGCCAGATGATCGATGACCTCAGGCCGCTGGCCGTCGTCACCGGCGCTGCTTCGGGCGTGGGATATGAACTGGCCCGTCTGGCTGCCGAGGACGGCTATGACCTCGTCATCGTCGCGGACCTGTCCTCGATCGTCGAAGCCAAGGCTGGGCTCGACCAGTACGGAGGACGGGTCTATGCGCTGCAGGTCGACCTTTCGACGATTCAGGGCGTGGATGAACTCGTCGAGCTGGTCGCCGATCGTCCTGTCGACGCTCTGATGATCAATGCTGACCGTGGTCTGGGCTACGGCTTTCTGGATCAGGACTGGAGCGAGGCGCGACTGGTGATCGACGCCAACGTTATCGGCGCCGTCTATCTGATCCAGCATCTGGCCAGGGACATGCGCGAGCGCGACCGAGGCAGGATTCTGATCACGGGGTCCATCGCCGCCTTCATGCCGGGCTCGTTCCAGGCCGTCTATAATGGCAGCAAGGCTTTCCTCGACAGTTTCGCCTGGTCATTGCGCAACGAACTAAAGGACACCAGCGTCACGGTGAGTTGCCTGATGCCAGGCCCGACGGATGCAGGCGTCTTCGCCGACGCCGACCCTCTGGACGCCGCGCGGCGACGACATTCCGGCAGGACCGATCCGGCGCACGTGGCCCTGGCGGGATATCGGGCCATGCAGAAGGGCGAGGGCGATGTGGTCGCCGGCTTCAAGACCAGGCTCCAGTCGGCCCTCGCCGAGGCGGCGAGGCTGGCCGCCCTGGATGATCAGCGTCTGAAGGCAATATTGCCGAGCTCCAGAAAGAACTAAATATATCTTAGTGTCAAAATTGGCGTGTCAATTTTATTTCGATCTCTTTTGGTTTTCGGCATAGCTAATTATCTAGCTTCGGTATGAATTTATAATCGTGATGCAACCGTGTTTGGTCGGGAAGGCTTATCCCCTGACCTCTCGGAGATCCATGAACATGCTGAAAACCACGATTGGCGTCGCGCTCGCCGCGATGCTGCTGGCTGCTTGCGGCCAGAAGAGCGCCGACCATGAGAAGGTCGAGGGGCCGGCCGTTTCCGCGCCGGCTGCTCCGGGCAATGCCGCGGTCGACACCGCGCCGACGACCGGCGAGACCGGTCCGACGCCGGGCGCCAGTTCCTACACCGCCGACCAGGCGCGGGCCGCCATTGAGAAGGCCGGCTACAGCGAGTTGGGTCCTCTGAATCAGAACGCCAACGGTCTTTGGCAGGGGAAAGCCACCAAGGACGGCCGCAAGGTCAATGTCTCCATCGACTACAAGGGCGCGATCACCGAGCTCTAGGCTCGGCCGCCCTTGCTCGCCTCAAATCACAATCTTTCTGGGAAGAACCACATGAGCAAGACCATCACCCGGCTGTTCGACAGCCACACCGACGCGCTCGCCGCGATTGCGGACCTCAAGGACTACGGCGTCGCCGAAGACCGTATCAGTCTGGTCTCCGACAACACCGACAACTGGCATGACGACGGGCGCAGGGCCGGCGGTCCGCTGGGAGATCACGATGGCGACGGTGACAACGACGTCGCCGACGGCGCCGGCAAGGGGGCGGCCGCGGGCGGACTGGTCGGCGGCGGCGCGGGCCTGCTGGCCGGCCTCGGCATGCTGGCCATTCCCGGCCTGGGACCCGTCGTCGCGGCCGGCTGGCTCGCGGCCACGGCGGTCGGAGCGGCCGTCGGCGCGGCGGCCGGCGGCGCCACGGGCGGCCTGCTCGGCGCTCTGAAGGAGGCCGGTCACAGCGATGACGAGGCCAACGTCTATTCCGAGGGCGTGCGGCGCGGCGGCGCCCTGGTCAGCGTCAGGGCGCAGGACGGCGAGATTGAAGCTGTCGAGCGGATTCTCGACGAAGGGCGAGGCGTGGACGCCGCGCGTCGCGGCGAGGCCTATCGCCAGGACGGCTGGACGGGCTTTGATCCCTTGGCGGCTCCCTATAGCGCCGAGCAGATCGGTCGCGAGCGCGCCCTTTACGGCGAGGATCGCTCGTTCGCGACGCGCCGGGGCGACGACCTGCTGATCGATGACGAGGTGGTCCGACCCGAGGATCGCGGCGTCGCCGATCCGGTCCGTCGCGAGTATTAGAAGCTATCGCCCCGACCTCGGCATGCCCGGTGGTCGGGGCGCCTTTTCCGTTTTCGCCGAAAGACGTGATCGAGCGTGATGGCGCCTTTGCTGCGTTGCAGCATTTGAACTGGGCGGCGGCTTTTCCGCCTCGCTGTTTTCAGGACATCACCATGCCGAGCCTCGGCGACACCACCGCTATGCTGGCGCGCCTGCGTCGCGCCTCGTTTTCCGCTCCAGACGCGATCGGGCGCCTGGAGCGCACGGACGATTTCGGCGTCAATCCTGGTCACCTGACGATGCTGAGCTATCGGCCCGAAGGCTTGGCGTCCGGATCGCCGCTCGTGGTCGTCCTGCACGGCTGCACCCAGACTGCTGCGGCCTACGCCGAAGGCGCCGGCTGGCTAGACCTAGCCGACCGCATGGGCTTCATGATCCTCGCGCCGCAGCAGGCTCAGAGCAACAATCCCAATCGCTGCTTCAACTGGTTCCTGGCGGGCGACATCCGGCGAGGCAAGGGAGAGGGCGCTTCCATCGCGGCGATGGTCGGTCATCTGCTCGACGCTCATGATCTTGATCCGCAGCGGGTCTTCGTTACGGGATTGTCGGCGGGCGGGGCGATGGCGGGGGTGATGCTGGCTGTCTATCCCGACCTCTTGGCGGGCGGCGCCGTGATTGCGGGCCTGCCTTATGGCGTGGCCCGCAACGTCCAGAGCGCGATGCAGGTCATGAACCGGCCCGCTGCTCGTTCAGGCGCGGATTTCGCCGCTCTGGTTCCCGCCTTCCAGGGCGGCTCCCGGCCCCGGCTGTCGATCTGGCACGGCGACGCCGACCGCACCGTGCATGTCCAGAACGCTCATGACCTGGCCCAGCAGTGGGTCGCCCTGCAAGGGCTGCCCATCGCGCCGCATCGGGTGGAGCCGCTGGCGCATGGAACCCGCTCGACCTGGCGGTCCGCCGGGGGCGAGCCGCTCGTCGAGTTGAACATCGTTCGCGGCCTTGGCCATGGCGCCCCGCTTTCCATGAAGCGCGCCGGCGATGTCGGCAAGGCGGGGCCCTTCTTGCTCGAGGCGGGGATTTCTTCGTCCCTGGAGATCGTCAGGTTCTGGAAGATCGACGAAGGGCGCGGCGAGCGGAGCGGCGATGGAGGGGCTGAGCGGGCGCTGGAAACGATCGCGCCGACGCAGCCTGCAGCCCAGCCGGAGCGTCCCGAGATCGGCGGTCTGGGAGAGGGGGTCATGAAAGCTGTCAGCCACGTGCCCGCAGGCGTCCAGGACGTAATCGCCAAGGCGCTGCGTGCGGCCGGTCTCCTGAAGTAACCAGCTGTGGCTGGACAGGCTCCGCGTTTACACTTTGCGAGGGGGTGGTGGGTAGTGATTTTGAATTATGACAATATAATTTCTGCTGACAAAGGCGATTTTGTTCCGTAATTATCGAATTGAATTAGTGCCTTGTCGTGATTTATATTTTGCTTTGCTCTTGAATATTGTTAATAAAATCGCCATTTGATGTGGGTCGGGAGGAGTATGTCTCATCCCAAGGAATCCCACAAAATGCGTATCCAACTCCTGGTCGCCGGCGTCTGCGCCGCGGCCCTCATCCCCGCCGCCGCGCTCGCGCAACAGACCTGCGAGCAGCGGCAGAGCAATCGTGTGGCCGGAACCCTCCTCGGCGCTGGTGTCGGGGCGGCGGCAGGCAGCGCCGTGGCGGGCCGCGGCGATCGTGGCGAAGGGGCCGTTATCGGCGGCATCGCTGGCGCCCTGATCGGTAATCAGGTCGCCAAGGGGCGTCCCGACTGCGCCCGCGCCTATGGCTTCTACGATAATCAGGGCGCCTGGCACGCCAACGCCGTCTCGCGAAGCGAGGCTTCCGGCTATTTCGATCGCAACGGCGACTGGGTCGACGGGGCTCCACGCGGCTACTACGCGTCCGACGGGCGCTGGATGCAGGCGAGCGCCGACGTCGAGGCGTCCGGCTACTATGCCAGCGGTCTGTGGGTTCCAGCCTCGGCCACCGGCTACTACGCCCAGGACGGTCGCTGGGTCTCGGCCGCTTCCGGTTACTATGACAGGTCCGGTCGCTGGATCGCGGGCGCAGCCAGCGGTCGCTACGACGCCAACGGACGCTGGATGCCGGGCCAGCCGAGCGGACGGCGCGCCGCCAACGGAGCCTGGATCGCTGATCCGCAGCCGGGCTATTACGCCAACGGGCGCTGGGTGCGTGGCGAGACGGTCGGTTACTACGACGCCCGTGGCGGCTGGGTCTCGACGGATGCTCGCCGCCCGCGCGCCGACTATCCCGCCGGTCAATATCCCGACGGCCGCGGCAGGCTCAGCATCGACGATCGTCAGGCGCAACTGGCCGAGCGCATCAATCGCGGCGCCTATAGCGGTCGCCTGAGCCGGGCCGAGGCGGGCCAGGCGACACGAACCCTGGCCGCGATCGAGCGCCAGGAGCGGTCCTTGCGCAACCGTCAAGGCGATCTTGGTCCCAGAGGGCGGGCGATCATCACCGCTCGGCTCGATCGGTTGAGCGACAGCATCAGCGGCGATTTCCGCGACGATCGCTGACATCCGCAATACAGCGCCGGGCGACGTTCCTTGGAAGGTCGCCCGGAATCGCATCGTGCGCCGGCCCCTAGCGGCGGCGCGCTTGGCTAGCCCCTTCGGATACGAAACATGCCCTATCTCTTCGTCGCTGCCGCCGTATGTGTCATGCTGGCGCTAGCGCTTCCCGTTGTCTTTCGGCTTCTGCCTAAGCAAAGCTTGGCGAGATCGCGTCGCGTTCCTCCGCTTTCCCCGTCAGGTCACTGGAAGAAAAGTGCGCCGAACGCGTCAACCGGGCGGTTTCACCCGTAGATCCATGCCGAGCGTCGGGCCAATGCCGTCGGGGTGTTCGCCGAACGGGTTGAGACGACGGCGATGGGCGATGGCCTCGAGCCGGGTTCGCAGATCATCATCGATGACGATAGCCTGCCTGGCGCCGTCATCGTTGTCCAGACCGCCTTGGGAGGCGACGAGAACCTCGCCGAGGGCGGCCAGAAAGGCTTCGTCCTCCGGCGTTCCCTCGGCCGGTGGATTGTCGAGGTGGCTGAGGACCACTTCCAGCGCGTCTTCGAAGGTCGGTGACATGGCGGGCCCTTTCGAAACCCCGAGCCGGGGAAGGCCCCAGCGAAAGCCGCTCCAATAAAAACGTTCAAGCGACGCTATGGTTCGGGATCCCGGCTGCGCCGTTTCGTCGCCCGGTCTGGTCGTCGGAGCCGATCCCGATTTGTGCTAGAACTAAAGCTTCGGCGCGGCGTTGAGAGTCCGGCGCAAGCGCCGATCTCTCGCCCGGGAACGGCTGTCGTTTCGAGAGCCTTCGGGTCGTGGATCCCCCTATGCTCGATGAGGCTCGCCCCGTTCCGTCGCCCATCGACGCCCTGGCCCAGGCCCTGGTGTCCTCATCGGATGCGCCCATACTTCTGCTCAATGGCGACTTCAGGATCGTCGCGGCGAGCGAGTCCTTCGCCGAAGCCTTTCGCATCGACGTGGAGAAGGCGGTCGGCCTGTCGGCGTTCGTTCTTGGCGAAGGCGAATGGAGCGCGCCGTCGTTGCGAGACTTGCTCGCCATCGCGCTGGAGGGGGGCGGCGCTGTCGAGGCCGGTGAGATGGATCTGGTCCGAGCTGGCGAGGACGCCAGGCGGCTGGTGATCAGGGCGCGACGGCTCGACTACGGCGACCCTGCCAACCCGCTTCTGCTTCTGACCATCTTCGACGTGACGGACGCGCGCCTCGCCGATCGCGTCAAGGACGACCTAGTGCGCGAGAAGGCCGTGCTGTTCGACGAACTGCAGCACAGAATCGCCAACAGCCTGCAGATCATCGCCAGCATCCTGATGCAGTCGGCCCGCAAGGCGCCGTCCGCCGAGATCCGCGCCCATGTCGCCGACGCCCACAGCCGCGTGATGTCGGTCGCCGCTCTCCAGCGCCAACTGGTGGAGTCGGGCGCGGGTGAGGTGGAACTGAAGGCCTATTTCAGGGCGCTGTGCGACGGCATCGCCGCCTCGATGGTCTCCAATCCTGAGAAGCTCACGCTCTCCGTCGTCAGCGACGAGCACTGGGTGGCCGCGGAGGTTTCGGTAAGCATGGGACTGATCGTCACCGAGCTGGTCATCAACGCCCTCAAGCACGCGTTTCCAGGTCGCGAAGGCGGGCATATCTGGATGGAGTACAGCGCCTCGGAAGGCGGCTGGACGCTGTCGGTCGCCGACGATGGCGTGGGCATGCCGCCCGCAAGCGGATCCGTCAGGGTTGGCCTCGGCTCGAGCATCATCCAGGCCCTGGCCAAGCAGTTGAGGGCCGAGGTCGTCGTGGATGGTTCCGGACCGGGTGCCCGCGTCGCCATTGTCCACCAGCCGCAACTGCAGCCTCAGAACGCGTGAAATTCGCGTCAGGGCAAAGCCCAGGCGCAGCTGATGGCGCGACATCTTCGCCTGGGACGAACACCGCTCAGCGGGCTTTATCGTCAACAACCGACCTGCAATTTGGCTCAATGCGCGCCCAACCGCCTCGCGGTCGCAGGGCGTTCAGCCGTGCTTGTCGATCGCCATCTGGATGACGTCGGTGCGGCCTGTTCGGAACCCCGCCTCGCAATAGGCGAGATAGAAGAGCCAAAGCCTGCGGAAGCGCGCGTCGAAGCTCTTTGAGCTCTCGGCTATGAAGGGGTAGGCGCGTTCGAACCGCTGGGCCCACAGCGCCAGGGTCTTGGCGTAGTCCTGGCCGAACCGCTCGGTCCTGCGCCAGCGCAGGCCCCGGGCGGCGATCAGCGGGGCCAGGCGGTTCTCGGAGGGCAGCGACCCGCCCGGGAACACGTAGCGCTGGATGAAGTCGGTGCGGGCGTCGTATTCTTCGAACAGCGCATCCTGGATGGTGATCACCTGCAGGCCGGCGCGGCCGCCGGGCTTCAGCACCGAGCCCAGCTTGTCGAAATAGACGCCCCAGTAGTCGCGCCCCACCGCTTCGAGCATCTCGATGGACGCCACGCGGTCGAACTGGCCCGTCAGGTCGCGATAGTCGAGCAGGCGGATGTCGACCCGCTCGGCCAGGCCGGCCTCGAAGATCCGGCGGCGCGCGAAGTCGTGCTGTTCCTGCGAGATGGTCACGGCGGTGACCCGGGCGCCGATCCTGGCCGCAGCGAACTGGGCGAACCCGCCCCAGCCGCAGCCGATCTCGACGACGCTGTGGCCGGGCCTTAGGTCAATCAGGGCGGCCAGACTCTCGTACTTGGCCGTCTGGGCGGCTTCCAGCGACTGGCCCGGATGCTCGAACCGGGCCGCGGAATAGGTCATGGTCTCGTCCAGCCAGGCCCCGTAGAAGGCGTTGCCCAGGTCGTAATGGGCGTGGATGTTGCGCCGCGACCCGGCCTTGCTGTTGGCGCGCAGGCGATGGAACGCCCAGTTGGCGAGCTTCATCGGCAGGCCGCCGTCGAACAGGCGCCGGATGTGGTCGTAGTTGTTGGCCAAGGTCGTCAGCAGCGCCGCCAGGTCGGGGCTGTCCCATTCCCCCGCCATGAACCCTTCGGCAAAGCCGATGTCGCCGTTGGCCAGCACCCGCGCGGCGAAGCGGAAGTCGCGCACGACGATGGTGGCGGCAAGGCCCGGGGCGACGCCCGCCAGGTGACGGCGCTCGCCGCTGGGCGTGACGATCGTCAGTTCTCCCCAGGTCCAGCGCGCCGAGAGCAGCCGCATGACCAGGTCGAACAGGGGCGAGCCGCGCGATGCGCCGGCGATGCGCAGGTCCAGGGATGTGTCGCTCATCTGAGGCGGCCCTCGTCAGGGTGGCGTCCGCCGCGCCGCGGGGCGAGGCTGGACATGTCCGGAGGTCCTACGGCCGAGGTCGCCGATCGGATGGCGGCGCGCGCTATTTTTCGTTTCCGGTGATCCGGTAGCGCAGCCGTGCCGTATCATCGGCATGCATGCGACTCGGGCCCTATCCGCACACCCTGCAGGCCGTCACGCCGTGAGTTCCTCGCGCGCGCTGGACGACCTCGTCGTGCGTGTCGGCGCGAGCCGCGACCGCGACGCCTTCGCGGGGCTGTTCGACCACTATGCACCCAGGATCAAGGCGCTGCTGATGCGCGGCGGCGCCAGCGCCTCGGCGGCCGAGGAACTGGCCCAGGAAACCCTGCTGGTCGTCTGGCGCAAGGCGCACCTCTTCGATCCCGCGCGCGCCTCGGCGGCGGCCTGGATTTTCACCATCGCCCGAAACCTGCGCATCGACCATTTCAGGCGCGGCTCGGTCACCCTTCATGAGCTCGATTTTCACCTGGAGGCGGAGGAGCCGGCCCAGCCCGACGCCATCCTCAGCGGCGCGCAGGACGCACAGCGGGTGAGGGCGGCGATGCTCAGCCTCAACGCCGACCAGGCGGCCGCCATCGAAATGGCCTTCTTCCAGGAGCAGACCCATACGGAGATATCCAGGACGCTCGGCGTTCCGCTCGGGACGGTCAAGGCGCGCATCCGGTTCGGCATGATGAAGCTGCGGGCCTGCATCGAAAGGGACAGGGGAGACGCGCAATGAGCCTTCGCCGTCAGCCCAGCGAGGAAAGGCTGCTGGCCTTCGCCGCGGGAACCTTGAGCTTCCCCGAAGCCGTCGTCGTGGCCGCTCACCTCAGCCTGCGGCCAGCCACGCGCCCGTGGGCCGAGCTCGGCGTGGCCGTGGGCGGGGTGCTGCTCGACGACCAGGCGCCCGAGGCGATCAGCCTGGACGCCCGGCGGAACGTCATGGCGCGCCTGGACGCCGAAGAATTCGGGGCCGAGCCGAGGCCGGCCTCGGCCGATCCTGTCCTGCCCGCGCCGCTCGACCAGTTCGCGCTCGGGCCCTGGCGCTGGCTGGGGCCCGGCGTGCATGTTCGCGACGTGCTCGGAACCCGGGAGGGCGACTGCCGGGTCATCCTGCTGAAGATCGCCTCGGGGCAGTCGGCGCCGCGCCACACCCACGGGGGTGTTGAACTGACCTGCGTGATCGACGGCGCCTACGCCACCGAGGACGGCGTCTTTTCGCGCGGCGACTTCGAGGAGGCCGACCCGAGCGTGACGCACCAGCCCAAGGTCGTCTCCAAGGAGCCCTGCCTCTGCGTCGCCGCGCTGGACGGCCAGATCATGCTGCCCGGCAGGCTGGGCAAGCTGCTTGCGCCCTTCGTGCGCCTCTAGGGGCGCTGGCTGGGGTCGCCGGACGTCTCGTCGCGAGGCGGCGGCTTGGCGCCGCTCAGCTCCGGTTGATAGAGGCCGGTGGTCATGCGCAGGAGCAGCCCCTCGGGGCGCAGGCGCGGTCCGAAGCGCTCGCAAGGGTCGGGCGTCGCCACGGGACGCGGCTTGCGGTCGCGCGGCGTCAGGGCTGCCGCCACTGCGTCCCCGAATGGTTCGGCCAGTTGGTGGGCGTCCCCGACTGGCGACAGCGACGGCTTGTCGGCGCCCACGACCATGGCCTGCCGGCTCCAGACCAGGGCGGCCGCCTGGGCGCCGTCCGGCGCCAGGAGCTCGGCCTCGGCCCACAGCCCGCCCACCCCGCCCGGCGCCCGCAGCGAGACCGGACCCGGGATGAAGAAATTGGCCACCGCCGAGGCGGCCGCCCCGGCCTGGTTGGTGAGTTCGATGCGGGTCACGCCGACCTTGACGGTCCCCGCGTCGGGGGAGGGGGCGTCGATCAGGGTGAAGCGCTTGCTCAGCTCGTAGCAGACCTGCCGGTCGACCTCAGTCAGCACCGCCTGGCGGTGCTCGTCCTCGACCGACAGGGCCTCGCTCGAATGGCTCGCGGCGGGCGTGATCCAGAGCTGTTCGATTGGCGCGGCCATCGCCTCGTCGCGGCGCTCGTACACCGTGGCTCGAACACTGCCAGGCCGTTTGGCCAGGCCATCGTAGCTGCTTAGAAAGCCGGAATACGAGGCGCCGCCGCTGGCGCACGCCGCGCACGTCGCGACCAAACCTGCTATCGCGGCCGCACGGATGACCTTGTCGGACATGTCGCCTCCTCTGTCACGCTCTATACGGCGGGAGGCGGGCGCTGGATCATTCTCAGTTGCAGCCGGACGCGGCTCTACCGGCCTGCCGGAGCCTGTCGTGCACCGCGAAGTTCGTCGGATATCACGATCCCTCGACCATCGCGCTTCTCTCGAAGCTGCGACGAGCGGCGTTCGCCTATCCATCGGGGTTCGACGGAACGCGGCGGGCTCCTAAACCGACACACCCCTTTGGTGATCATCGGAAAGGGTTCTCGACCTGCTCTTTCTGGCCAAAGCTATCTCCACTCATCCACCGTCCCCATTCGCTTGGTCAGCGGCGGCGCTGCGGCGCGCCACTGGGGTTTGGGAAGAGGCTTAGCGAAGTGCCACCCTTGGCCTAGCTCGACACCCAGGTCGCGGAGCAAATTGGCGGCGTCGCGAGTTTCTACCATCTCGGCGATCGTCGTCATGCCCAGGTCACAGCAGAGGGCGACAATGTGCTTCAGGAGCACGGCGTCACGGCTGCCACGTCGCAGCGCTTGCACATAGCCGCCGGTTCTACATCCGGGCCTACTGGCATCAGGCCTTGGTCGCGCGCTCGTGCTCGGCGGATAAGGTCGCGCGAACATCCTGGCTCGACCGTCCGCGCGACGGGTCGACCTGAATGGCATCATAGGCCTTGGCGGCTTCACCGCTAAGCCAGGTGTCGAACGCGCGGTCGCGGGCCTGCAGCGCGCGAAGACCTTCGCGGATCACTTCGCTTTCGCTGGCGTAGTCGCCAGACGCGACCTTTGCCCGCACTTGGGCGGCCATCTCGTGGGCAGCGTGACGCTGAATTGCTGGGTGGAACGCATGGCTATGCTCCGATTTCCGAGTAGGATTTAATCCTATCGGCGCGGCCTCGCAAACCTTGCCCTGGGGCCGCGCCAGGTCGACTTGACTTGGACAAAGCTCGTCATATGGGAGGCGCTCTCGCATTCGTCGTGCTCAAGGGGCTCTTGAACGACGAAGTCCCACCCGAACCGATCGCGATCGGCCTTGGCGACCAACTGGGCCCTGGCGCAGAGGGACTTGAATTTGGATTCGCCGAAGTCGCCCAATTCGTCTGAAGGCAGGGGAGTGGGAGCGTCTGTCGTCGACTGACGCCCAGGAGCTGGCGGCGGCCGCCGCTGTCAGTCTCTGACTATCGAGATCGCGCAGCACCTCCAGCCGCGCCAGTTCTTTGTCGCTCATGCTCCGAACCGCCATCCCAGGCCCTCCAGAAAACACGCTGGAAGGGTGACATGCCTAACTGGCACGGGGGTGACATTCTCATCCGGTCGCTACATACCTAGCGCGCCTAACAAATCTTATCGGAAATTGGGCCTTGGGTGCGGTTTCTAACAACCTAGGAATCTGCGGCCCTGCAGCGTGGGCGCACGACGCGAACTGCGCCTGGCCGCCGCGCCGTGTTCCGAGAGCGCCTGAAGCCTGTCACCCGGCTCACGCCAAGCCGAGGCCCTTGGGCCAGGCATTGACTTGCCCGAAGGCGTCGGTCTGCCACGGGTCCTCGCCTCCTCAAGGATTTGGCCTTCAGCGGCGAAGCCGGGCGACGCTCTGGGGGCCGTGAAAGTCGTTCACCAACTGCGTAGGCCATTCACCCATCGGGCGCGCCGCGAAGCTCGTTCACTGGACCAAGGTCGAGCCGTGAAAACCGATCACTGTCCGTGAAAATCTGTCACATAAGGTCAAAATTGCGAATATCGTTCTCCGTTGAGAGGCGCTGGATCGAGGAGCGCCTCCTCCAAGCGTCCGGACAATACTGAGGCTCCGTCCTCCGACGCTAAACGGAACAGGCCCTAGAGAACCACGTTTGCTGATCCCGAGGGACAGCTGATGAAACAGGTTGCGGCACTTCTGGCAGCGGTGAGCGTGACGGGCTGCGCGACCCATGGCGCGCCCTCGGGCGCGCTTTCCAGCTACGATGGCCTGCAAAAGCAAGATGGCGCCATGCGTACGGGCGTTTCTCAGCGCATCGACCAAACGCGGCTGAAAGTTCCCGTTACGTTCACATGATGGTAGAGCTGGCGTATGGAGTCGCCGGCGCGAAAGATCATCCACATCGACATGGACGCCTTCTATGCGTCAGTCGAACAGCGCGATGATCCTGGCCTGCGCGGAAAGCCGGTCGTGGTCGGCTCGCCAGCCCCGCGCGGGGTGATCGCCGCGGCCAGCTACGAGGCCCGCAAATTCGGCGTGCGCTCTGCCATGCCCTCCAGCACGGCCTTGCGCAAATGCCCCCAGCTCGTCTTCGTCCCCCACCGCATGGACGTCTACCGGGCCGTCTCTCACCAGATCCACGAGATCTTCGCCGACTACGCCGACGCCGTTGAGCCGCTGTCGCTGGACGAAGCCTATCTCGACGTCAGCGGCGACAAGGCCGGCGTAGGCAGCGCCACGGAGACTGCCAGGACCATCCGGGCCCGTATCCGACAGGAGACGGGCCTGACAGCCTCGGCCGGCATTTCCTACAATAAATTCCTGGCCAAGATGGCGAGCGACCAGAACAAGCCCGATGGTCAGTTCCTCGTTTCGCCGGGTCAGGGACAGGCCTTTGTGGCGAGCCTGCCGATCGGACGCTTCTATGGCGTCGGCGCGGTGACCGAGGCCAAGATGAAGCGGCTGGGGGTCCATACCGGCGAGGATCTAGCGCGCCAGTCCCTGGCCTTTCTGCAGCAGCACTTTGGCAAGTCGGGTCCCTGGTTTTACGGCATCGCACGGGGCGTTGATGCGCGCGCGGTCAATCCCAGCCGGGAGCGTAAATCCTCGGGATCGGAGACGACCTTCGAGGCCGACCTTGTCGATCCGCTCCGTATCGAGGCTGAGGTGGCGGCGCTCGCCGACAAGGTCTTTTCCTGGTGCCTAAAGGCCCAGGCGTTCGGCCGCACGGTCACGGTGAAGATCAAGTATGCTGATTTCCAGCAGGCTACCCGAGCCCGTTCGGCGGCCAGCGCGATCGACGACCCGGCCCTGCTGCAGCGCCTCTCCCTGGACCTCGTTCGATCGGCCTTTCCGTTGCGCGCCGGCGTCCGGCTGCTGGGCGTCACTGTCTCCAATCTCGAGGCTCCGCCGGCGACGGGAGGCCAGCGCTTGCTTCTGGCCTAGGCGTCGGACGACAACTTCGCGGCCAACCAGCAGACCCAGTGGCTAGTGTTTCGAGTCCGATGACGTCTTGGCCCGCGCCGCGCCAATAACGGCCTTAGCGCACTTCCGGAAACTGGACTTCCAGCGCTGAGCCGCAGTAAGGCACGAGCGCTGACGGGCGCCTCCCGCTCACCTATTATCCGGAAGGCGCCAGCCACTCGCCTGGCCTCTATCTCGGGCTGAGCATTAGGTCACGAACTGCCTCACCCACGCCGGCGGCCGACTGCGGGTTCTGGCCGGTCACCAGTCTGCCGTCGACGACGACCTTGGCGGTCCAGTCGGGCGCCGCCTGATGGTGAGCGCCACGAGACGAAAGCTTGTCCGCCAGAAGGAAGGGCACGGTCGTGTGGAGGCCGACCGCCCTTTCCTCGCTGTTGGTGAACGCAGCGAGGCGCTTGCCAGCCACGAGATAGTCGCCGTTGCTCAGCTTAACGTCCACCAGCGCCGCAGGCCCGTGGCAGACGGCCGATACCACCCCGCCCTGCTCGTAGATGGCGCTCGCCACCCGTTGAACCGCGGTGTTGCCCGGAAATCCCACATCGCGCCATGGCCGCCGGCGAAGAGCATCGCCGAGTAGCGTTGGGAAGCCGTTTGCTAGAAGCTGTTCAATGCCAAGCAGCGGCAATCCAGTATGGCCGCTGAAATCTCTCAATGAGATTTGTCGGCGAAAGACGGGCCTCTTAATGACTACGGAGGCTAGTGGATCTCGCTGTCGCAAGGTCGGGTTAGAAGCTTCACCGCCCATCCGCTTTCAAAGCGGGAAATCTCCAGCACACTACTCAAAGCTGATCTCCAGACGCATCGATCGGGCGTCGCAGGAAGAAAGGCCGACCCGAAGGCCGGCCTCGACGAACGTTTAGCGTTCCACGTCTAGCGTTCCACGTCGCCTTGACCGGTGCGGCCCGGCTGGATGGCGCCGGTGTCGACGCCGCCCGCGAGGCCCTCGCCCTCGCCCTCGATGTCGCGCCCTTCCTGGAGCTCGCCCGGACGACGCTCGCCCTGCTGGTTCTGCTGATCCGGCTGGGCCTGCTGGGGGCTGGTCTGCTGTTGCTGCGGCTGGCGGGTGTCGCCTTGCTGGTTCTGCTGGCCGACTTGCTGGCGCTGAGCGTCGTTGGACTGCTGCTGCATGCGATCGTTGTTGGCGTTCTCGCTCATGGCCGTCTCCCTGATGGGTTGATCGCCGGATGCTCCGGCCCATCCCCAATGCGGTGGAAGCAACGAGCGTTCCTCCGTCGAGAACCCGACGAAGAGCACCTCATAAGTCGCTGATTCGACTTAAATAACGCCGCGCGAAGGTCACCGGTGAAATCGTCTCTCAACTAGCACGGCCATGGGAACCGGCGGCCGACGCTCCGGCTTGAAACGGCGCACAATCGCAACCGGAGCGCCGACATGCCCACCGCCAAAGCCGCCTCGAAATCCGCCGCGAAAACCGCCAAGGCCCGCCGCACCCGCCGTACGGGTCGGCGCGATCCCCTGGCGATCCGCCTGCTCAAGGCCGACCACCGAGAGGTGGAGGCCATGTTCGACGAGTACGAACAGCTAGAGAGCGACCGCGACAAGCAGGCCCTGTTCGACAAGATCGCGCTGGCCCTGAAGGTCCACACCCAGATCGAGGAGGAGATCCTCTATCCCGAAAGCCGCGGCGAGGTGGAGGACGACCTGATCGACGAGGCCTATGTCGAGCACCACGGCGCCAAGAAGCTTATCGCCGAGATCGAGGCGATGAAGCCCGGCGAAGAGTTCTACGACGCCAAGGTCAAGGTGCTGGGCGAGTACATCAAGCACCACGTCAAGGAAGAGGAACAACCCGGCGGCTTCTTCGCGCAGGCCAAGAAGGGCGACGAGGACCTCGAAGCCATGGGCGAACGCATGGCCGCGCGCAAGGAAGAGCTGATGGCGGAGTTCTCCAAGCAGCCCTCCCACTAACATCCAGTAGGATCGACCGGGCGGCGATCGTTCCCCTCAGGAGCAGGTCGTCGCTCGGTCGGACCGGCGCATCGAAGGGGTCAATGCTTGTGCTCGGGCATGGCCTTGCTCTTGGTGTGCGCGAACTCCTCCAGCTGCTTCTCGCTCATCGACAGCATCGATTTCGACGCGCCCTTGAGCTTGCTCTTGGGCGTGTCGCCACGCTTGGCGGACAGGGCGGCTCCGGCGGCTTTTTGCTGGGCGGCGGACTTGGCGGGCATCGGCGATCTCCTCTGGGATGGCTTGCCCTCAACGCCCGTCCGGTCTGCGCAGCTTCATCAGCGACACGATCATCAGACGGGTCCGGCCAAGCTCGGAACCGGCTTCGGGGCTTTTGGATTGCCCCACGATCCCATCCCAGGAGACTGACATGGCCAAGGGCATGACCACCGAACGCGGCGTCGGCGACGAGACCCACCAGCGCGTTCCGGAGGGCGGCCCGCACACACCGGACGGCCACCTGACCACCAACCAGGGCGTGCGGATTTCCGACAACCAGAACCAGCTGAAGGCGGGCCCGCGTGGTCCGGTGCTGCTGGAAGACTTCGTGCTGCGCGAGAAGATCTTCCACTTCGATCACGAGCGCATCCCCGAGCGCATCGTCCATGCCCGCGGCTCGGCGGCCCACGGCTATTTCGAGCCCTATGCGGCCGCCGCCAAGCTTAGCAAGGCCGACCTCTTCCAGCGCCCTGGCGAGAAGACGCCGGTGTTCGTGCGGTTCTCGACGGTCGCCGGCGGCGCCGGCAGCGTCGACACCCCGCGCGACGTGCGGGGCTTTGCGGTGAAATTCTACACCCAGGAAGGCAACTGGGACCTCGTGGGCAACAACATCCCGGTGTTCTTCATCCAGGACGCCATCAAGTTCCCCGACCTGATCCACTCGGTGAAGATGGAGGCCGATCGCGGCTATCCGCAATCGGCCAGCGCCCACGACACCTTCTGGGACTTCATCAGCCTGATGCCCGAGGCCACCCACATGATCATGTGGGCGATGAGCGACCGGACGATCCCGCGGAGCCTGCGCACCATGGATGGGTTCGGCATCCACACCTTCCGGCTGGTCGACGCCAAGGGCAAGGCGACCTTCGTCAAGTTCCACTGGAAGCCCAAGCAGGGCGTGGCCTCGACCCTGTGGGACGAGGCGGTGAAGCTGGCGGGCGCTGATCCCGACTTTCAGCGTCGCGACCTCTTCGAAGCCATCGATCGCGGCGACTTCCCCGAGTGGGAGCTGGGCGTGCAGGCCTTCGATCAAGCCTTCGCCGACGCCCTGCCCTATGACGTGCTCGATCCGACCAAGATCATTCCCGA